>JANPMA010000206.1:0-3501 GCA_031422595.1 Novosphingobium sp. | reverse complement strand
ATCGTCGGGCCAGCGGCCAAGCACTTCGAACTGGGCCCGCTCCTGAAGTTCGGGCGAGAGCTGGGCGAAGAACGGCTGGAACTTGCCGTAATCCTGATGCTGGCGGATCAGGCTGAGCAATTCGGCCAGCTCGGCCGGGTGGTTCTGCCGCAGGTCTTGCCAGGCGATCGCCCCGGTAACCTGGTGGCTGGCCTCCGACCAGGCCTGCGCCGCGCTGCCGGCCAGCGTGACGGCCAGCGCCGCCAGCCCAGCAAGCAACCGGCCTCGCATCACCGGACCCGTGGGCCGCCGAACGGCAGCGGCGGGGGCGGGCGGCGATGCCCGCGCGGCAATTGCGCCTGATAGGCCCGCCCGCAATGCTCGACGCAATAAGGGAAGCCGGGGTTCACTTTTTCCCCGCAGAAGTGGAAGTCCGGCTCGCCCGGGTGGCCCATCGGCCAGCGGCAGATCCGGTCGTTCAGCTCAAGCAGGCTGGTCTTCTCGGCCATTTCCGCGCTGGGCTTGGCCGGAACCAGCCGGCGCGGCGGCGCCGGCGGGATCGGGGCCTGCTGATCGCCCGGGCCCTGGCGCAGGAACCCGCCGGGGCCGACCGAGACGATCCGCGGCATCGGCGCGGGCGGCGGCGTGCTGCCATCGGCGGCGGGCGCTGCTGCCGCCGGAGCACTGGGGCGCGGCGGAGCGGCGCGCGCTGCGGGGGCCGGGCGCGGTGCGGTCTCAGCCCTGGAGGTCTTGGGCGCGGGTGCGGCGGCCTCTTTCTCATTCGGCTTGACCGGGCTGGGGCGCGCCTTCAGTCCCAGGCGGTGCGCCTTGCCGATCACGGCATTGCGGCTGACCCCGCCCAGTTCTTCGGCGATCTGGCTGGCGGTGGCGCCGCCTTCCCACATCTTGGTCAGCTTTTCGATCCGTTCGTCGGTCCAGCTCATGCCCGTATCTTCTCTTTCCTACCGGCTAATCGCGCCGGATGCTTGCAAGGTGGCTCGCCCGGCGATAGTCGCCAAGGCATGGCCGATCAACCCGTTCCCGCGCCCAAAAATGCCAGTGCCGCCGCGCGGACGCTGGCTCCCGGATTTCCGACGCGGGGAGTGCCCATTTTCACCAGTTTCAACCGGCTGGGGCTGTGGACGCTCTATATGAAGGAAGTGCGCCGATTTTTCAAGGTCCAGACCCAGACGATCTGGGCCCCGGCGATGACCACGCTGCTTTATCTGATGATCTTCACCGTCGCGATGGGCCGCGATGGCCGCGAAGTGCTGGGCGTCTCCTTCGCCAGCTTCATCGCGCCGGGGCTGATCGTGATGGGGATGGTCAACAATGCCTTCGCCAATACCAGCTTCAATTTCCTGGCCGGCAAGATCCAGGGCACCATTGTCGACTACCTGATGCCGCCCTTGTCCAACTGGGAACTGATCGTCGGCCTGATCGGCGCGGCGGTGACCCGGGCGGTGCTGGTGGGCCTGGCGATCACCGGGGCGATGCTGCTGTGGCCCGGCGTCCACCTGGCCGTGGCGCACCCCTGGGCGGTGGTCTGGTTCGGGCTGATGGGTTCGGTCATGCTGGCGGTGATCGGCCTGATCACCTCGATCTGGGCGGACAAGTTCGATCACGCCGCGATGATCACCAACTTCGTGATCACCCCGCTGACGATGCTGTCGGGCACCTTCTACGTCATCAGCAACCTCGCCCCCGCGTTCCAGACGGTCAGCCGGCTCAACCCGTTCTTCTACGTCATCAGCGGCTTCCGCTTCGGCTTCCTGGGGCAGAGCGACATCGGCGCGACCAATATGGCGGTGCTGAACGGCGCGATCTACGTCGGCGTGCTCAATGTGGTGCTGGTGGGCGCGCTGTACCTGCTGCTGAAGAGCGGCTGGAAGCTCAAGAGCTGAGGCTATCTGCTTGACACATCTGTCAAGTTGTCAAGCAATCGTGACGATAGAAAGCCTTAATTCATAACGCTTTATCCGCCAGCTTGACACTTGTCACGTAAGCGAGCCCTGGCCGTTTTGACATTTCAAAGAACCGGATCGGCGTAGCAGGCGGCGGGCATGTAGGAAAGTTGTTGGCGTACTCCCTCACTAAGCCTCCCCTCCCCGGTGGGGAGGGGATTGAGGGGTGGGGGTTCGGCGGTGAAGGAATTGCGCGACACTAGCGTCGAACCCCCACCCCAACCCCTCCCCACCGGGGAGGGGCTCAAAGGATACCCAAAGTTCGTCACCCCGGGCCTTGACCCAGGGTCCAGCTTTTCTTCTCCCAAGGGTCCAGCAAGAAGCGGGACCCCGGATCAAGTCCGGGGTGACGGGACTGGGGTTATGTGTCATTGACATATACGTCATTAGCCTATAGATAGATGCAATGACGACCCTTCAGACCGTTGTCGAGCTTGCGACCTTTGTGAAGCAGGCAAAGGCAATCATGTCGGATGAGGAACGCAGTGCCATTGTCGATTATGTCGCCGCCAATCCAGAGAGCGGGGTTCCGCTCGGCGGCGGTCTGCGCAAGGTACGTGTTGCCCGTGAGGGCGGCGGCAAGAGCGGCGGATACCGGACGCTGTTTGTCTTTGGCGGTGCACATATACCGCTTTTTCTGGTGGGTGTGTTCGCCAAGAATGTGAAAGACAATTTGAGCAAAGCCGAGCTGGCCCATGTCGTGGAGTTGAGCAAGGCGCTGCTGGCGAGCTACGGCGCAAAGTGATGGAGCGTGAATGATGAGCAAGTTTTATGACAACCTCGTCGAAGGATTGACCGAAGCGATTGCCTTTGCCGAAGGCAAGGACACTGGCGCGCGCATTCACAAAATCGAGGTGCCGGTGATCGATGTCGCCGGGATCAGGGCCAAGACCGGGCTGTCGCAAAGCCAGTTCGCCAAGAGCATCGGCGTGGCCAAGGGCACGCTGCTCAATTGGGAGCACGGCCGCCGGCAGCCCACCGGACCCGCGCAGGTCCTGCTGGCGATGATTGCGCGCAGGCCATCGGTGGTGAGTGAGTTGTTGCGGGCGGGGTGATTGGGTTGGGGAACAGCCTGTAGCAACCCGGCAACCAGAAAAGGACAGTCCTTCAACCAGCTTCGGAAAAGCTCTGGGGGAAGGCCCTGGAAATGTGAATTGCTCACACTCAAATCCGTCTGTCCTGAGCTTGTCGAAGGATCGCTCTTCCTTCAGGGGTGAGCGCAAGGTGCAAAGGAGAAGGACAGTGGTTGACCTGCGGTCGCGTTCGGCCCGACAAGCTCAGCATGGCCGGGTCTTGGGGGATGGCGTGTTGGCGGTTCCGGACTGCGCCAGGGCAGGGGTGGCAGCGTGATCGAACTCAAACCTCCCTACCTCCTCTTTCTGGGCGATGTGGCCGATATGGTCACCGCCAAGACCGCCTGCGGGCTGCGCGACTGGGCGGGGGACAAAGTGCTGGGGCAGTGGCGGACTTCGCCGCAGACGGTCGATCTGGGGCTGCCGGATATGGACGCTGGCTCCGCCGCTGCGGCTGGCGTGCGATCGGTGATTGTCGGCGCGGC
>JANPMA010000205.1:0-7181 GCA_031422595.1 Novosphingobium sp. | reverse complement strand
CCCCACCCCAACCCCTCCCCTGAAGGGGAGGGGCTTTAGGAAGCGCGCGAATGAAAAGAATCCCATCACATCCCCCTCAAAACGGGCTGACCAGGTTGAAGAATTTCGACAGCCAGCCCTCGCGGCTGGCGCGGCTGACCGGACCGTTGCCGGCATAGGCAATCCGCGCATCGGCCACCCGGGTCGAGGCGACGCGGTTGTCGGCATCAAGATCGGCCAGGCGGACGATCCCCGAAACCTGCACCCATTCCTCGCCCTGGCTCAGCATCAGCCGCTTCTGCCCGCGCACCAAAGCGGTGCCGTTGGGGCGGACTTCGGCAATAGTGACCGAGACTTCGCCCGACAGCGAACTGGTCTGGTTGGCACTGCCATCGCCCTTGAAGGCGGTATTGCCGCTGGCGCTGACGCTTTCGGGCTTGATGAAGCTCAAGGGTCCGGTGGCGGGCGGGGTCACGCCAAAGCTGCCGCTCTTGGCGCTTTTCGATCCGGCGCTTTTGGTGGTGCTGGTGTTTTCGGTCAGCACGATCGTCAAGGGATCGCCCACCGCCCGGGCGCGGTGTCCCTGATAGAGCGCGGCGTAACCGTTCTGGGCGTTGAAGATCGCGCCATCGGCTTGCCTGGGCGCAGGCGGCGGCGCGGGCAGCGCGGCTTCGAAACCCGGCTTGGGCTTGGGGCCGGCGCAGGCCTGCGTTGAGAACGCCAGCGCGCAAAGTGGGAGGGCAACTTTGCGTGCGAAGCTCTTAAGCCCCTCCCCTTCAGGGGAGGGGTTGGGGGTGGGGTTTGTCCGCATAACTCGGCGTCGCGTTTGACTGACAGACCCCACCCCAACCCCTCCCCTGAAGGGGAGGGGCTTAGCTGCAACTGTTGGCGAATGGCTCATCGGCTAATCCTCACAGTGTCTGGTTGGCGTTGCGCAGCATTTCATCGACCGCGCTGATCATCTTGGAATTGATTTCGTAGGCGCGCTGGCATTCGATCATGTCGACCAGTTCCTCGACCACGTTGACGTTCGAAGCCTCCAGCATCCCCTGGCGGATCGCGCCGCGCACTCCGTCGCCTGCCGCGCCGATCTGCGCGGCACCGCTGGCAGCGGTTTCGGACAGAAAGTTGTCGCCCAGGGCTTGCAAGCCCGCCGAGTTGGCGAAACTGGCCGTGGTGATCTGGCCGATCTCGGTCGGCGCGGCCGAGGCGCTGGTGGTGACCGAGACGGTGCCGTCATTGGCCACGGTTATCGAGGCAGCACCCTCGGGGATCGAAATCGCCGGCTGGAGTGGATAGCCTTGCGCGGTGACCAGCTGGCCTTCGGCCGAGCGGCTGAAATTGCCCGCGCGGGTATAGCCCAGCTTGCCGCCGGGCAGCTGGACCTGGAAATAGCCATCGCCATCAAGCGCCAGGTCAAGCGCGTTGCCGGTGGTGCTGAGCGTCCCTTGCGTGGTGATCGAAGTGGTCGATTGCACCGAAACCCCGGTGCCCAGGTTGAGCCCCGTGGCATAGGCGGTCTCATTGGAGCTCTGCTGCCCGGCGACGCGGTCGTCCTGATAGGCCAGCGTGGCGAAATTGGCGCGGTCGCGCTTGTAACCGGTGGTGCCGATGTTCGCCAGGTTGTTGGCGATCACCCGCATCCGCGCGTCCTGTGCTTCAAGCCCGGTGCGGGCGACGTGGAGGGCTGAGGTGGGCATTCATATTCCTTTCAATGCCTCCCCCACCGGGGGTGGGGGACCATCCCGTAGGGATGGTGGAGGGGTACGTGCGAGTGGTCACAACGTCGAAAGGTCAGGACCACTCGCCTGTACCCCTCCACCATGCTGCGCATGGTCCCCCTCCCCGTGCCGGGGAGGATCATCAGCCCAGCCGCATCAGGCTGGTGCCGCCTTCGTCGAGTTCCTTGGCCTGGGCGACCAGCTTGGTGCGCATGTCGTAAAGCCGCTGGGCCTCGACCATTTCGATCAGGACTTGCGCGGGTTTGACGTTCGATTGCTCAAGCGCGCCGGGAATCACCCTGGCTTCCAGGTCCTGCGGCAACGCGCCGCCGCCATAGACCCGGAACAGCCCGTCGAGGCCCTTCTCGATCCGGGTGCCTTGCCAGCTGGCCAGCTTGATCTGGCCGACCCTTTGCGGCGGGGCTTGGGGATTGGCCTTGTCGCGGACCAGCACCGCGCCGTCCTGGCCGATCGAGACACTGCTGCCGGGCGGCACACTGATCGGTCCGCTATCGCCCAGCACCGGCACGCCCTCGCCATTGACCAGCAAGCCGGCTGGCGAAATCGAAAGGTCGCCGCGGCGGGTATAAGCCTCGCTGCCGTCGCTGGCCTGGACGCTGAGCAGGGCCTGGCCCTGCAGCGCCAGATCGAGCGGGCGGCCGGTTTCGACCAGCGATCCCGGATCCATCTGCGCGCCATAGACCGCGGCGTCGTTCATCGAACGCACCTCGAGGCTGGGGCCTTGCAGCGTCATCGGCGTATGGACCATCACCTCGGCGCGAAAGCCGGGGGTCTGGGCATTGGCCATGTTGCTGGCAATCATCCGTTGGCGCGCCATCGAGGCGTTCATGCCGGTGACGGCGGTCCAGATCAGGCGGTCCATGCGGCATCTCCTTGTTTAATTCAGGGACACAATACTAATTAGCGACGCGCCCGGGTCTGGCTCGAACCAACCGCTAATTAGTATTGTGTCCCTGAATTAAGGGGTCAGGTCCTGAGGTTGATCACGGTTTGTGAGAGCTGGGTGGCGGTATCGATGGCCTTGGCATTGGCCTGGAAATAGCGCTGGGCGGTGATCAGCCCGACCATCTCCTCGGCAATATCGACGTTCGATTGTTCGAGGCTGCCCGACATGATGTTGCCGAACCGCGCCGCGCCCGGCTGGTTGTAGGTCGCTGCGCCCGAGATACCGGTCGAGGACCAGTCCTGGTTGCCTACCTGAAGCAGGCCATTGGGCGCAACGAAGGCCGCCAGCGCGACCTTGCCGATCGATTGGGTGGAACCATCGGCGTAAGAGGCCATGATCGAGCCATCGTTGGTGACGGTCACCCCGACGAAGGCAGAGCCCGTGCCATTGCTCAGCGGGGCGACGGCATCCTGCGGGGTCAGCGAAGTGACGGTGTTGGTGGCATCGACCGGCAGGATCTGCAGCCGATCCCCGCTCGAATCGGTGACATAGCCGCTGCCATCGAGGCTGAAATTGCCGTTGCGGGTGTAGAAGGTCTTGCCCGAAACCGCGTTGACCTTGGTGAAGAAGCCTTCGCCGTCGATCGCCAGATCGAGCGCGGCCCCGGTCTGCTGGACCGGCCCGAGCGAAAAATTCTGGTCGATCGATTGCACTGTCGCCCCGATCCCCTTGACCAGCTTGGGATTGGTCGAAGCTGAGCTGGAGACGATATCGGCGAAATTGATCCGGCTTTTCTTGAAGCCGGTGGTTTCGGCATTGGCCAGGTTGTTGGCGATCACCGACAGTTCGGTCTGGGCGTTCTTGAGGCCGTTCAAAGAGGTGTAGAAGGACATTGGTGTTACTCCGGTGTGGCGGTTGAGGGGGTGCCCTGTGCGCGCAGGACCTTGTCGAGCTGGGCCGAGATTGCCTTCAGCGTCGAATTGATGTTTTCGATCCCCGAGAGCGAGGAGAACTGCGCCATCTGGGCGATCATCTCCTTGTTATCGACCGGCTCGAGGGGGTCCTGCAGCTTCATCTGGGTGGTCATCAGGCGGATGAAATCGGCCTGGCCGAGCATTTGCGAAGGCGGCCGAGATGCGGCCGGCTGCCCACCGGAAGTGATTGAACTAACGGGCATTATTTCATCCTCATGGTATCGAGCATCAGCTGCTTGGCGGTGGAAATGGCCTCAACCAGGTTGGCGTACTGGCGCGAGGCGTCGAGCATCTCGACCATCTCGGCATTCTCATCGACCGGGGCGGCGAAGATGTAGCCTTCGCTATCGGCCAGCGGGTGGTTGGGATTGTACTCCTTCACCGGCGCGGCGCTGGTGCGCATCACGCTGGAAACCCGCACGGTCGAAAGCCCGGAGGCCTTGTCGAAGTCTTCGGCGAAAACCGCGCGGATCGGGCGATATGCCTCGCCCTCGGTGGTTGCGACCGAACCGGCATTGGCCAGGTTGGAGCTTGCCGCATTCATCCGCACCAGCTGGGCTGACATGCCGCGCTGGGCGACCCCGAACAGGGTGAGCGGAGGAGGGACGCCAGCCACGCTCAATCGCCCTTCAGCGCGCGGGTCAATGTATCGATCCGCCCGCGAATGAAGCTGAGCGTCGCCTGATAGCCGATCGCGTTTTCGGCGAAGGCGGTCTGCTCGGTCGCCATTTCGACCGTGTTGCCATCGAGGCTGGGCATCACCGGCACGCGGTAACGCACCGCGCCGCTGGCCGAAGCGTCAAGCGACTGGCCGCTCTGGCGGGCCTTGAGCGCGGCGCCGAAATCGATGTCGCGCGCCTTGTATCCGGGGGTCCCGGCATTGGCGATGTTCGAGGTGATCAGTCCCAGCCGCTGCGAGCGCAGCTGGAGCGCGTCCCCGTGAATTCCGAACAGGCTGCTGGCCATGACATGCTCCTTCGCGTCTATGCGTGCCGAACATTCAGCAAGTGCCGTGCCAGTTCGTAAAATGGCGCAAATGCGCGGGTCTCGGGAGCGGCAGGGCGGCAAGATCCTGCCGCTTCCGGCAAATTGGTTCCGCCGGCTGAAAGCGGCGGCGGGCTGCCGTTCTATCGCCAGAGACCGCGTGCGAAGGGAGCCGCCCCATGAACCTGATGAACCTGATCGACGGACCATCGGCGCTGATCGTCTTTGGCGGGACGGCGCTGGCCACAGTGCTGCGCTCTGGCTGGAGCGACTGCCGCCTGACCTGGGCCAAGCTCAGAACCCTGAGCGAAGAGGGCTTCGATCCCGATCCGGCCCGCGCCGAACTGGCGCTGCAGATCCAGGAGATCCAGCGCGATGGCCTGCTGCGCGCCCAGCCGCATCACTTTGGCGACCGCGAATTCGACGAGGCGACCGACGCGCTGATTGCCCAGCGTTCGGTCCCGGCCTTGCTGGCCGCGCACGAGGCGCACAAGGCCCGCCGGCTGGGCGAGGCCGAGCGCGCGGTACGCACGCTGGCCCAGGCGGCCGAGCTTTCGCCGGTCTTCGGCCTGGCCGGCACGCTGATCTCGCTCAGCCAGCTTCCGGCCGAGGGGATCGCGCGCGGATCGTTCACCGCAGCGATTTCGATGGCGGTGATCACCACGCTCTACGGCCTGCTCGGAGCCAACCTGCTGCTCGCCCCGCTGGCGCGGATGATCGAACGCAAGGCCGCGGCCGAAGAGGCCGAGCGGCAGAAAGTGCTCGACTGGCTGGCCGGCCACCTCGCCAAGGCCATGCCGCAGCGCGGGCGGGCCGAACGGATCGGCCTGGTTTCGGCCGAAACTCGATGATCGCGCGCGCCGGGAGCGGCTGGCAAACCGTTCTGGCGGATCTGTCGCTGATCCTGTTCATGATCACCGCCGCAGTTGTCAGCCAGCAGGAAGCACCCGCCGCGCCGCCCCCGCGCGCGCCGCCGGCCTTGCCCGCGCTGGGCGAGCCGGTGGCGGTCTGGAGCGACGGGCAGGGCGGTCCGGCGCTCAAGGACTGGCTCGCCACTGCTGCCACCGACCCGCGGCTCAGGCTCACCATTGTTGCGTCGCCCGCCCAGGCTCAGCCCGCCTTGGTGCTTTCCGCCCAGGCCGGACGTCCGGCGCGGGTGCTGATCGAACCGGGTGCCGAGGGTCCGCTGCTGGCCACGCTGACTTACGATCAGGCGGCGCTGGCACGCCCGTTGCAGGGTGGGGCAGTGCAACTCGCCAAGGAGAAGGCACCATGATCCGAACCCTGTTACCGCTGGCCGCCTTGGCCATCGCGGCTCCGGCCCTGGCCCAGAGCCATGCCGATCTGGCCGCAATCGACCGCGCGGTGGAGCAGTTCACCGCAGTGCCGCAAGGCCTGCCGGGCGGGGCCGCGTTGCCGGTCGACCGGCGCTTGCGGCTGGCTCCGTGCGGGATCCCGCTGGCGACCCGTTGGTACGGTGCGCGGCAGGATACCGTCGAGGTCAGCTGCCCTGGGCCGGGCGGGTGGCGGCTGTTCGTGCCCCTGGCGGGCACGGGCCGGAACGAAGCTGTGGCTCTGGCGATAATGCGCGGCGATGCGGTGTCGATCGCAGTCAGCGGTGAGGGCTTCACGGTGGCGCAGAGGGGCGAGGCGCTCGAGAGCGGGCCGGTCGGAGCCTGGATCAAGGTCCGCACCGCCAATCCGGGCGCACCGGCGTTGCGCGCACGGGTGATCCGGCCGGGGCTGGTCGGCATCGACTTGCCGTGATCCGGCACATGTCTGCCGCTAACCCTTAAAGCTTGGGGGTAGCCGCCGTCCTTGGGTCTGACAACCCAGCTAAGGAGCGGCGAGATGCCCCCCATCGAACTTGGACCCTTTGGTCCCCAGACGCCCCGCGGCCCTGGCCCGGTGGCTCCAGGCAAGGCCGCCCCGGTGGCCAACGACACCGCACGGGCCCACGCCGCACCGCAATCGGCGGTACAGCGCAGCGCGGCGCTCGATCCGGGCGAGGCCCCGGTCAATTCCGAGCGCGTTGCCCTGATCCGCAAGGCGATCGAGCAGGGCCATTATCCGGTGCTGCCGATGAAAGTGGCCGATGCAATGATCGCCGCCGGGCTGTTGTTGAGGAGCGGGAAATGAACTCTGCCCAACTGCGCGAGACCCTGCGGCAGATGATTGCCGTGCTGCAGGACGAACGGCAGGCGCTTGCCGGGCTCGACCTTGATGCGATCATGGGCTGCGCCAACGACAAGGTCGCGCTGTGCGGCACGGTCGATATGGGCGCATCGTTCACCGATCCGGCCACGCTCGATGCCGAATGCCGCGGTCTGCTCGATGCAGCGCGGCGTTTGAACGAGGTAAACCGCCAGGTTCGCAACCTGATCGCGGCCAATGTTGCGGCCCGGCTCGACGCGCTGACCGGCTCGCCCGCGCTTTATCGGGCGGGAACGCCGGCTTACGTTTACGCCGCCGTGCGCTGATCTGGCACGCCCCTTGCTGAGACCTCCGCGACGTTCAACTGTTGCGGGAGTTTCGCTTGAGCGAGCCCAGGTCCATTGCCGCCACGCCTCCCAAGGGGCCCACACCGCAAGTCCACGCGGCGATTGCCCGCGCCAG
>JANPMA010000204.1:0-21124 GCA_031422595.1 Novosphingobium sp. | reverse complement strand
GGCCTGGGCAGCGGTGCGGGGATAGCCATCGAAGATCGCGCCCTGCCCGGCACCCAGCGCGTCGAGCTCTTCACCGATCAGCGCGGAGACGATCTCGTCCGAAACCAGCTCGCCCCGGTCCATCACGGCTTTGGCCTGGAGGCCAACCGCCGTCCCGGCCTTGACCGCGGCGCGCAGCATGTCGCCGGTCGAAAGCTGGCGCATGCCGTGCGCTTCGACCAGACGCTGGGCCTGGGTGCCCTTGCCCGCTCCGGGCGGTCCCAACAGGATGATGTCCACGTCCAAATCCCCGTTCGAAATCTACCGCATGCGGCCCTTGAGTTTGGCCTTCTTGATCAGATCGCCATACTGGTGGGCCAGCAGGTGCGACTGGATCTGCGTGATTGTATCAACCGTAACATTGACCACGATCAGCAGGCTGGTCCCACCCAGGAACATCGACCCGATCCCGGTCTGCGCGAGCACATATTCGGGCAGCACGCACACGAAAGTGATATAGAGCGCGCCGATCACGGTGATCCGGGTCAGCACATAGTCCAGATAGGTAGCGGTGCTCTTGCCCGGGCGGATGCCGGGGATGAAGCCGCCGTTGCGCTTTAGGTTCTCGGCCGTTTCCTCCGGGTTGAAAACCACCGCGGTGTAGAAGAAGGCAAAGAACATGATCCCCAGCGCATAGAGCAGCATATAGACCGGCTTGCCATGGCCAAGGTACTGGTTGAGGCCGATGATAAAGCTGCCTATCCCCGAATCCGGCGAAACCGAATTGCCGGCGAACTGGCTGATCGTCAGCGGCAGCAGCAGCAGCGAGCTGGCGAAGATCGGCGGGATCACGCCCGCGGTGTTGATCTTCAGCGGCAAGTGGCTGCGATCGGCCTGCATCATCCCGCTCTGGCTCGCGCGCTTGGGATACTGAATCAACAGCCGCCGGCTGGCCCGCTCCATGAAGCAGATGAACAGGACCAGGCCGACGACCATCGCGATTATCGCAGCGATCGTGAAGCCGCCCATCGCCCCGGTGCTGTACTGGGTGAACATGTTCGAGAAGAAGGTCGGCATCCCTGCAACGATCCCGGCCATGATGATCAGCGAGACCCCAGTGCCGATCCCGCGGCTGGTGATCTGCTCACCCAGCCACAGCAGGAACATCGTGCCGCCAACCAGCGAAATCAGCCCGGCGGTGTAGAACAGCGGACCCGGATCGACCGCGAAACCCTGGACATCGGCGTTGCGCAAAGCGGCATAGCCCTGCAGCACGCTGAGGAACACCGCGCCATAGCGGCTGTACTGGTTGAGCTTGCGCCGTCCGCTTTCGCCTTCCTTCTTGAGGCTGGCGAGCGAGGGGTGGAGCGAAGCTGCGAGCTGCACCACGATCGAGGCGGTGATGTAGGGCATCACGCCGAGCGAGATCAGGCTGTAGTTGGCCAGCGCGCCGCCCGAGAACATGTTGAAGAAATCAAGGATCCCGCCCGAATTGCGTTCCATGAAGGCCTTCAGCGCGATCGGGTTGATCCCCGGCAGCGGCACAAAGCTCAGGAAGCGGAAGATCACCAGCGCTCCGATCGTGAACCAGATGCGGTTCTTGAGTTCGGTAGCCTTGGAGAAATTGGCGAGGCTGAGATTGCTCGCGATGTTGTCGGCGCGTGATGCCATCGGGACTATTGCCTTGTCTGGGTGCCGGATTTTCCGGCCGTCGCGCTCCATATAGGGAGCGATCCGCGAAGTCCAAACCCCTCAGAACCGAAATCCCCGCCACTGGGGCGGGGATCGGTTGTGCGGTGCTACTTGGCTGCCTTGGCCGCCTTGTTGGCGTCGCGGCGTGCGGTCTTCTTTTCGTGTTCGCTCGGACCCGCATCGAGCACTTCGACCGAACCGCCGGCCTTTTCGACCGCTGCCTTGGCCCCGGCCGAAACGCCGGCCACCAGGAACTTGACCTTGGCCGAGAAGTCACCCTTGCCGAGCAGGCGTACGCCGTCCTTGCCGCCGCGGGCCAGACCAGCGGCCTTGAGCGCAGCGTGGTCAATCACGGCCTTGGCGTCGAGCTTGCCGGCTTCGATCGCCTTCTGGACCAGCCCCAGGTTCGCTTCGGCGAAATCCTTGGCGAAGATGTTGTTGAAGCCGCGCTTCGGGATCCGCATGTGCAGCGGCATCTGGCCGCCTTCGAAGCCGTTGATGGAAACGCCCGAGCGTGCCTTGGCACCCTTCTGGCCGCGCCCGGCGGTCTTGCCCTTGCCCGAACCGATGCCGCGTCCGACGCGCATGCGGGACTTGCGGGCACCCTGGTTGTCACGAAGTTCGTTCAGTTTCATGTTTTGCACTCGCTTTCGCTTTAGTCGCGCTGATTAGGAGGCGCGCGCATAGGCGAAGCGCACGGCGATGTCACCCCCCTTTATGCGGCCCCTGCGCTGAAGGCGCGGGTGCGGCGCCAAGCCTCGATCCGGGCATCGACAAAGTGCACCGTCAGCCAGGCAAGCGCAAGGCCGACCAACGCGACCGCGAGCGTGGTCTGGACCGAGCCCTCGACCACCCCGGCCAGAAGACCCAGCACCAGCAAGTGATTGAGATAGAGCGGATAGGACAGCTCGCCCAGCGTGCGGTCGATCTTCGAATGCTGGCTCCAGGCGTGAATTGCCGGAAGCGCCAGGGCGACCAGCGTGAGGTAGAACAGGCGTTGGGGCAAGAAAAAGTGATCGATCGAGGCATCTCCGCGCAGGAATGGATAGGCCAGGGTCGCCAGCGGCACGGTCAGCGCCAGCAATCGCATTCCAGGCCTTGCCCACAAGTCGCGCCGCGCCGCCCAGGCCTTGTACGCCAGGACTCCGGCCAGAAACAGCGCCAACTCGAACGGAAAGAATCGGTAGCTGAACGGGTCGGCGACCAGCCCAAACGCCGCACAGCCCGCCCTTAACGCCAGTGAGATGATCATCAGCGCCGCAATCTGCCGCCAGGGACGTCGCGCGATCCACGGGGCGAGCAGATAGAAACACAGCTCAAGGCTGAGCGACCAAGCCACCGGGATCGCCATGTAGTGAAATACCGATTGCGCAGAGGCGGCGAGCGGCGCCCCGGTGAAGGCCAGCTGGCCGGATTCGGCAGTGAGCCACAGCGGCAGATCCTGTCCGATCACGCTGACATTGAGCAAGCCGAGCCCGATACGCTGCGCCAATGGCAACTGATCCGACAGGTACCGATCAAGCGGCGAGGCACCGGTCTTCCATTGCACCAGCAAGAACACCGCCAGATATGCCGCCAGCGACAGGAAATAGAGCGAGTAGATCCGGATCGCCCGGTTGGTCCAGAACAGCCGGTTGAGCGCGGGCCGGTCATACCGCTCGTTGAGCACCAGCCCCATATAAAAGCCCGAGATGATGAAAAAGGCCTGCACCGCCAGCGGCCCGCCAACCATCCAATAGCCGCCAAGGCCGCCGGTATGCTCGAACAGCACCGCAAGCGCGAGCAGGACCCTCAGCCAGCCCATGCGGCCTGTCCTTTGCCGCGCGGCGTGCCAAGGCGGCGCAGCGCCTCACGAGCCGGGCGCTCGATCCACACAAAACTCAGCCGCGCCGTTCCGATTACCGCGCCCAGCCACAGCGGCAGGAACCACGCCTTGCTTGCCAGAATTGCCGGGTTGACCGCAGGAAGCAGCACCAGCATCAGCGCCAGCTGCAACGGCACATGCCACAGGTAAATGCCATATGTGCAATCCCCCAACCAGCCAGATGCCCGGCGCAGCCCCGCGCTCGTCCGGTTCTCAACGCTGGCAAGCGCCAGCAACACGGCGGCGAACAATCCGGTCAGGCCCGCAACTTCGCGCAGCATCGCGTTGTCCTGCGCCAGGCCAACCCCGCCAATCACCGCAAAGCCCAAGACAACCGGCAGCCGCCATCTCGAACCCAGCCATTCGTGGAGCCGAAGCAGCGCCACCCCGCTGAAAAAGTAAAAGGCGCAGACTGGAATGCGTGTCACCGTGCCCAGGGCGCTCGCCATCAGACACAGCCCGATTGCGCCAAGCAAACCCACTGGCCCAGCCCTGCGCAGCGGCTCGCGCAAGAACCAAAACAGTGCATAGACCACCACTTCAATCGAGACCGACCAGATCGGCCCGTTGAACGAGTGACCCTGCCCCTCGAGCCAGTCCGAGGCGAAGAACAACTGCAGGGCAAAATGCCGCCAGTCGAAATTGTCGTAAAGCAACGAATGCCCAAGTTTGGCCAGCGCCGCCGCTTGCAATGCCGCCACGATTAGCAGGGTCAGCAGATGCAGCGGATAGAGGCGAGCAAAACGATTGGCGGCGAACCCACGGGTGGTTGTGTTCCGCCCGAAATAGACCGCGGCGAAGACAAAGCCGGAAATCAGCCAGAACAATTGCACCGCATAGTGCCCGTCAACATAGAACGGCCCGAGGACAGTCCGGAACGGCTGCAATGACAGGTATTCGACATAGCGATCGTGATCGGTGCCCGTCATCGCGAAATGCATGTAATGATAGAGCACGACGGCGAGTGCCGCGACGCCGCGCAGTCCGTCAACCAATGTATAGTGCTGCTGCGTGCTCGATCCTGCCAAAATCCAGGCCCCCTGAAACCGGCCCGGATCCTAGCCTTTGATGGTTAACAACCGGCAAAGCAAAGGGGCCCCGGATCGCTCCGGGGCCCCTGAACGTGTTTTCGGTCAATCCGACGTCAGTCGACTACGGCCACCATGTGCGGCAGCTTGGCGATCGCGCCGCGTACTTCGGCGGTGTCTTCCAGTTCGACCACGCGGTTCATCTTGCCCAGCCCCAGACCGATGAGGATCTTCTTCTGGCTTGCCGGACGCCGGATCGGCGAGCCGATCTGCTTGATCTTGATCTTCGCCATATCGCTTACTCCACAATCGCGCCGGCGGCCGCTTCGGCCTCGGCAACGCTCGCGCCGCCGCGACCCAGCAGGTCGGCGACCTTCTTGCCGCGGCGCTGCGCCACCGACTTCGGCGAAGTCTGGTTGACCAGCGCGTCGAAAGTGGCGCGGATCATGTTGTAGGGGTTCGAGGTGCCGACCGATTTGGTCACCACGTCGGCCACGCCCAGGCTTTCGAAGACGGCGCGCATCGGGCCGCCCGCGATGATCCCGGTCCCGGCCGGAGCCGAGCGCAGGTTGACCTTGCCGGCGCCAAACCGGCCCTTGCCGTCATGGTGCAGGGTGCGGCCTTCCTTGAGCGGAACGCGGACCATCGCCTTCTTGGCCGATGCCGTCGCCTTGGTGATCGCTTCAGGCACTTCGCGCGCCTTGCCATGACCAAAGCCAACCCGGCCCTTGCCATCGCCAACCACAACCAGCGCGGCAAAGCCGAAGCGCTTGCCGCCCTTGACGGTCTTGGAGACGCGGTTGATGTGGACCAGCTTTTCGATCAGCTCTTCGCCGCCATCGTCATCACCGCCGCGGCCCCGGCCGCGATCGTTGCCGCCCCGACCACCGCCACCGCGACCGCGATCACCGCCGCCACGATTGTCACCGCCGCGCCCACGGCCACGGCCACCGCCGCGCGCTTCGCGCTCGCCGCCTTCGGGAGCAGCCGCCGGTGCATCAACCGCTACTGCGGCGACTTCGGCTTCGTTGTTGGTTTCATCAGCCATCTTAGAACTCCAGCCCGCCTTCACGTGCGGCGTCGGCCAGCGCTTTGACGCGGCCATGGAACAGGAAACCGCCGCGATCGAACACGACGGTAGTCACGCCAGCCTTCTTGGCGGCTTCGGCGAGCGCCTTGCCGACATCGGCAGCAGCCGAGACGTTGGCTCCGGCCTTGTTGCCCAGCGAATTGGCGGCAGCCACGGTGCGTCCAGCGGCATCGTCGATGATCTGGGCGTAGATGTGACGGCCCGAACGGTGCACCGAAAGCCGCGGACGGCCGCCGGCACGCGCCTTGAGCGCGGTACGAACGCGCCGACGACGGCGCTCGAAAAGGTTGAGCTTGGCCATTACTTCTTCTTCCCTTCCTTGCGGAAGATGTACTCGCCGCGGTACTTGATGCCCTTGCCCTTGTAGGGTTCAGGCTTGCGCCAGCGGCGAATTTCGGCCGCGACCTGGCCGACCTTCTGCTTGTCGATGCCCGAGATCTCGATCGTGGTGTTGTCCGGCGTCTTGATCTCGATGCCTTCGGGCACCGCGAAGTCGACGTCGTGGCTGTAACCGAGCTGCAGCTTCAGGTTCTTGCCCTGAGAATTGGCGCGGTAGCCGACACCGGTGATTTCGAGCACCTTGGTGTAGCCAGCAGTCACGCCGGTCACCAGGTTGTCAACCAGCGTGCGCTGCATGCCCCAGAACGCGCGGGCTGCCTTGGTGTCGTTGGCCGGCTTCACGACAATGGCATCGCCATCGATCGTGTAGCTGATTTCGTCACGCAGGCGCAGCGAGAGGGTCCCTTTCGGGCCCTTCACGATCAGGGTGCCATCCGCGATTTCGGCGCTGACGCCGCTCGGGATTGACACCGGACGTTTACCGATGCGGCTCATCAGAACACCTCCGCCAGCACTTCGCCGCCGACGTTCGCAGCGCGGGCTTCGGCATCCGAAAGCACACCCTTGGGCGTCGAGACGATGGTGATGCCAAGGCCGTTGCGGATCACCGGGAGTTCTTTCGAACCCGAGTAGACCCGGCGGCCAGGCTTGGAGACGCGAGCGACATGCTTGATCGCAGGTTCGCCCTCGAAATACTTCAGTTCGATCCGCAGCTGCGGATGGGCGCCAGTGGCGTCCTCGGCAAAACCACGGATGTAGCCTTCGCGCTGCAGAACTTCGAGCACGCGGGCGCGCAGCTTCGAAGCCGGCGAAAGGACAGAGTCCTTCTTCGCACGCTGGCCGTTGCGGATGCGGGTGAGCATATCACCCAGGGGATCGGTCAGTGCCATCGCTTGATCCTTACCAGCTCGACTTCGTCAGGCCGGGGATAAGGCCCTTGTTGCCCTTATCCCGCAGCTCGATCCGGCAAAGGCCGAACTTGCGGTAGTAGCCGCGGGGGCGGCCGGTGGTGACGCAGCGGTTGCGGACCCGGGTGGGATTCGCATTGCGCGGAACTTCAGCCAGCTTGAGCCGGGCGATCATCCGCTCGGTCTCGTCGAGCGACTTGTCGCCCGCTACAGCCTTCAGCTTCGCGTACTTGGCCGCGTACTTCTTGACGAGCATCTTGCGCCGCTCGTTTTTGTTTACGGAACTCAGTTTCGCCATGGACTTAAGCTCTCTCTAACTCAGGCCGCTTGCGCGGTTTCGGCTTCCGCCGGGAACGGGAAACCAAACAGACGAAGCAGCTCGCGCGCTTCATCGTCGGTCTTGGCAGTGGTGGTCACGATGATGTCCATCCCGCGCACCTTCTCGATCTGCTCGTAGCTGATCTCGGGGAAGATAATCTGCTCTTTCAGGCCCATCGCGTAGTTGCCGCGACCATCGAACGACTTCGGGTTGAGACCACGAAAGTCACGGATGCGGGGCATGGCGACGGTGATCAGGCGGTCGAGGAATTCGTACATGCGTTCGCGGCGCAGGGTAACCTTGCAACCGATCGGCATGCCTTCACGCAGCTTGAACTGCGCGATCGACTTCTTCGCCTTGGTGATCACGGGTTTCTGGCCCGAAATCAGCGCCATTTCCTCGGCAGCAATCTGGACCTTTTTCTTGTCCTGGCTGCCTTCGCCGACGCCCATGTTGATCGTGATCTTTTCGATCCTGGGCACTTCCATCACATTCTTGTAGCCGAACTTCTCGGTCATCGCCTTGGTGACTTCCGTGTCGTACTTGGCCCTCATGCGGGGCGTGTAATCAGCCATCGATCTTCTCCCCGGACTTGACGGCCACGCGGACCTTCTTGCCGTCTTTCGACGTTTCGAAGCGCACGCGGGTGGCCTTGCCGGTCTTGGGGTCGGCCAGGCCGACCTTCGAAATTGCCATCGGCGCCTCACGGCGGTCGATGCCGCCTTGCGGGTTCGTCTGGCTCGGCTTGCGGTGCCGGGCAGCGACGTTCACGCCCGCGACGAGGATCTTCCCGTCTTTCGGCATGACCTGCAGGACAGTGCCGGTGCGGCCCTTGTCCTTGCCCGAACGGACGACAACGTTATCGCCCTTCTTGATCTTCGCGGCACCCATTACAGCACCTCCGGCGCAAGGCTGATGATCTTCATGTAGCCCTTGCCGCGCAGTTCGCGGACCACGGGGCCAAAGATACGCGTGCCGATCGGCTCAGCGTTCTTGTTGATCAGCACGGCAGCATTGCTGTCGAAACGGATCACGCTGCCGTCGGTGCGGCGCACTTCCTTGCGGGTACGAACGATCACCGCGCGGTGGACGTCGCCCTTCTTCACCTTGGTGCGCGGCTGGGCTTCCTTGACCGACACCACAATGACGTCGCCCACGCCCGCCGTGCGGCGCTTGGATCCGCCCAGCACCTTGATGCACTGGACGCGCTTGGCGCCGCTGTTGTCAGCGACATCAAGCTGGGATTGCATCTGGATCATAGATCCGGTTCCTTCCTAATGGCTTGCCGGAACCAGTCCGGCAGTTCCAAGAAACTTAAACGTCGGCTTCGACAGCGGCGGCCTTGCCAGCGGTGACGCGCTCGATGACCTTCCAGGTCTTGAGCTTCGACATCGGGCGGGTTTCCTCGATGCGAACGGTCTCGCCGGTCTTGAACGAGTTGTCTTCGTCGTGGGCGTGATACTTCTTCGAACGGCGGATGATCTTCCCGTAGAGCGGGTGCTTCACCTTGCGTTCGACCTTCACGACAACGGTCTTGTCGGTCTTGTCGGAAACCACGGTCCCGATCAGGATACGCTTGGGCATCGTTGGTCTCCTTACGCCTTGACCGAAGCGCTGGTGCGCTCGGCTTGCAGCGTTTTGATCCGCGCGATGTCGCGGCGCACTTCCTTGATGCGCGCGGGACGTTCGAGCTGGTTGGTCGCAGCCTGGAAGCGGAGGTTGAAGGCCTCCTTCTTCAGGTCGGCGAGGTCGGCCGAGAGCTGGTCGTCGCTCTTGGCCCGCAGGTCAGCGGCGTTGGCCATTATTCGCCTCCCAGGTGGCTGGTGTCACCCAGGCGGGCAACGACCTTGACTTTGATCGGCAGCTTCATCGCGGCGCGGCTGAAAGCCTCGGCGGCGAGCGGGCCGGCAACGCCGTCCAGCTCGAACAGGATCCGACCCGGCTTGACCCGGGCAGCCCAGTATTCGACCGAACCCTTGCCCTTACCCTGACGGACTTCGGCAGGCTTCTTGGAAACCGGCACGTCGGGGAAGATGCGGATCCACAGGCGCCCCTGGCGCTTGATGTGGCGGGTGATCGCACGGCGAGCAGCTTCGATCTGGCGCGCGGTGACGCGTTCCGGCTCGAGCGCCTTGAGGCCATAGGACCCGAAGTTCAGATCGGTGCCGCCCTTGGCGTCACCCTTGATCCGGCCCTTGAACTGCTTGCGAAATTTATGCTTCTTGGGTTGCAGCATGATTAATTCCTGCGATCTTCACGGGCCGGACGCACGCCCGTGGTCTGGGCTTCCAGCATCAGGCGATCCTGCGCCATCGGGTCGTGGCCAAGGATTTCGCCCTTGAACACCCAGCACTTGATCCCGATGATCCCATAGGTCGTCAGCGCTTCGGCTTCGGCATAGTCGATGTTGGCACGCAGCGTGTGCAGCGGAACCCGGCCTTCGCGGTACTGCTCGACACGGGCGATTTCCGCACCGCCGAGACGGCCCGAGCAGCAGATCTTGATGCCTTCGGCACCAAGCCGCATGGCCGACTGCATCGCGCGCTTCATCGCGCGGCGAAACGCGACACGGCGGATCAGCTGATCGGCAATGCCCTGGGCGACCAGCTTGGCATCGACTTCCGGCTTGCGGATTTCGACGATGTTCAGCTTGACGTCGCTGCCAGTCATCTTGGCCAGCGCCCCGCGCAGCTTTTCGATGTCCGCGCCCTTCTTGCCGATGATCACGCCCGGACGGGCGGCATAGATCGAAACGCGGCAAACCTTGGCCGGGCGCTCGATCACGATCTTCGAGATCGCGGCCTGCGGGAGGGTTTCAAGCACGAACTTGCGCATCTTGAGGTCTTCCTCAAGCATCTTCGCATAGCTCTTGCCTTCGGCGTACCAGCGGCTGTCCCAGGTCCGGTTGATCTGCAGGCGCAGGCCGATGGGGTTTGATTTATGACCCATGGATCAGGCCTCCTCGACTTCGCGGACCACGATGCGCAGCCGGCTGAACGGCTTGAGAATGCGCGTGGACTTGCCACGGCCGCGCGTGTGGAAACGCTTCATGGTGATCGACTTGCCGACCGAAGCCTCGGCAACGACCAGAGCGTCGACGTCGAGGTTGTGGTTGTTTTCCGCATTGGCGATCGCCGAAGCCAGCACCTTGCGGGCGTCCTGGGCCATCGCGCGCTTCGAGAAAGCGAGGATGTTCATGGCCGCCTCGACCTTCTGCCCGCGGATCAGGGCCGCGACCAGGTTGAGCTTCTGGGCCGAACCACGGATCGTGGTGCCGACCGACAGGGCTTCCTTCTCGCCTACGCGGCGCGGAGCTTTTGCCTTGCCCATTAGCGCTTACCCTTCTTGTCGGCAGCGTGGCCCGGGAAGCTGCGCGTGGGCGCAAATTCGCCAAGCTTGTGCCCGACCATTTCTTCACTCACCGAAACCGGGATGAACTTGTGACCGTTGTAGACGTTGAACGTCAGGCCAACGAACTGCGGCAGGATCGTCGAACGACGCGACCAGGTCTTGATCGGAGCGGAGCGGGTGCCCGCGTCCTGCATGGCTTCTGCCTTCTTCAGCAGGTGCAGGTCGACGAAGGGGCCTTTCCAGACGGAACGTGCCATGGTGGCTTACCTCTTCTTCTTGGCGTGACGCGAACGGATAATCAGCTTGTCCGTCTGCTTGTTGTTGCGAGTACGGGCGCCCTTGGTCGGCTTTCCCCAAGGAGTAACCGGATGACGGCCACCCGAGGTGCGGCCTTCGCCACCACCGTGCGGGTGGTCGACCGGGTTCTTGGCGACACCGCGGGTCAGCGGCCGGCGGCCCTGCCAGCGGGTGCGGCCGGCCTTGCCGAAGTTCTGGTTCTGGTTGTCGGGGTTCGAAACCGCGCCAACCGTGCCCATGCAATCGCCGCGCAGGTAGCGCTGTTCGCCCGAGTTGAGACGAACGATCACCATGCCGCGGTCGCGGCCGACGACCTGCACGTAAGTGCCGGCGCTGCGGGCGATCTGGCCGCCCTTGCCCGGCTTCATCTCCACGTTGTGGCAGATGGTGCCGACCGGCATGGTGCTGAGCAGCATGGCGTTGCCCGGCTTCACGTCGGTCTTCTCACCGGCCACAACCGTGTCGCCAACAGCCAGACGCTGCGGGGCGATGATGTAGGCCAGTTCGCCGTCCGCATACTTGATGAGGGCGATGAACGCGGTGCGGTTGGGATCGTATTCCATGCGCTCGACCGTCGCGGGAGCATCCCACTTGCGGCGCTTGAAATCGATGAAGCGGTACTTCTGCTTGTGACCGCCGGCGATCCCGCGCGAGGTAACGTGGCCCTTGTTGTTACGGCCACCGGTCTTGTGCTTACCTTCGGTAAGCGCCTTGACCGGCTTGCCCTTCCACAGCGCCGACTTGTCGACCAGAATCAGCGCACGACGCGCCGGGCTGGTCGGGTTATAGTTCTTGAGTGCCATGGTGCGCCTCAGATCCCGCTGGTGACGTCGATCGACTGGCCTTCGGCCAGGCGAACAACCGCCTTCTTAACGTCGTTGCGCTTGTAGGGACGGCCCTTCCAGCGCTTGGTCTTGCCCTTTTGGTTGAGCGTGTTGACGCTCACCACCTTGACATCGAACAGCGCCTCGACCGCAGCCTTGATCTGCGGCTTGGTTGCGCTTTCCGTAACCTTGAAGACCACGGCATTGTGCTCGCTGGCCAGCGTCGCCTTTTCGGTGATGTGGGGAGCCACGATCACGTCATAGTGACGGGTGTCGATTGCAGCCTTAGCCATTAGTTAGCCCCTCCCGGGAGGGCGAACCGCGCCTCCAGCTTTTCGACCGCGGAGCGCGTCAGCACCAGCGTGTCATGCTTCAGGATGTCATAGACGTTGGCACCGATCGCCGGGAGCACATTGACCCCGAACAGGTTGGCCGAAGCGCGGGCGAAGCCCTCGTTTACGGTGTCACCATCGATCACCAGCACCTTCTTGCCCCAGTTCGCCTTGGCAAGCTGAGCCGCGACGGCCTTGGTCTTGGCGTCCTTGACGTCCAGACTGTCGACCACGACCAGGCCGCTCTTGGCCTTGGCCGAGAGTGCCATCTTGAGACCGAGCGCACGGACCTTCTTGTTCAGCGAGATGTCGAAATCGCGCAGACGGGCACCGTGGGCCTTACCGCCGCCGATGAACACCGGAGCGCGGCGATCGCCGTGACGGGCCGTACCGCCGCCCTTCTGGCGACCGAACTTCTTGCCGGTGCGGGCTACTTCCGAACGCTCACGCGTCGGGCGAGCAGTTCCGCGGCGGTTTTCGAGCTGCCAGGTGACAACGCGGTGGAGGATGTCGGCGCGCGGTTCGAGACCGAACACCGCATCGTTGAGTTCGACTTCGCCCTTGGCGGCCGAACCATCGAGGTTGAGGACCTTGACCTTCACGATTAGCCCTCCTGACCGTCGGCGGCTTCGACAGCAGCGGTATCTTCCGCAGGCGTATCGGCAGCTGCCGGGGTTTCTGTTGCTGCGGCCGAGCCCTTGAGCCCTGCCGGGTAAGGCGCTTCGCCGTGGCGTGCGACCTTCACTGAATCCTTGATGGTCATCCAGCTGTTCTTCGCACCCGGGACCGAACCCTTGACGAAGATCAGGCCGCGCTCGTCATCGACGCGCACAACTTCAAGGTTCTGCTGGGTGCGCTGCTTGTCACCCATGTGACCGGCCATCTTCTTGTTCTTGAAGACCTTGCCCGGATCCTGGCGTTGGCCAGTCGAACCCAAAGCACGGTGGCTGATCGAAACGCCGTGCGTTGCGCGCATGCCGCCGAAGCCCCAGCGCTTCATGCCGCCGGCAAAGCCCTTGCCCTGGGTGTGCCCCGAGACATCGACCAGCTGGCCAGGCACAAAGTGCGAGGCTGCGATGCTTGCGCCAACTTCGAGCAACGCATCGTCCGCCACGCGGAATTCCGCGACACGAGCCTTGAGCGGCACCTGAGCTTTGGCAAAATGTTCACGCTGCGGCTTGGCAACGTTCTTTTGCTTGGCAGAGCCGGCGCCCAGCTGAACCGCGACATAGCCGTCACGATCAGCGGTGCGAACCGAAACCACCTGACAATCTTCCAGCGCCAGAACGGTAACCGGCACGTGCCGACCGTCTTCCTGGAACAGGCGGGTCATCCCCACCTTTTTAGCGATCACGCCGGTACGCATGATCAGTCTCCTCACAGAGGCCCAAGGGGACCATCCCCAGGGGCGTGTCCAACCCAAATGTGAAGCGAGCCCCGTCCGGGCTGGGTGCTGCCCGCAAGTGGAGCAGCAAGACGGGGGACGCATGCCCGGTCAGTTGACCGGAGGTATCCCTATGTCCGCGCGGGGGTTCCCCCCTGCGTAACGGCCGAAGCCGATAGGTCGGGCCTTACGGCCCAGCCGGCGATTAAGCCAGCTTAATCTCGACGTTCACGCCGGCGGCCAGGTCGAGCTTCATCAGCGCGTCCACGGTGGCGGCGTTGGGCTGCACGATATCGAGCAACCGCTTGTAGGTGCGCACTTCGAACTGCTCACGCGACTTCTTGTCGATGTGCGGTCCGCGGTTGACGCAGAACTTTTCAATCCTCGTCGGCAGGGGAATGGGGCCCCGGATCAGCGCGCCGGTACGGCGGGCGGTGTCCGCGATTTCGCCGGTCGCCTGGTCAAGCACGCGGTGATCGAATGCCTTGAGGCGAATACGGATATTCTGAGCTTCCATTGTGACCTGCTACCGATGAGAAAGAGCAAAGAGGGCCCGATGACCCCCCAAAAAACCGACCGCCGGGGGCCAGAACGAATCTGGTTATCCCCCGGCGGATGCGGGCCTATATTACTTCGTGATCGTGCTGACAACCCCCGAACCGACGGTGCGGCCGCCTTCGCGAATTGCGAAGCGCAGACCCGGATCCATCGCGATCGGCGCGATCAGCTTGACGCCGATCGAAACGTTGTCACCCGGCATGACCATCTCGGTGCCCTCAGGGAGGATCACTTCGCCGGTCACGTCGGTGGTGCGGAAGTAGAACTGCGGGCGGTAGTTGGCGAAGAACGGCGTATGACGGCCACCTTCGTCCTTCGACAGCACATAGACTTCAGCGCTGAACTCGGTGTGCGGGGTAACCGAACCGGGCTTGCACAGCACCTGGCCGCGCTCAACATCTTCACGCTTCAAACCGCGAACCAGTGCGCCAATGTTGTCGCCAGCTTCACCCTGATCGAGCAGCTTGCGGAACATTTCGACGCCAGTAACGACGGTCTTCTGGGTGTCGCGCAGGCCGACCACTTCGACTTCTTCGCCGACCTTGACGATGCCGGTTTCGACACGGCCGGTCACAACCGTACCACGACCCGAGATCGAGAACACGTCTTCGACCGGCATCAGGAACGGCTTGTCGGTCGGGCGCGGAGGCTGCGGGATGAATTCGTCGACGGCCTTCATCAGCGCGTAGATCGATTCCTTGCCGATGGCGTCATCGCGGCCTTCGAGTGCTGCCAGCGCCGAGCCCGGGATCACAGGGATCGCGTCGCCATCGAAGCCATAGAAGCTGAGCAGTTCGCGGATTTCCATTTCGACCAGCTCGAGGATTTCAGCGTCGTCGACCTGATCAACCTTGTTCATGTAAACGACCAGCGAAGGCACGCCGACCTGACGGGCGAGCAGGATGTGTTCGCGGGTCTGCGGCATCGGGCCGTCAGCAGCGTTCACCACCAGGATCGCGCCGTCCATCTGGGCAGCACCGGTGATCATGTTCTTCACATAGTCAGCGTGGCCCGGGCAATCGACATGGGCGTAGTGGCGGTTGGCGGTTTCATACTCGACGTGTGCGGTCGAAATGGTGATGCCGCGTTCGCGCTCTTCGGGCGCCTTGTCGATGTCGGCATAGCCGGTGAAGGTCGCGCCGCCGGTTTCGGCGAGCACCTTGGTGATCGCGGCAGTCAGCGTGGTCTTGCCGTGGTCAACGTGACCGATCGTGCCAATGTTGCAGTGCGGTTTCGTCCGCTCAAACTTAGCCTTTGCCATTTTAAAAAGCCTTCTTGTGGTTTGGATGTATTTGTTCAGATGGGACGAAGCCTGCTGAATCGAGCGCCGCCATTAGGAGGATGTTGGCGGAAAGGCAAGAGGGAGTCTTGGGGCTTGGAAAAAAGCCTCAAGGAAGCAGATTTATGCCAAGTCACGATAATCGCGGTTCATATCAATGAACCTCGAAATTTGCGCAAGCGATCTCACCACGGGACGTCAACCGCGGCTAGAATCTGGTTCGAATTCCTACCGTAACCGTTCGTCCAAGCGGGTCCAGATAGTCAGGCTGATATGCGGTAGGCACCAGTGACAATTGGTTTGTCACCAGGACGTTGCTGTCGAGCAGGTTTGCGACAGCAAAGGAAAGGCGTGTCTTGCGAAGAAAGGGGCTTTTCTGTGCCCACGAAAACTTGTCACCAAGATCAACGTTCACGCCAAAATCGACCAGCAGATAATCTGAAAAACGTAAGTCGTTGACAGACGCCTGGGGTGAGATTGCGTTTTCCCTTACAAAGCTTCCGCTGTTCCAGCTGGCCGAAAAATTGGCGTTTAAGCCGCTGACTGAAATCCCGGATTGCAACCGGATGCTGTGCCTCGCATTGCCGCCTCTTGGTCCAACGGCGAATCCATTTAGCAAGTCCAATCTTGTGATTCCATCTGGTGCAAGCAATGTATCTCGCAGCCGGATCGTGTGCGTAAGCGTGACGACAAGCCGGTTATGGGTTTGCTCAAATGGCCTCGCCGCTTCGCTGCCAGCCTGAACTCGCGTGATGATCGCCCCTTTGGGAAGCCTGCTTTCAAGATCGTCCGCATCAGAAAAAATGAGCGTTTTCGCAGCTGAATCGCCTTTTGCGCCGCCAATGCTGTGGGTGAAATCGATACCCCATCGAACAATTTCCTGGTCGGATCGCTTGAGATTTGTGGGTCTGCTATCAACACTGATCAAGTCGCCTGAAGGAGAGCGGACAAACCGGTTCGGAACGATTGCTTCTGGCCCGGTTGAACCAAAATCGAGTGAGATAACCGGATTGACTGCCCAGGTTTTGCTATAGTCCAATGTCACCGTCAGATTGTCCTTGGCGAGCGGTTTAAGGGCCAAGCCAAATCTGAACTGTTGCCGTTTGCCTGGAAGCAAAGCAGGGTTCCCGCCAGAAATCCATTGGACAGCCACAAATCCCCCGCTGTGAAAATCAAGAATCCGGCCATTGGCGTTGAGGGTCAATGGGCTCCCAACCTGATCGAGCGATGGAACAACCTCGTCATCTTGAAATGACACGACAGCATTCAGTCGGTCGGATGGAGTCCAGCTCAACCCGGCACCCAAAGTCAGCCGCGTTCCAAAATCTCTTACATTTTCCAGCGCTACATTACCCACCGCCGCGAGGGATGTTTTGCGAACTTCACCCTTTCGAGCCAGCAGCGGAATGTCCAGATTCAACTGGGCAAATGCTTGATCTCTGACCACGCGGCTGCGCAGTCCTCCAACATTCTGCGCCGATATGCTGGTAAGCACACTCTGCTCTGCGCCAAGTCGCAAGCTTGTTCGGATCGCGCCAACGGGAAGCGAGATCGGAGAGCCGCTAATCAGCAGGTCAGCGCTGATGCGGGTCTTTCTGGACCGGGTGATGTCCTGAAGTGGTGGCTGGAACTGGTTGTCTGTCGCTTCCTTGGTAGTCCGATGCTCAAAATTTCCCGAGAATGACCAGAGCCAGCCTTTGCGTGCGCCGTTGAGCGTGAGGCCCAGGCTGCCATCTTCAATCCGAAACGATTGCGCTATGGGCTTTATCGCAAGACCCACAAAACTGCCCAGCCGTGTCTGCTCATAGTGGCCGTAAACACTACTCTCGATGCCGGGCACCCAATTGCCGGCAAAGGCAGTATCCAGCGTCAAACGGCGGGTAGCGGGCACCAGAGTTCGAAACGCACGCTCATCCGGGGATGATGTGGGTGGAAGGATGCCGCGCTCGCTCTCCAATAAACCTCCAGAGGCTGAATAGCCCGCGTCGATTGTTATCCTGGTGTCTTTCCGAATGCGGAGAACATTGGCGTTAACAATGGATTCGATCTGTCCTCCTGCGCTGGGCACCGAAAAGCTGAGTCGGCCAATATCGGATCGAAACCTTTCGAATATCACAACATTCACGACCTTCTGGTCGGCCCGATAGCCATAGCTCAATGCCAGTTCTTCGGGAAAGATCTCCAGTCGCTCGATCGCTTCCGCCGGAATTTTGAAAATCTGCCGCACATCGGCAATGCGCTTGCCATTCAGCAGCAAAATTGGACCCGAATCAGAACCTGAACGATCACTCGAAACCTTAGCGCCCAAAGCTTTGACCAGTTCGCCGATGTCGTTCGATCCGTAGGCCTCGATTTCAAGCGGTGAATAAATTTGCAGCGGCTGCGCATTCCCGATCACCGCACCGCGCGGCCGCTCTCCGGAAACCGTAATTCCAACCGAACCGGTTGCATCACCTTGCGTCGACGCATTCTCGGGCGGACTGGGCGGCGGCTTGGGCATCAATGCCCCATATTTGCGGCGCAGTTCCACTTGCTGCTCAGCCGGCAGTGGTTCGCCGTCAGGCCCCAGAAATATCGGCTCGGATTGGTCCGACGGTGAGGGCTGCCCGGCCTGCTGCACTGCTTGCGCCAATGCTGCCGTCGGCATGACCACCATCGAGAATCCCGGGATCGACAGGACGCCAAACACAAATTTGGTGATTGACTTGGACATTTCAGTTGTTTTGGCTTCGGATCTGCCGCGCTCGCGCGTCCTGGTAGGACGGATGATATTTTGCATGCAGGATCAACAATTTGTCAAGATCTTCGGTATTCCGGACCCGCAATCTCTTTAAAACCCATACATCAATAGCCTTACCCTGACGGACTTTGTAGGACAACTTTTTGAGGATTAGTCTATCTCCGGTTGTTTCGATCAAAAAATCAAACAACAATCGCAATGTAACATAGTAAGATAGGGTTTCCTTGCTGCGCGCCAGTTGAATGCTGGGTGAAATTTGCTCAGCTGCTCCTGTCCACTCGGGATGACTAATGGAAAATAGCTTTTCCGAAGGCATCAGTCCGCCGTTATCGGCAAGCCTCACTGCAAATCGTTGACGCTCTTGGGCACCTTCTTCGCCCTCAAAAGCGAGGGCAGCCATTTCGTCCAGCCAATCTGGCGCCATGCCGCCATATTCTGGCCTACCTGAAGTCGGTGCCAGATATTGGATAAAAATGGTATGTCCGATTTCATGTGGCATCACATAGTGTGGAAATCTCCTCGCCCCACTCCCGGTGTAAAATGGCCAGGGAAATGCGATTTTGCAGTTCCAGCTTGGTTGTGCAGGAAATAGGTCCGGCGGAGCAATCAACATCGACTTGATATCCAAATCGAAGTATTCTCGAGCAGCGAATTTGGCAATCTCACCAGCAGCTACTGCTTCATCCGCTTCGATCGCACTGGGTGCGACCACCGCTCCGAAGGCAGTCGACCTAACAACCATCCCGCCCCTTTCCGGGAGCTGGCAGGCTGACGCCGGTTCATGAAAAAATACGGACATAAGCAGCGACCCGAAAAGCAACAGGGCGCCGTTGCACTTCATGGCAGCGCAGCCGTGCGCTCCACTCTTAGGGGCATGGGAAGGTCTTTTTCCTGTCCGATGATAACAATGCCGTCCAGAAATTTTCCTGATGCGTCAGGCTTCAAGGAAAATGAACTGCGCGGTTGGGAATTTAGGTCGAACTGCAAAGTTCCGTTGGCAAAGGTTACGTTTTCCAACGGAAGCCATCTTCCGTTTGGATTGGACTTCAACCTTCCAATCAGGCCCTTGTCACTGTTGCTAAATTCAAAGGTGAATTCGCCATTGAACATTGCGCCCGTCCAGCTGCCGATAACAGAGGTTTGTGCGTTGGCAGCATTGATACTCGTTTGGGCCCACGCGCTTGGCGCAGCTGCACACAGCGCAATCGGGATTAGCATTTTCGAAATGCGCATATCTCACCCTCAATTTCATCGAAAAAGTGTGGCGACAGGTTGCAACCGCCACAAATGCAGTTCAGCCTTAAACTCTCCCGCTCTGATAGATAACACATTGGACCCAGATATAATCTACGCCATCAATAGTTATCTCGCGGGTCGTGCAGACGTTAGTGCGCGCGCTGTTCCAGGCAGCCACCGTTGAACCGCCTGCCATATCTTTAGGGGCAGCGAGCGCCGCCGTAGATGTCAGCAACATCGAAGCACACAAGAGTGACTTGGTCATTTTCATGGCGAAGTTCCTTCGTCAATTGGCAGAAACAATATCCTACCAATGAGGAAACTACCCCCCCCCTTTCCCGCATGTCAATACCATACAATGGGGAGCACGAATTGCCGGTTTGAAAAGTACTCGGGGGCAGCAGAGCGCTGCCCCCTGATGATTTAGGCAAGCTTCTCCTTGATCTCGGTCGCGACGTTTGCCGGGACCTCGTCATAGTGCGAGAAAAACATCGAATAATTGGCCCGCCCTTGCGTGAACGAACGCAGCTGGTTCACATAGCCGAACATGTTCGCCAGCGGCACCATGGCCTCAACGGCCTGGGCGTTACCGCGGGTGTCGGTGCCCTGGATCTGGCCGCGACGGCTGTTCATGTCGCCGATGACGTCGCCCAGATAATCCTCCGGAGTAACGACTTCGACCTTCATGATCGGCTCGAGCAGCTTGATCCCAGCCTTCTGCGCAACTTCGCGCATCGCACCGCGGCCGGCGATTTCAAACGCCAGAGCGCTGGAGTCGACGTCGTGTACGCGCCGTCATAGAGCAGCACTTCAAAGTCGATGATCGGGAAACCGATGAGCGAGCCGGTTTCGGCCGTTTCACGGAAGCCCTTTTCGATCGCGGGGATATATTCCTTGGGAATGTTACCGCCCTTGATTTCGTCCTTGAAGACGAAGCCCGAACCGCGCTCACCCGGGGTGACCTTGACCTTGACGCGGCCGAACTGACCGGTGCCACCCGACTGCTTCTTGTGGGTGTAGTCAATGTCCACCGGCTTGGCGAGATATTCGCGGTAAGCCACCTGCGGCGCACCGACGTTCGCTTCGACCTTGAACTCGCGGCGCATCCGGTCGACGATGATGTCGAGGTGCAGTTCGCCCATGCCCTTGATGATCGTCTGGCCCGATTCATGATCGGTCGAGACGCGGAACGAGGGATCCTCTGCTGACAGGCGGTGGAGCGCAACGCCCATCCGTTCCTGATCGGCCTTGGTCTTGGGTTCGACCGAAAGCTCGATAACCGGATCGGGGAATTCCATCCGCTCCAGCACGATCGGGAACCGTTCGGCGCACAGCGTATCGCCCGTGGTGGTTTCCTTCATCCCGGCCAGCGCGATGATGTCACCGCAAACTGCCTCGTCAACGTCCTTGCGGTCATTGGCATGCATTTCGAGCATGCGGCCGACCTTTTCCTTCTTGTCCTTGACCGAGTTCAGGTAGGTGCCCTTGGTGAGCGTACCCGAATAGATCCGGATAAAGGTCAGGCTGCCGACGAACGGATCGTTCATCACCTTGAAGGCCAGCGCGCTGAACGGAGCATCGTCGGTCGGCGGACGGCTGTCCTTCTCGTCGCTGTCCATCTTGACGCCCTGGACGTCAGGAATGTCGAGCGGCGAAGGCAGGTAGTCGACCACTGCGTCGAGCAGCGGCTGGACGCCCTTGTTCTTGAACGCGCTGCCGCAGCAGACCGGCACGAACGACTGACTCAGTGTACCCTTGCGGATGCAGGCTTTCAGCACTTCGACGCTGGGTTCGGTGCCTTCGAGATAGGCTTCCATCGCATCGTCGTCCTGATCGATGACCAGTTCGATCAGCTCCATCCGATACTTCGCGGCTTCGTCGGCGAGGTCGGCCGGGATATCTTC
>JANPMA010000203.1:0-11077 GCA_031422595.1 Novosphingobium sp. | reverse complement strand
TCCGAACTGGCACCCGTTGCATAGATGCCAGTCGGTTAATTGTAAGTCAGTACCAGTCGAACCGACCCCAATTGCGGTCAGGGAACGTAGCGGTAAATCCGCCCTTCGTCTTTTTCGTTACCGATCCCAGTTCAGTCTGCGACGAGGTTTTCGACTCACCGCGCTTGCGGAAAAAAGAAAGCATATCCAACCCTTTCCTAACTATCCTGATTCATATCAGGTTTAGACAAGCTATCGCTGATATCTTGTATTGCAATCCATAATGCGCTGGATGGACAAAAAACAAAGACGAAGCGCAATGCGGGGCTAATTCCAATGTCGATGCCAGGATTCTAACGAAAGTAGTTGTATTATGGGGTGAGCGCGTTGCGCGAAATCTGTCTTCGATTGGCTGCCTAAAGCCTCAGCAACCTGCTCTTCTTTCAGCAAACCTTCATCGACCAGTGACCCGGAAGAGAGGTAATTGTGGATAGCTGATCGGTGTCGGTTCAGGAATTCGGCATATACATCCTCTGGGGTGCTCTTGGTCATGCGCCGGACCACCTTGTCGGGCAGGATGTCGGCAAAGGCCAGGCGGGCGAGGCCTCGCTCGATTCCATGGATTGCCAGGAGCCAACTGGGGATGCGCAGACATGCCTCGACGATTGGCTGGCTAAGGTAGAATTCGAACCGCTCGACCTGTCCTTCGCCTTCCCACGGATCGAAGTAGTCACTGGCGCAGAAACAGCTGCTGAGGGTCTGCAACGCTTTGCCCTGGGGCAGTTCCAGGCTGCTGCGCAGCAACGGGTGGAGGGCTTGCTGCAGGGCTGTCGCTCCAAGCATTGGCAGGTCAGGCAGGAAGTCCTGCCCCGCAGGCATCATTGACATCAACATGGTGGGGCCGGCAGTCCGCTTTCGCAGCCGCTGCTTCAGTGCGGCAGCCAGCACCCCTGGTAGCCATCTTTTGGAATAGCGCGCTGAATCAGAGGCGGCCTTCCAGATGCCGGCGAGGGGGGCCTTGCTGGCTCCATAGTCCAGGGCCCCCATAATGCCGGCGCCCTGCAGGAATACGTTGTCCCCCCCGACGCCATATATGAGCAGGTCAAAATCCTTTGGCCCGGAGAGGGCGGCCCTGTCCCATGACAACTCGACTAGGTCTGCGAATCCGGGCGGATCAACTGTCGCTGACGGCGCGAAGACCTTGGCTGGATCGATCCGCTCTCCATCCATCGGCAGCAAGTCCAGCCGGTTCTGGCCCGGCAAGGCCGCGACATATTCACGCTCGTCTCCTCGCTCCGATCGCGAAAAAAGGGAAAAGCCGCGGATATTTTCCAGTTCCAGCGTCCGTGCAGCGGACCACAGGATCGACGAATCCAGTCCTCCGACGCTGATCAGCGGGGCCGAATAGTGGCGCGCATGGGCACCAAGCACTTCATCCACCGCGTTGCGGACAAGCACTGTCGCGCTTGCCAGGTCCGGAACCGGATCCGCGCTGAACCGTCCGGGATCCCACGCCAAAGTCGAATTGACAGATGGACGCTGCGCGACAGGCGCCGCAGCGGCAGGAAGCAAGGGTTCGATCTGTTCCAGGCAACTTACGGCTTTGCCGAGCTTTGGTAACCGCAAGTGCGCGGCGAGACCCGGTTTGGATACCGTCAGGTGCGGTTGGAACAAGCGGCGGAGATCGCCGATATCCGCGAACCAGCAATTCACTCCATCAAGGTCAGTCTGCCAGCACGGCAGTGCGCCGGTTGGATCACGGAACACAAATCGGTTGGCTGCATTGCCGGCGAACAGCACATAGCTACCCCACCAGTCCGACACGAAATTTCCAAGCTTCCCAATTCGACCAGCGTCCGCATCTTCGGGTAACTGTCCGGTGGCCAGGCTGCGACCAGTCCGATTGCCGCGGCGGAATGCGCGGCCAAGTATCCACGCTTCTGGTTCACCGCAATCGACGCTCTGAAATGCCCTCGGATGCGGATCGATCGCCCAAAGTGCAAAACCTTGCTCGTCGCTGAGACAGCGCCATGTGCGGCGATCCGACGTGACCTTACGGCGCAACTGCTCGGCGTGGTCTGCTTGCGACGGGGGCCAACTGAGAGCGACAAACCGGATCATCAAAGGCTGAGGATTGGAACGAAGCTGCGGCAATAGGCAATTTCCTCGCCGTAGAGGAAGCGATCATCCTCAACCCAGCAGTGTGCCGCAAAGGGGGCGATCTTGACTCCGAAAGTCCAGCTTGGGAACACCCCATGCCCGGCTAAAAAACGCAACAGAGCAAGTGAGTTTACCAGGCAGCGGTCCGGTGCCGAATGAAACCACGTTCGCGCGCGAACGTGCCTTTCATAGAGTTCTGCCAGTTCGAATTCGCCGAGATTGCGGGTATGCGATTCCCAATGCCGACGCAGGTGCAACGCCGCGCTCAGCACTCGGTGGAAAGCGACAAACTTGAACATGGCGTGCGCCCAGCCAATTGCCACGCCGGTTGCGAAACGGTCCTTCACGCTCACTTCGGGCAAGGCATCGACGCGGCAGCCTGGAAGTTCGCGCGCCCAAACTCGCAGCGGGGCAGGGGCAAAGCTATAGCCTTCTTCCGGCTCGCCAGTTGAAATGCCCGATTGCAGTAAAAGGGTATGATCGCTTGGCGAAAGGTCGATCATCTCACCAGCCATTTTCCTTAGAAATCGGCCAGGATCGCCAGGGGAAAGTAGGCTATATCTATCGGCTGCAATATCGAGAACAACAATTCCGCCGTCTATTGGTGCAAGACGAATCGAACTTTTGACGAGCAGACCCATAAACCGAAGTCTATCAGCGCAGACTGCGAAGGCCAAGCCTTCGCAATTGCAAGCCATTCAATAGGCGGCCGCGTCACCAGCACCTGCGACGAACCGAACCGTGCTCCCGCCCAAGCCCCTACGCCGCCAGCCTGATCGGCTCGATCTCGCCCGAGAGGTACTGCTTCTTGGCCTTGGCGCGGCTCAGCTTGCCTGACGAGGTGCGCGGCAGGGTGCGCGGGGGGACCAGTTCGACGATCGCCGGGTGGCCCAGGATCGAGCGGACCTTGTCGCGGATCGTGTCGTGCAGCTTGGCGCGCTCGACCGGATCGGAGACCCGGCAATGGACCAGCACCGCAACCGATTCCTCGCCGGTCTCGGTCTCGATCGAGAAGGCGGCGATGTCGCCGTGGTTGAAGCCGGGCAATTGTTCGACCGCCCATTCGATATCCTGCGGCCAGTGGTTCTTGCCGTTGATGATGATCATGTCCTTGGCCCGGCCGACGATGAACAGGTAGCCATCGACCATGTAGCCCATGTCACCGGTGTCGAGCCAGCCATCGACCATGCATTCGGCGGTCGCTTCGGGATCACGGAAATAGCCGACCATCACCGAGGGTCCCTTGCACCAGACCTTGCCGATGTGGTGATCGGCCAGCACCTCGCCGCGGCTGCCGCGGATATCGAGCGTCATGTCCTTGACCGCCTTGCCGCAATTGACGATCGCGCGGTAGCGGGCCGGACGGCTGAGGTCGCGCGGCGCGCCCGAAAGGCGCTCTTCCTCGACCAGTTCGACGCGGATTCCTTCGCCCGGCGGCATGATCGTGACCGCCAGGGTCGCTTCGGCGAGGCCGTAAGAGGGCAGGAAGGCGCTGGCCTTGAACCCGGCTTCGGCAAAGGCGTTGACGAAGCCCTGCATCACATCGGGGCGGATCATGTCGGCACCGTTGCCGGCCACCCGCCAGCGGGAAAGGTCGAAGCGTTCGGAAACGTGGCTCTGGCTGGAGATCCGGCGCGCGCAGATGTCATAGCCAAACGTCGGCGAATAGCTCAGCGTGGTGCCCGGATTGCGGCTGATCAGATCGAGCCAGGCGAGCGGACGGCGGGCGAAATCCTCGGTCCTGAGGTAATCGGCCGACATCTGGTTGGCGATCGGCGAGAGGAAGCAGCCGACCAGTCCCATATCGTGATACCACGGCAGCCACGACACGCAGCGGTCGTTTTCGATCAGCTTCATCCCCTCGCCGTGGCCGGCCAGGTTGTTGAGCAACGAGGCATGGGTCACCGCCACGCCATGCGGGAAGCGGGTCGAGCCCGAGGAATACTGCAGGTAGGAGATGTCGTCGGGGCTGGCCTGGGGCAGCTCGCACTCAGGCGCGGGGCGCGCGGCGAAGTCCTGCCAGGACAGGCCTTCGCAGCCCTGCCGTTCGGCCGCGGGGTGGGCCAGTTCGGAGAGTTCGCCGGGGTAGAACAGGATCCTGGGGTCGCTGCTGGCCATCTGCACCGCCAGCTGGTCGACATAGGCGTCCTTGCCGCCGAAGCTGGTTGGCAAGGGCAGCGGCACCGGCCAGGCCCCGGCATAGACACAGCCGCAGAACAGCGCGGCGAATTCCGGCCCGGTCTCGGCGATCAGCGCAACCCGGTCACCCTTGCCGATCCCGTGGGCGATCAGGCGGCGAGCCATGGCCAGCGCGTCTTCGCGCAGCTCGCTGAACGGATAGACCCGCTTCAGGACCCCGCGCGGATCGTGGAAATTGAGCCCGCGTTTACCCATGGCGGCATAGTCCAGCGCGTCGCCGAATGTGGCGAAATCGGACAGGCGGCGCGGCAAATCGTCCGCATTGGGGGTAGGCACCAGGGCCAATTCGGCGTCGTTCACAAGCGTGGCGGCGTCGGTCATGTGCGATAAAACCCGTTTCTTTTCAATGCGATGCCCCTGAAATTGGAGCGAACCGCACTGTGATTCCACCACAGGCCTGGTGTCAGGCCTGCAACCCCGGCCTCCCCATTTGCCCGCGAGTGTGGCACGAATAAGGCCAATGGTAACCATGCGCGCCTCGAAGAAGCCTCCCAAACCGCTCGATTCCGCGCGGCTGAACGATCTGGCGCTGCACTATGTCGCGCGCTTCGCGACCAGCGCGGCCAAGCTGGAAACCTACCTCAAACGCAAGCTGCGCGAACGCGGCTGGGAGGGCGAGGGCGATCCGCCGCTGCGCGCGCTGGTCGAGCGGTTTGTCGAGGCAGGCTATGTCGATGATCTGGCCTATGCCAAGGCGAAAAGCGGCAGCCTGCTGCGGCGCGGCTATGGCCAGCGGCGGGTCGGCCAGGCGCTCCATGCCGCCGGGATCGGCAATGAAGTGCGCGAGGAAGTCCGCGCCGGGATTGGCGAACAACGCCGCGCCGCGCTGGCCCTGGCGGTCAAGCGCCGGTTCGGTCCGTTCGGCGCTGAGCTGCCCGACCGCGCTAACCGCGAAAAGCAGCTTGCCGCGATGCTGCGCGCCGGGCATCCGCTCGATCTGGCGCGCGCGCTGCTGGGTGCCGCCGATCGGCAGGCGGCCGAGGATTGGGCGGCAGAGGGCGAGGAGCACGAATGAAAGCCGGGCTGATTGTCGCCGCGCTCGCGCTGGCTCTGGCGGGCTGCAAGGGCCAGGGCAGCGGTGCCGGCCAGGCACCGGCGGTCCACGCCGAAAGCGGCCTGGCGGTTGTGCCACTGACCATCTCCAGCGGCGGCAAGGTCCACCGCTTTCGCGTCGAACTGGCGCGGACCAGTGAGGAGCAGGCCAAGGGCCTGATGTTCCGCACTGCGCTGGGCCCCGAAGAAGGCATGCTGTTCCCGCTCGACCCGCCGCGCATGGCCAGCTTCTGGATGCGCAACACGGTAATCGGGCTCGACCTGCTGTTCGTCGCCCCCGATGGCCGGATCGCCAACATTGCCGCCAATGCCAAGCCCTATGACGAAACCCAGCTTGAATCGGTGAGCGAAGTGAAAGCAGTGCTCGAATTGCCCGCCGGCCGCGCGGCTCAGCTGGGGATCGCGGCAGGGGACACGGTGGAATGGTAGCCGATCCCCTTGCGCAAGGGCGGGTTTAGGCGCTAACGCGCAGGCCATGGGAATCCTCGGCAAGATCTTCACCTGGTGGGACGGCGCGACCTTCAGCACCGCGTTCAATTCCGGGATGACCGGCGTCAAAGTCGGCAGCGATGCGCAGGGCAATGTCTATTACCGCGCCAAGAAGCGCTATCCCAAAGGCCATCCCTTTGCCGGCAAGGAACGCCGCTGGGTGATCTACAACGGCGCCAACGATGCCAGCCGGGTTCCGGCCGAATGGCACGGCTGGCTGCACGGCTCGTTTGATGGCGTGCCCGAATCCAACCTGCCGAGCCCACGGATCTGGGAAACCGAATACTCGCCCAACGCCACCGGCACCGCCAAGGCCTATCGCCCGGCCGGCGCGAATGGCCAGCGCGCTGCCGCGACCGGCGACTACGAAGCCTGGTCGCCGGATGGCGACAACCTTGTGACTTCGCCGGAAGGTTGAAAGCGATGCGCGGCCGCGTCCCCCTGCTGGCCGCGCTGATGGCGCTGTCCGCCTGCCAGGGCGGGGACGATCCCGATCCCAATGCCACCGAAGTGCCCAAGGACATGGCGGCGGCAAAGGCCGGCGGACTGGTCGTCGAGAGCGAATACGGCATCCCGGTCAAGGACCGCGTCGCGACGCTGGGCCTGCTCAACAAGCGCAACAACAAGACCGAGAATGTGGTCCTCAAGGTTGGCGAGGCCAAGCGCGTCGGTAACGTGGTGGTCAAGCTGGCCACTTGTGAGCGCTCGCTGCCGTGGGAAGCGCAGCCGGAGATCGGCGCTTTCGTGCAGGTCTTCGTCGAGGAACGCGCCAGCGCCGATCAGCCGCTGGCTTGGCGCAAGGCCTTCTCGGGCTGGCTGTTCAAGAATTCGCCCAGCCTCAACGTGGTCGAGCACCCGGTCTATGACGTCTGGGTCAAGGACTGCGCGATGAAATTCCCGGGCGAGGAAGACAGCCCGGCCCCGGCCGCATCGGCCAGCAGCGCGGCGAATCCGGCGGGCAGCCCTGCGCCCGCGGCCAAGCCTTCGCCCGCCGCCACGCCTTCACCCAAACCGAGCGCCAAACCCCCTGCCGCGCCTTCGCCCTCGGTCGGGATTTGAGCCGCGCGCAGGCGCTCAAGGTATTCGCCCTGGCTGATCTCGACCGCGCCGAGCGAGGCGAGATGGTCGGTCATGAACTGGCAGTCGAGCAGCGAGGCACCGGCCCGGCGCAGCGCCGCGACCAGCCAGGCCAGCGCCACTTTCGAAGCATCGGTGCGGCGGCTGAACATCGATTCGCCGCAGAACACCCGGTCAAACCCCACGCCGTAAAGCCCGCCGACGAGTTCCTCGCCCAGCCAGCACTCGATCGAATGGGCCAGGCCGCGGTGGTGAAGCGCCAGATAGCTCTGCTCGATCCGGCCCGAAATCCAGGTTTCACCCTCGTCGCGCCGGGGTGCGGCGCATTCCCCAATCACCCGGGCGAAAGCGCGGTTGCAGGTCACTTCGAACGGGCCGCGTTTCAGCACTTTGGCGAGCGAACGCGCGCAGCGAAAGCCGTCCAGCGGCAGGATCGCGCGGCGACGCGGCTCAACCCAGAACACCTTGGGATCCTCGCGCGCGTCGGCCATCGGGAAGATCCCGGTGCGATAGGCCAGGAGCAGGATCTCGGGATCGAGCGGCGGTTGGGTCTGCGGTGCGTGCACAGTGTTTCTTTTATGGACCCTTGCGACACGCTTGTCATCCGGCAGACTTGTGGCTAGAGGCTCCCCCGCCCGCAGGAGTGTAGCTCAGTTGGTAGAGCATCGGTCTCCAAAACCGAGGGCCGTGGGTTCGAGTCCCTCCACTCCTGCCAGGCCTTCCCGAAAAGCGCTGATTTTCGCCGCCCGGCGGGTGGGCTGGCCAAATCCTAGGCGATGACCGGATTCAGGGCGTCTTCGGCAAGGCCGAACCCAAGGCATGGCCCGCAGGCGCGACCATAGTGGCTCGCGCGCCGGGCACTGTGCTGCTACGTCTTGCCAGCACGGCCAAGCCGCACTAATTCGCGCGGCTCCCCCGCCAACAGGAAAAATCGCGCTTGGAAACGACCGTTCACCCCAGTGATGAGCCGCTTTCCGCGCCGCCAAAGTCGCAGAAACGCCGTCTGGGCTGGCTGCGTTCGGAGCCGGGCAACCGCGAGATGTGGGCGCTGGGGCTGCTGCTGACGCTGCTCTCGGGCCTGCCGTTCCTGACCAGCATTTACCCGCAGATGGTGGATTACCCTGCGCACCTGGCGCGCTTCCACATCATGCTGACCCGCGATGGCAGCCCGATCCTGCAGCAGTATTACGGCTTCGACTGGCGCTGGATGGGCAACCTTGGTGCTGATATCCTGATCCAGCCGCTGGCCCGGATCATGCCGCTTGAGACTGCCGGCTGGCTGATTGCCGCAGTGCTGCCGCTGATCAACGGCCTGGCGATCCTGACAGTTGAATGGACACTGCGGCGGCGGATCGGACTTGCTTCGATACTGGCCTTCTCATTCATCTGGTCACCCTCGCTGCTGCTGGGTTTTCTCAATTTCATGCTCGCCCAGGCGCTGGCGCTGTTCGCCTTTGCGCTGTGGGTGAAAATGGATGGTTCGCGCTGGCGCAACGCCCTGTTCATTCCGATCGGGCTGGTGGTCTGGCTGGCCCACGTTTCGGGCTGGGGGATCCTGGGGCTGATGGTGTTCGGCTATGAATGGCACAAGGACAAGTCATGGCGCGCTTTCCTGGCCCCCTGGCCGCTGTTCTTCCCGCTACTGGCGCTGCTGGCCGGGGGCAGCGTTGGCAAGCCGCCCAGCTATGGCCCGCGTCCGGAAATCTACAAATGGGCGATCTGGAAGCAGGCGATGCGCGGCACGCTGCAATATGTCGACTATGCCACCACGATCCTGGTCTGCCTGATCCTGGCCGGGTCGCTGGCCTTCCGGCGCTGGGACTGGCGACTGGGCTGGGCAGCGGTGATGATGCTGGCGGCGTCGCTGGCCATGCCGCGACATATCTTCGGCGGCGATCTGGTCGATGCGCGGATGATCTCGGCCGGGCTGATGGTCGGCTGCATGTCGCTGGCCTGGAAGGCGCCGCGCTGGCTGGTGCTGGCCGCCGCCGCGCTGTTTGCGGGGCGTCTGGGCTATACCACGATGGACTGGAGCCGCGATTCGCGTGCGACCGTGGAAATGCTCAAGGCACTCGATGGCCTGCCGCCCGGCGTCCAGATCGCCAGCTACATGGTCACCGAGCGGCGCGAATGGGGTTATAACAGCCAGGAGCACATTTGCGGCTATGCGGTGGTGCGCAAAGATGCGCTGATCAATTGCAATTTCGCACTGCCCGGGATCCACATGATGACGATCAAGGACGGCGGCGATTTCTTCCGCGATCCGTTCCACAAACTCAACCACAGTGCGCGCAAACCGATCGACACCTACTACTACGAACCGGCGATGCACACCGACTGGTTCTGGTTCATGAGCCAGACCGAGCCGGTGCGGCTGCCCTATGGCTTTGAGGAAGAACGCCGTGGGCGGCACTGGATTCTGGCCAAACGCGTCAAGCCACGGCTTGAATAGCGTGCCTGCCTATCCATCTTGCAAATCGGCTGCGGCATAGCTAAGTGCCCCAGTGTCTTCCGACACAAGGAGAATCATCGCCCCTCCCGGCCACTGCGGCCGGGGCGGCGCGGAGCCCTTGGCGAAAGGCACGAGGAAATGGCTCCAAGCGAGAGTGACAGGCAGATGGCGAAGTTCAATCCGGGCGAATTCATGCGCCAGGTCCAGGCGGAAGCCCGCAAGGTGATCTGGCCCAGCCGCCAGGAAACCACGACCACGGCGATTTTCGTCGGGATCATGATGTTCGTGCTGGCGATCTTCTTCCTCGGCGTCGATTCGCTGTTTGGCTGGATCGTCAAGTCCCTGCTGTCGCTGGCCTGAGCGCCGGCCAACTCCATTACGAAGAGACCTTCCCACTATGGCTCGCTGGTACATCATCCACGCCTATTCCGGCTTCGAAAACAAGGTTCGCGACGCGATCCTGTCCGAAGCCGCGCGCAAGGGGCTTGAAGCCCTGGTCGAAGCGGTCGAAGTGCCGCACGAAACCGTCACCGAAGTGAAGCGCGGCAAGAAGGTCCAGGTCGAACGCAAGACCATGCCCGGCTACGTGCTGGCCAAGCTCTTGCTGAATGACGACGTCTATCACCTGATCAAGAACACCCCCAAGGTCACCGGGTTCCTGGGCCACGCCGGCAAACCGCAGCCGATCACCGACCGCGAGGCCGCGCGCTATTTCGGCGCCCGCGACGCCGCCGCGGCCGAGCCCAAGAAGCACATCCACGTCGATTACGAGATCGGCGATTCGGTCAAAGTGCTCGACGGCCCGTTCAACTCGTTCACCGGGATTGTCGAGGAACTCGATTTCGACAAGAGCCGGGTCAAGGTCTCGGTCTCGATCTTCGGCCGCGCAACCCCGGTCGAACTGGACTTCGAGCACGTCGAACTGGCGAAGTAAGGCTGGGGTCGCGCGCGACCCCGCCGCGCTTACTTCTTCTTCAAGCCCTTCTTCAGCGCGGCAAGCTCGTCGTCGAGCCTGGCTTCGCGCCCAAGCGCGGCCAGTTCCTCGTCGAGCGAGGCGGCTTTGGCGCCACTGCCTTCGCTGGCCTGGGCAAAATCGATCCGTTTTTCCAGCGTCGCGATCCGCTCGCCCAGGGCATCGACTTTGCCTGCTGAGGCGGCGGCGCCTTGCACGGCTGCAGCGGCAGGCGCGGCCGCCGCCTGGGCGGCCTGTTCGGCGCGCAAGCGGGCGCGGGTTTCGTTGAGCTTGGTTTCAAGTTCGGTAATCGCGCCGCGCAGTGCGGCAGCTTCCGCTTTGGCATCGCTATGAGCCTGGCGCATGGTCTTGGCCCCGGCCTCGGCATTCTCACGTTCGCCCAAGGCGCCGCGGGCCAGATCCTCGCGGTCTTTGGAAAGCGCCAGCTTGGCCTTGTCCTGCCAGTCCTTCGCCGCCTTGTCGTGCGCCCGCGCGCTGGTTTCAGCCTCGCGGCCGCGGCGCTCGGCGCGCGCCGCTTCGCCGGTCAGCGCGATGATCGCTTCTTCAATTTCAAGCTGCAGCAGCCGCAGCATCTTGGCCGGACTTGAGGCCTTTTCGACCAGGTTGTTGAGGTTGCTCGACGCCAGTTCTTTGACGCGCACTGCAATTTCGAACATCTTTGCCCCCGCTGGCGTGGTTTCAACGTGTTGCGGGAC
>JANPMA010000202.1:0-5547 GCA_031422595.1 Novosphingobium sp. | reverse complement strand
AGCGTGAACTGGCGCACGAAGTCATCGAGCTCGGCGGTGGTCACCCCCGGCTGGACCAGCGGCACCAGCGCGTCGAGCGTTTCGGCGGCCAGCCGCCCGGCCTTGCGCATGGCTTCGAAGGCCGCAGGGCCATGCAGCTTGATCGTGCCATCACGCAGCTGGGTCTCGTTATCGGCGACAGTTTGGTACTGAGTCATGCCGCGCCATATAGTCACAATCGCCGCAAATGGCTATTGCCCCGGCGATGACTGACAAAAACGCCCTGATCCAGCCCGACCGCGACCAAGCCGCGGTGCCGATCCACCTGATTGACAAGGCCGGTCTCGAGGACTTCGTGAAGGGCCTCTCCGCCCCGCAGCGTGCCGCGCTGGCCGCGCAGAAATTCGCGGGCGATGGCTATTCCCATGCGATCGTCCCGGACGGCGACGGCTGGTTCGTGGTCTCCGGCGTGGCCAACACCGAAAGCCTGTCGAGCTGGTGCATGGCCAAGTTGGCCGAGGCGCTTCCCGCCGGCACCTATCGCCGCATCGGGGGCGAGCCGGGACCGGCGCTCTATGGCTGGGTCACCGGGCAGTACCGGTTCGACCGCTATCTGGCCAAGCCCGACGAGGAAGGCGCGCGGGTGCTGCTGACCAAGGATGTCGCGGCGATTGCGCCGGTGCTGGCCGAAGCGGCGGCCACCGCGCTGGTCCGCGATCTGGTCAACACCCCGGCCGAGGACATGGGCCCCGCCCAGCTGGAACACGAAGCGCAAGCGCTGGCCAAGGCCCACGGCGCGGAATTCAAGGTCACCCACGGCGATGCGCTGGAGCGCGGCTTTCCGATGGTCCACGCGGTTGGCCGGGCCGCGGCGCGCAGCCATGCCCCGCGGCTGATCGAGCTGCACTGGGGCGATCCCAAGCACCCGAGGTTGGCAGTGATCGGCAAGGGTGTTTGCTTTGACAGCGGCGGGCTCGATATCAAACCCTCCTCGGGCATGCTGCTGATGAAAAAGGACATGGGCGGCGCGGCGCATGCCCTCGCCCTCGCCGCGCTGGTGATGGGCCAGCGCCTGAAAGTGCGGCTGCACCTGGTGATCCCGGCGGCCGAGAACGCGATCTCGGGCAATGCCTTCCGCCCCGGCGACGTGCTGCGCAGCCGTGCCGGGATCTCGGTCGAGATCGGCAATACCGACGCCGAGGGCCGGCTGGTGCTGGGCGACGCCTTGACCCGCGCGGGCGAGGAAGGCCCCGAGCTGGTGATCGACTTTGCGACGCTCACCGGCGCGGCGCGGGTTGCGCTGGGGCCAGACCTGCCCGCGCTGTTCGCCCGCCGCGATGAGACCGCCGAGGAACTGCTCAAGGCCGGTGAAGCCGCCGACGACCGCTGCTGGCGACTGCCATTGTTCGACGGCTACCGCGAGTACCTCAAGAGCGACATCGCCGATCTCAACAACTCCAGCTCCAACGGCTACGCCGGTGCCTCGGTCGCGGGGCTGTTCCTTGATCGGTTCGTTCCCGAAGGCCTCGACTGGATCCACTTCGACACTTTCGCCTGGCGCCCCGCCGCCAAGCCCGGTCGGCCCAAGGGCGGCGACGCCCTGGGGCTGAGGGCAGCCTGGGGCTTGCTCAAGGGCCGTTATGGATAACTTGCTAGAAGGCGCAAGCGGCGCTAATCGCCCGCTCTTCCAGTTTGGGGATACCGCCGTTTTGACCGTCAGTGCCATTCCGACCGGGCAGCTCAGCCTTTCCGGGCCAGCCGAAAAGCTGGACGAGGGGCATTGGCCGGTGCGCGGCGATCTGGCGCATATCCGCCTGGCCGGGCGCTGCTTCGTGCCGCATTATGCCGTGCCGATGGAGCGCCTTGTGGTAGCTGACGGGGCCAGGTTGCTTGCCAAGAACAGCGCCGATGCCGATCTGCGCCAGGATCTGGACGGGGGCACGCTGTTCAATGTCCTCGATTTCACTGGTGGCTGGGCCTGGGGCCAGGTCGGTGAGGACGGCTTTGTTGGCTATCTGCCGGTCGAGGCGCTTTCCCCGGCATGAGCCGGCGGGTCTTCATCGACGGCGCCGCCGGCACCACCGGGCTCGAGATCGCCAACCGCCTCGCCCCGCGCGCCGAGTTCGAGCTGCTGGTCCTGGACGATACCCAGCGCAAAAGCGCCGAGGCCCGCCGCGCGGCCTATCATGCCGCCGATTTCGCGGTGCTGTGCCTGCCCGACGAGGCCGCGATCGAGGCTGTGGCCCTGGCCGAGGGCAGCAAGTGCCGGATCATCGATGCTTCAAGCGCACACCGCATCAGCGCCGGGTGGACCTATGGCTTTCCCGAACTGGTCGGGCGCGAAAAGGTGGCCGAGGCTGCCCGCGTTTCGAACCCCGGCTGCTACCCCACCGGGTTCCTGGCGCTGCTCGCCCCCTTGATCCGCAAGGGATTGCTGCCCAGCGATTGGCCCTACACCTGCCACGCAGTCTCGGGCTATTCGGGCGGCGGCACGGCGCTGATCGCGCGGTTCGAGGGGGACCGCGACATCGCTTTCCGCGACTACGGCCTGACCATGGGTCACAAGCACGTGCCCGAAATGCAGAAGTACGCGGGCCTGGCCCATGCCCCGCTGTTCGCGCCAGCGGTGGTCCCCGCGCACCGCGGCATGGTGGTTGAAGTGCCGCTGCATCTGGGCCTGATGGAGCGCGCCGCGCCCACCGACGGTCTGCGCGATTGCCTGCGCCACTTCTATGCCGGATCGCCCATCGTGCGGCTTAACGAAGAGACCCCGGACGAGCTGCTGCTGCGCGGCTCGGTCCGGCCCAGCGACCGGCTTGAGCTCTATGTTTTCGGCAGCAAGGACGGCAAGCAGGCCCGGTTGGTCGCCATGCTCGACAACCTCGGCAAAGGGGCGAGCGGAGCGGCGGTGCAGAGCCTGAACCTGATGGCTGGCCTTGAGGAAACGGCAGGACTAGTGCTGTAATTCCTCCCCGAAACGGGGAGGATTGCCTTTTTTTTGAGCATCCGCTGCCGAAAAATCAGGCAAGCCCACGCCCGCACTCGCAAACCTAATATTGCGCAAGCCCAGCATCAGCGATTCAAATCTTGCGAATCCACCCTTTTCGCGGCTTGCCACTTGGCCTAGGGCCGCTGACAGGCTGCTGGCACGATTCTTGATACTGGAAAGTCCAGTGGCAGCCCAAGACCCGGACCGTTTCGGCGGAACCGGCTTGCCGCGCAGGGGAATACGACGTGAAAAAGATCGAAGCGATCATCAAGCCGTTCAAGCTCGACGAAGTCAAAGAGGCGCTGCACGAAGTCGGCGTGTCCGGCATAACCGTTACCGAAGCCAAGGGTTTCGGCCGCCAGAAGGGCCACACCGAGCTCTATCGCGGCGCCGAATATGTCGTCGATTTCCTGCCCAAGGTGAAGCTTGAGGTGGTGGTCCCCGACGATCTGGCCGAGCGCGTGGTCGAAGCAATCGCCGCGGCTGCCCAGACCGGCCGGATCGGCGATGGCAAGATCTTCGTGATCCCCGTGGAAAGCGCGCTGCGCATCCGCACCGGCGAGCGCGACAACGACGCGATTTGACGGCCCCATCAGGCCGTCACCCTGAACTCGTTTCAGGGTCCATCTCTCCCCACCGGCGTGGGTCTGCGATGGCGAAATGGATGCTGGAACGAAGTGATCGTAGATCAAACAAGTTCAGCATAACGTTTGGTATTTGGAACTTAGGCAAAGGATAAAATGGACATGGCCAAGGCAAAGGACATCATCAAGCGGATCAAGGACGAAGAGATCGAATGGGTCGATCTGCGTTTCACCGATCCCAAGGGCAAGTGGCAGCACCTGACCATGGTCGCTTCGGTGATGGGCGAAGACGAGCTGGAAGACGGCCTGATGTTCGACGGTTCGTCGATCGAAGGCTGGAAGGCGATCAACGAAAGCGACATGATCCTGAAGCCAGATCTGGATTCGATCTACATCGATCCGTTCAGCGCCACCCCGATGATGATCATCTGCTGCGACATCGTCGAGCCATCGACCGGCGACCTCTATGGCCGCGATCCGCGTTCGACCGCCAAGCGCGCCGAAGCCTATGTCAAGGCGACCGGGATCGGCGACACCGTCTATGTCGGCCCCGAAGCCGAATTCTTCATGTTCGACGACGTGCGCTTCTATGACGGCTACGACGGCAATGGCTTCAAGATCGACGATATCGAGCTGCCGACCAATTCGGACACCAAGTATGACGGCGGCAACCTGGCCCACCGTCCGCGCGCCAAGGGCGGTTATTTCCCGGTCGCCCCGGTCGACAGCTGCATGGACATCCGCGGCGAGATGGTTTCGACCATGCTCGAAATGGGTCTGCCGTGCGACAAGCACCACCACGAGGTCGCCAGCGCCCAGCACGAACTGGGGCTGACTTTCGGCACCCTGGTCCAGACCGCCGACCGCATGCAGGTCTACAAGTACGTGGTCCACCAGGTCGCCCAGGCCTATGGCAAGACCGCCACGTTCATGCCCAAGCCGATCAAGGCCGACAACGGCAGCGGCATGCACACCCACATCTCGATCTGGGAGGGCGGCAAGCCGCTGTTTGCCGGGAACGGATATGCCGGCCTCAGCGACATGTGCCTCTACTTCATCGGCGGCGTCATCAAGCACGCCAAGGCGCTCAACGCCTTCACCAACCCGACCACCAACAGCTACAAGCGGCTGGTGCCGGGCTTCGAAGCCCCGGTGCTGCTGGCCTATTCGGCCCGCAACCGTTCGGCCTCGTGCCGCATTCCTTATGGTGCGGGTGACAAGGCCAAGCGCGTCGAATTCCGCTTCCCCGATGCGATGGCCAATCCCTACCTGTGCTATTCGGCGCTGCTGATGGCCGGGCTCGACGGGATCAAGAACAAGATCCACCCGGGCGAGGCGATGGACAAGAACCTCTACGATCTGCCCCCGGCCGAACTGGCCGAAGTGCCGACCGTCTGCGGTTCGCTGCGTGAAGCGCTCGAATGCCTTGAGGCCGACCAGGACTTCCTGATCCAAGGCGGGGTCTTCACCAAGGACCAGATCGATGCCTACATCGAGCTCAAGTGGCCCGAAGTGATGCGCTGGGAAACCACGCCGTCGGCGGTCGAATTCGACATGTACTACAGCGCCTGATCCAAACGGATCGGCCGCAAGCAAGGGGCGCTCAGGGAAACCGGGGCGCCCTTTTCGCATTCCCGGCACCGAAAATCGTTTTCCTACACCGCCCATTCCTGCCTAATTGCCAGGCCTTGCCGCGAATCGTGAGGTCGACCCATGGAATTTTCGCTCGATTTCTTCGAAGCCCTGCGCCGGATGAAAGCGCGCGGGGGTGATGACCAGCCTGCCGGTCTCGCTCCGGCCGATCCGTTGCCCGCCGCTGCAGAGCCCGTGCCAGCCGGGTCATCCATTTCGCTAGCCGGCCTGGCCCTGATCAAGCGCTTCGAAGGCTGCGCCCGCAAACGCCCCGACGGCCGGTTCGAGGCCTATCCCGATCCCGGCACCGGCGGCGATCCCTGGACGATCGGCTGGGGCGCGACCGGCAAGGGCATCGCCAGG
>JANPMA010000201.1:0-3832 GCA_031422595.1 Novosphingobium sp. | reverse complement strand
GAAGGTCTTGTTGTAGAACCCTGCCGGGAAAAACATCGCCAACCGGTCGTTGATCGCCCCGAAATCAGTCTGGAGCGAGGGCCAGCGGTTCTGGCTGCGGGCGTTCAATCCTTCGTATATTTCGATTGCGGTAGCGCGCAGGTTGGGCGTGTAACGCCCACCGCCGCGATCCACGCTGATCAGCGCGTTGGGCTCTTCCGCCCCCGCCCCCAGCAGCCCGCGCGGGCGGTGATACTTGAAGCTGCGGCCCATCAGCAACACGCCATTGGCCAGCAGCGCAGAAGCCAGGCTGTCCCCGGGATGGCCGCGATAGGCCTTGCCATCGAAGGTGAAGCCCACCGTAGCGGCGCGATCCACCCGGCCAAGGCTGGCAGTGCGATGCGCGCTCATTTGCGGGGCTCTCCCGCCTTGTAGGTCAGCTCGAACTTGTCGCTCACCGTGTCGCGCACCGCGTTGAAGAACCGCCCGCAGCCGTGGATGTGCCGCCAGCGTTCATTGTGCCGCCCGCGCGGGTTGGCGCGGATGAACAGGTAGCGTTCCCACTCCTCGTCGCTCAGCACCGAAGGGTCTTCGGGCCGCGCAATGTGCGCTTCGCCGGCATAGGCGAATTCGAGCTCGGGCAGCGTCTGCTCGCAGTAAGGGCAATGGATCAGGATCATCTCAGTGCGCCACCGCCGCTGCTGCTGCTTCGTCGATCAGCCGCCCGTTGCGGAACCGGTCGAGGTTGAAGGGGGCATTGATCCGGTGCGGTTCGTCCTTGGCCATGGTGTAGGCCAACAGGTCCCCCGCGCCGGGGGTGGCCTTGAAGCCGCCGGTACCCCACCCGCAATTGACGTAGAGACCGGGAATCGGGGTCTTGCCCAGGATCGGTGAGCGATCGGGCGTCACATCGACGATCCCGCCCCAGTTGCGCAGCATCCGCATCCGCCGGAACATCGGAAAAATCTCGCAGATCGCGGCCACGGTATGCTCGACGATGTGGAGCGCGCCGCGCTGGGAATAGGAAACGTACTGGTCGGTCCCCGCGCCGATCACCAACTCGCCCTTGTCGGACTGGCTGATATAGGCGTGGACGGTGTTGGACATCACCACGCAGGGGAATACCGGCTTGACCGGCTCCGAAACCAACGCCTGCAGCGGATAGCTTTCAAGCGGGAAATCGAGTCCGGCCATCTTCATGATCACCGAGCTGTTCCCGGCAGCCGAAACCCCGATCTTCCTGGAGGCGATGAACCCGCGCGTAGTTTCCACCCCCTCGACCGCGCCATCCGCGCCGCGGCGGATGCCGGTCACGGCGCAATTCTGGATGATGTCTACGCCGAGTGCCGCTGCAGCCCGGGCATAGCCCCAGGCGACGCTGTCATGCCGCGCGGTGCCGCCGCGGCGCTGCAAGGCTGCGCCCAGCACCGGGTAACGGGCACCCGGATCGATGCTCAGCGGCGGGCAGTATTCCTTAGCCTGTTCGGGCGTCAGCCATTCGTTGTCGACACCGTTCAGCCGATTGGCGTGGATGTGGCGCTGGAAACTCTGCACGTCGTGGACATTGTGCGCGAGCATCATCACCCCGCGCTTGGAATACATCACGTTGAAGTTGAGCTCCTGGCTGAGCCCGTCCCACAGCTTGACCGCGTGATCGTAGAGGTGCGCGCTCTCGTCATAGAGGTAGTTCGAGCGCACAATGGTGGTGTTGCGCCCGGTGTTGCCGCCGCCCAGCCAGCCCTTCTCGATCACCGCGACATTGGTGATCCCGTACTTCTTGGCGAGGTAATAGGCCGCGCCCAGCCCATGCCCGCCCGCGCCGACGATGATCGCGTCATAGCTCGGCTTGGGGCTCGCATCGGGCCACAGTTCGGGCCAGCTCTTGTGCGCGCCGAGCGCTTTGGCGAACAGGCTGAAAGCGGAAAAGCGGATCACGAAAGATTCTCCACAATTGCTCGATTCAGCGTACGAATCCCCCTCCCCGCCGGGGAGGGGTTAGGGGTGGGGGAGCGAGGCCGCCAGGCCTCGCGTCGTCGCCGGCGTGGAGCCCCCACCCCCGACCCCTCCCCAATGGGGAGGGGGGAAAAGCGGCTCAATCTCGAATCCAAAACCACAGCCTCAAGCCCTCAGCGCGTTGTTGTCCGGATCGAACGGGCTGTCCGGGATTACCACTGCCCTGTAACGCTCACCCAGGATCGAGATTTCCAGCTCGGTCCCGACCGCCGCGTACTGAGGGCGCAGCATGGCGAGGGCGAGGCTCTTGCCGCAGCGCCAGCCATAACCGCCCGAGGTGGCGCGGCCGACCAGTTCGTCGCCGAGGTAGATCGCCTCGCTGCCGCGCGCGTCGGCATCGGTCACGCCTATGACTTCCATCGTTACCAGTTGCCAGCCCAGGCCCGCTTCCTTGCCGGCCAGCAAACCGTCCTTGCCGTGGAAACCGGGCTTCTTGAGACTGATGAACCGGTCGAGCCCGATCTCATAGGCGTTGTATTCGATCGACAGCTCGCGCGGGATCAGCTTGTAGCTCTTTTCCAGCGCCATCAGGGTCATCGCCTTGATTCCGAACGGCTTGATATCGAATTCGGCGCCAGCCTCCATCAGCTTGTCGAAGATGTAATTCTGCATCTCAATCGGGTGGTGGATTTCCCAGCCGAGCTCGCCGATGAAATTGACCCTCAGCGCATCGACCGGGGCCGCGCCGATCGAGATCCGCTGGCCGGTGAGCCAGGGGAAGGCCTCGTTCGAAAGGTCGGCGCGGGTCAGCTTGGCCAGCACGTCGCGGCTGCGCGGCCCAGCCAGCACCAGCACACCCATCGAGGTGGTCAGGCGTTCGAAAGTGACCGAGCCATCGCTAGGCAGCGCCTTCTTGAGGTAGTCCTGGTCGTGGCGCTCATAGGCACCGGCCGAGACAAGGAAGTATTCCTGCGGCGCTGACTTGTAGACGGTGAACTCGGCGCGCACCCCGCCCTTGGCTGTCAGCAGGTAGGACAGGGTCACCCGGCCGATCTTCTTGGGCACGGCATTGGTCAGCAGGCCGCTTAGCCACTCTTGCGCACCCGGACCGCTGATCCGGCACTTGGCGAAGGCGCTCATGTCCTGCAGGCCAACCTTCTCGGTCACATGGCGGCATTCGGCGCCGACATGCTCGAAATAGTTGGAGCGGCGGAACGACCACTTCTCGCGGATCGGCTCGCCTGCAACATCTGGGTAGTTGTGGTTGAGCAGCACATCGGGCCGATCGAGATCGGCATCGCTCAGTTCATAGCCTTTGGGCGCGAACCAGTTGGGGCGTTCCCACCCGTAGACCGAGCCGAATACTGCGCCCAAATCCTTCATCCGGCCGTAGCATGGCGTCTGGCGCAGCGGCCGGGCGGCTTCGCGCTCTTCGTCGGGATAGTGGACGGTGAAGACCTTGGCGTAGGCCTCTTCGTTTTTCTCGATCAGATAGCCTTCGCCGGCATAGTCGCCGAAGCGGCGCGGATCGACGCCCATCATGTCGACGCTGGGCTCGCCCTCGACGATCCAATGCGCCAGCTGCCACCCGGCCCCGCCCGCGGCGGTAATCCCGAACGAATGGCCTTCGTTAAGCCAGAAATTCTTCCTGTCCCAGGCCGGGCCGACGATCGGCGAGCCATCAGGGCAATAAGCGATCGCGCCGTTGTAGACCTTCTTGACGCCAACTTCGCCGAACGCGGGCACCCGGGTAATCGCAGTTTCGATGTAGGGCATCAGCCGGTCGAGCGCATCGGGGAACAGCTCGTATTCGCTGTTGGCCGCCGGGCCATCGACGTAGCAGGCCGGCGCGCCCACTTCGTAGGGGCCGAGCAACAGCCCGCCGGCTTCCTCGCGCATG
>JANPMA010000200.1:0-5090 GCA_031422595.1 Novosphingobium sp. | reverse complement strand
CACCGGGGTGTCGTCGTCGATGTTGATCGCGAGCGAGCCGCCGGCGCTGTCGCCGTCCGCATCGGTGACACTGTAGCCCAAGCTGAAGCCCGAGTTGTTCTCGTCGCCCAGCGCGGTGTGGTCGATCGCCGCGTTCTGGGTGACCGTGTAGGCACCGGTCGCGGTGTTGAAGGCGATGGTGAACACCAAAGTCGTGCCCTGGCGGACCTCGATCAGCCCCGGGTTGACCAGCGTCGGGGTGAACCCGATCGGCGAAGTGAACGAAACCGCCTGCCAGGTCAGCGGGCCGTCGCCGCCCGAACCTGCAAGGGTGCCAGTGACGTTGACCGCATCGGGATCGTCGCCGGTGCCGCCGGGATTGCCGCCGGCCAGCGCGTCGTCGTCAAGCTGCACCGCGCCATTGGCCCCAGTGATCGGACGCGCATCTTCGATGGCGATTGTCAGGGTTGCAGTCGTCGTGTCGCCGTCGCGATCCGTGATCGTGTAAGTGAACACGTCGCTGACCCCGCCGGAGGTGCCGGCGTTGCGGACATAGCTGTAGCTGCCGTCAGCGTTGAGCGTCAGCGTACCGTAGGTTCCGGTCGTCGAACCGCCGATTGTGCCAGCCGCCGCGCCGGTGACCGCCGTGACCGCGCCGCCTGCAGCAGCGCCGTCTGCGCCAATCGAATCCGCGCCCGCCGCACCGCTGGTGGTGCCAGCGCCGGTCAGGACATTGCCGGCCTCGGGGCCATAGGTGCCCGAAGCCAAAGTGTCGGTGTCGTTCGCTGCAACCGGAGTGTCGTCGTCGACATTGACCGCCAGCGTGCCGCCTGCCGTATCGCCGTCACGGTCGGTGACGGTGTAGTTCAGGGTGAAGGCCTGGTTGTTTTCGTCCGCGCCCGCAGCATGCTGGATCGGAGCAACCTGAGTGACGGTGTAGGCACCGGTCGCGGTGTTGAGCGTGACCTGCATCACCAGGGTAGCGCCCTGGAACACATTGATCCCGGTGCCATTGGCAACATAAGTGAAGCCGGCCGGCGCGCCCGAGGTGGAAAGCGCCCAGCTCAGCGGCCCGTCGCCGCCCGAGGCAGCCAGAGTGCCGGTCAGGTTGGCAGCATTAACATCGTCGCCGGTGCCGCCGGGGTTGCCGCCCGCCAGCGCATCGTCGTCGAGCCGAACGGTAACGTTCTGGCCGGTCACCGGCTGCGCATCGCCAATGTTGATGGTCAGCGTTGCAGTGGTGGAATCGCCGTCGCGGTCGGTGATGGTGTACGTGAACACATCGGCCACACCGCCGGGGGTCCCGGCATTGCGGACATAGCTGTAGGTGCCGTCAGCGCCCAGCGTGAGCGTGCCGTACTGGCCTGCAGTCGCCGCGCCGATCGTGCCGGCCGCTGTGCCGGTGACTGCGGTTACCGCGCCGCCTGCAGCAGCGCCGTCGGCGCCGATCCGGTCAGCGCCTGCGGCGCCGCTGGTCGTTCCTGCGCCTGACAGGACGTTGCCGGTTTCCGGGCCATAGGTGCCCGCAGCCACAGTGTCGGTGTCGTTGGCGGCTACCGGGGAATCGTCGTCGACATCGATGTTGACGGTGCCGGGTGCCACGTCGCCATCGGCGTCAGTGACAGTGTAGTTCAGGGTGAAGACCTGGTTGTTCTCGTTCCCGCCCGCAGCATGCTGGATCGGGGCAACCTGGGTCACGGTGTAGGCACCGGTCGCGGTGTTGAGCGTGATCTGCATCACCAGGGTCGCGCCCTGGAACACATTGATCCCGGTGCCATTGGCAACATAGCTGAAACCTGCCGGAGCCCCGGTGGTCGAGACCGCATAGGTCAGCGCGCCGTCGCCGCCATGGCCGGAAAGCGTGCCCGTGGCCTGAACCGAATCGGGATCGTCGCCGGTGCCGCCCGCGTTGCCGCCGGCCAGTGCATCGTCATCGAGCCGGATATCCGGATTGGGTGTGGTGAATGGTTTACGGTCGATGATCGGGAAGAGCTCGCGCTCTCTGGCTTCGGGGAATGCGAGTTCGGTGTAGGGCAGCAGATTGCCCAGGTTGTAGGCATCCTGGAGCGGATCGACCGGCACTTCGAAATTGCCGCCAGAGCTGCGCACGGCACCGGCCGCGGGCTCAGGCTCATTGCCGATCAGCAGCGCGGCAAGGTTGAGCGGCGGAACCGCTACGCCCTGCGAGACGATCTGCGGGACAAACACCGCGCCATCGGGAATGATGTAGGTGCGGCCATCGTCAAGCACGATGACCAGATCGCGACCGCGCACGCTGATATTGTCAAGCGTGGCGCCTTCGGGAAGGACTACCGTATTGTTGGCATCCGGGACGAGCGTTGCGCTTGCAATGCTGGTGCTGGCCTGCGCCATTCCCATGAGGTCACCAGCCGCTCGGCCGAGGGCGGCATCGCCCATCGAGTGGTCAGTTGCGGTCTCGATCTTGCCTTCGTAGTCCATCTGCCATCACCTTCGACGTCTAGCCACCCGTGGGTTGGCTCAGCGCACAAGAAAGTCGCAGGCATGTCGGTCTCACTTCCGCCTGACGACGGAATTGAAACGAACTAGATGTCCTGCGGCCCAGTTTTAGTGGTCGGAATTTCTCTGCTTCAAATCGGAAGCGACTCGTTGGAGAGAATCTGACCGTCGAAGCCAATAAATCACGCATACTGGCTTGCAGCAAGCACGTTAACTCAATCCGGAAACCACCAAGCCCTTGCGAAAGCACGAATCTGCGCGATTGTTGCCTTCCGGACACGCCCGGATTTGCGCGATATGGGGCCTGATCTTGGCAAGTGAAGCAATTGGTTGGTCAATTTTGTCAGCAGTGTCAAATTCTTGGGTGGTTAACGCGGCCTGGCTCAAGGCATTAACCAATCGGTGCAACCCGTAGCCCGAGAGGCGTCCCAATTGAGGTCAGATTTGGCCTGTCCCGCCGATGGAGCGGTTGGTGAGGCCCCTGCGGCGGGGAGCTAATCAATGAAATTCAATGCCTTGCACCGGCGAGGCGAAATGACGATTGAACTGGTGCGGGCTGCTTGTGACCATTCCATGGCCCGGACGGCCAATCAGGCCTGCGCGCGCAGGCTTGTTGCCCGCCAGATTGCCATCAAACAGCGGGGCTAACTCTCTAGAAAACCTTGCGCAATTCCACCGAGATCAGGCGCCCAAGCGGGTCGCGATAGATCGGCTGGTAGCCCAGCGGGGTAATCCCGGCGAGGTTGCTGACCTGCTGGCGCTTGCCCAGCAGATTGTCGACGGTCACGGTCACGCGCAGCCCCCGGGTGACGGGGTTGGCGCCAAACAGCTGCGCGGCATCGGCAAACATTCGCAGATCGAACCGGGTGAACGAATCGAACTGCAGCCGGTCGGGCGCCAGCGCGGTGCCGGTGACCAGGGTGCTCGGCCCGCGCCAGTTGACGCCGGCCCGGATCCCGACGCCGCGATCGCTGATCGCTACGCTGCCATCGGCACCGTTGCGGGCGCGGCTGCCACCCAGGCCAATCGCACCGCCGGCCAGCAGATCGACCTCGCCCAAGGCTGAACGGATCGTGGTCGTGCTGGTGAAGACATGGGTGAACGAGGCGTTGACCTGCAACATCGGCCGCGATTTTGACCGCTTGAGCGGCTTGCCATCGGGCCCGCGCGTGCCGGCCGCCGGCTTGGCCGAGAGCGGCACGCCAAAGCTGATCCCGGTGCGCAGCTCGCTGCTGTGCTGGCGCTCGAAATTGACCGTGGTGGCATCGACCAGTACCAGCAAGCCATTGCTGTCGCGCACGAACCGGCCCGGGAAGGCTGCCACAACCGCAGGCGTAGGCAAGGGCAGCGGCCCGGCCTGGTCGCGCAGGTCAGTGACCAGGAAATCGGCGTTGAGCTGCAGATTGTAAGCCGCCCAGGGCTTGGCATTGAGCGAGACACGGCGCAGCCGGCGATGCTCGTTGCCCAGCGCCCCGCTGCTGCCGCTGATCAGGGTCACTTCGACGGTCTGGCCGGTGACCGGATCGAAATAACGGACATTGGGCGTGGTGATGCTGGGCGATGCCAGCAGTTCGGGCGCGGGCGCGATCGATTCCTCGTTTTGGCTCGCCGTCAGGCGCAGCCAGGGCACCGGCTGCCAGGTCAACGCCATGGCCAGGCTGTTGGCCTCGCCCTGGCTGCCCAGGTCAGAACGGGCCACATCGATGCTGAATTCGCTCTGCCCGATCCCGCCGGGGGAGCCGTCGGAATTGCCCGTCAAGGGGATCGAGAGCCCGCCGCGGGCTTCGAATTCGTGGCGCCGGAAGTTCCGGTTGTTGAGCGTGTTGGTGCTTGCCCCGTCGAGCGCCAGCCAGGTGCCTCCCGCCCCGGCGCGCAGCCGCAGCGGCCCGGCCGGAAGATTGACCAGCGGCCCTTCGATATCGGCCTGAACGTCGCGGGTGGTCGTGGCGGTCCGGGTCAGCGTGGTCGATACCGGGATCAGCCCCGCCGGGCTGGAGGCAAAGGGATTGGTTCCAGCGCCGATGGTGATCAATCCGCCTGAAATCGCGCCGGTCACATCGTAGGAATAGCTGCGCGCGCGTTCATCGTATTTCGAGGAGAGCGTTGCGCGCCATTCGCCAAACGTTGCGTTGAAAATGACCTGAAGTGAGGCGTTGCTGCCCTCACTTGGCGAGGTGAACGGCCGCGAGGGATCGTTGTAGGCCAGCGCCACATTGCGCGAGAACGGCGAATTGGGATGGCCCACCGGCAGCAGGAACCGCGCCGAGGGCAGCCCGTTGATGCGCCGATCCGAGGTCCAGCCAAGCCGCCCGTTGAAGGCAACCGAAAGCCACGGGCTGAGTTCCTTGCTGGCGGTAAGGCCGACTTCGGAGGGGCGCGAACGCCCGCGTAGCGTGCGGTACCGCGCCAGGTCGGTGGGATTGGCCTGACCGGCAGTGGCGGCAAATTGCGCCAGAGTCGGGTTCGAATTGCCGGTCGGGATGCCGGCGACGGTAACGGTCTGGCCAACCAGCAGGCTCAACGCCGGGTCGATCTCGCCACTGGTGGTGCCCAGCACATTGCCCAGCGGCGAATAGGCAATTGTCGGGGGGAGCGGGTCAAGGTCGCGCTCGCTTTCCAGCAAGGTTCCCGAC
>JANPMA010000199.1:0-5782 GCA_031422595.1 Novosphingobium sp. | reverse complement strand
GCTGTTGCCGGTGAGCCAGGCGCTGGCCTTGTTCGGCATGCTCGGGCTGGGGCTGGCACTGCCGTTCTTCGCGCTCGCCTGCGTCCCCGCGCTGCGGCGGCGGCTGCCCAAGCCGGGCGCGTGGATGAACCGCTTCAAGCTGGCCATGGCGCTGCCGATGGGCCTGACCGCGCTGGCGCTGGTCTGGCTGGCAGGCCGACTGGGCGGCAATGGCTTTGCGTTGACCGCAGGGCTGCTGGTGCTGATCCTGCTCGCTGTACTGGTGGTGCTGGGCCGCCGCCAGAAGCACGGCCTGGCGGGCGGGCTGCCGGTCTGGGGGGCGCTTGGTCTGCTGGGCGCGGCCTTTGCACTGGGCCTGCCGGGCATGGTGCGTGAGGGCGGCGCGGCGGATGCCGGGCTACTCAATGCCAAGCCTTTCAGCGAAACCGATCTCGCCAAGGCCCGAGCTTCCGGCAAGCCGGTGTTCGTCTACATGACCGCCGACTGGTGCCTGACCTGCAAGGTCAACGAAAAAGCCGCGATCGAGCGCGAGGACACCAGGGCTGCGTTCGACAAGGCCGGCGTGGTGGTGCTGCGCGGCGACTGGACCCGGCGCGATGCGGCGATCTCACGGTTCCTAACCGCGCAGGGCGCAGCGGGGGTGCCGCTCTACATGTGGTATCCGGCGGGCGGCGGCCCGGGACGGCAGTTGCCACAAGTGCTGACCTCGACGATGCTGGCGGAGCTGGCGGCGGGCAAGTAGCTCAAAGGAACCAGAACCGGTTCACCCCGCCTTCGCCCTCCTCGATCCGGACCGGGCGACCGTTGACCTTGCGGGCGCGCAGTTCGGCGCAGATCGCGGGATCGTTCGAATTGGCCAGTACCCGCGCATCGCCAGCCCGCGCCGCCAGTGTCGCCACCTCGCCGTGCTTGCCCGGCTGGATCGTAAAGCCTTCGGCCACGGCCTCACCGTCATGGGCATCGAGCACGCCAAACTGCGGTTTGATTTTGTCCAGGCTGTGCCAGCGCGATTGCGACCAGTCGGCCGGCGCGGTTGAATAGATTCCGGCGGCGTACTTACTCATATAGCCGCCGTTCGCTCCGACCATGGCCAGGCTGCCCGGCGCGGCGCGGCAGCGCGCCACCGCTTCGGCGATGGCATGGGCGGCATAGTTGTTCCCTGCCCCACCGAAGAACGGCAAGCCGCCGGTCAAGGTCCAGCCGCGCGGGTCGTTCTGATCGAGCGCGAAGGCTTCGATCAGATTAAACACCGGAAGCGCAAAGCATGAATAGAGATCAACCGCGTGCAACGATTGCCAACTGGTTCCAGCAACCTCAAGTGCAGTTGAGATCGCCGAAACTGCCGCCGGGCTCTGTTCCATACTGGCCCGGCTGAGCAGCGTGGGTTCGGCGCAGTCGGCGACGCCGTGGATGTGCACCCAGCGCTCCTCGGGCACCCCGAGCCGCCGCGCCTCGCCGGCGCTGGCCAGCACCACGGCCGCGCCCTGGTTGACCTGATCGCGCGATACCACCAGGCGGCTATAGGGCTCGGCCACCAGGCGATTACGCTCGGTCAGAACGGCCAGTTCCTCAGCGCTGCGCACGGTCGGCGCAGCGCTGTGCGGATTGGCAGCGGCCACGCGGGTAAAAGGCGCAAACAGCTTGCCGATCTCCATCCGGTACTCATCAAGGCTCAGCCCCAAGCGCTCACGCCGCACATTCTCGGCCAGGGCATAGCCGCCGATCGGTGCGGCGATCCCGTGACGCAGCGCCGTCAGATCGACGATCTTGCCATAGCTTGGCCCGCGATCCTCAAGCGGTTCGGCAAAGTACTTTTCCTTAAGCGGCCTGTAGACCTCGGCGAGCTCTCCTTCCACGCCAAAACCGCGATCTTCGCTCTCGCCCCGCCGGTGCTCGCTCCAGTCACGGGTCTCACCGCGGGCCAGCAGCGCGCGCACCGTGGACAGCGCCTCGGCCCCGGCCAGCGCGGCAACTTTCGAACGGCCTGCGGCAATCTCCGCCGCCAGCTCGCCAATCAGTCGCTGCGGCCGGTCGCCGCCCACAACCTCATGAATGGCGCGCTGGGGATGGGCCCCAACGCGGCGCGCAATCGCCAGGGGCGGGTTGTCCGCATGGCCGAACGGCGCGGCATAGCGGGTCGCAGACTGTTCGAACTGACGCACTGCCACCAGCGTATCGAGCGCCTGGGGCAGACTGCGCCGGGCATGGGCATCGGCAAAGGCCTGCTTGAGCGCGGCCGCAGCCAGATCCATCGGCGAGCGTTCTGAATAACCTGACTCACCGATCCGCTCGGACACCTGCCCGACCCCGATGATCACCGGGGTGTTGTCTGCCACTTCCCGCTCGCCCTGAGCCTGTCGAAGGGTCATCACAGCACCTGCCCATCGTCAACGGTCAGCACCGATCCGGTGATATGCGCCGAAGCATCCGAGGCGAACAGCAACAGCGGCGCGTCGAGCGCTTCGATCGGGCACATTCGTTTGCGGTGGAAGGCAGCGATCTGGGCCTTGCCGTGTTCGCTGTCGAACCAGTCGCCGTCGATCTCGGTGCGGACATAACCGGGCTGGATGGTGTTGACGTTGATCCCGGCACGCACCCATTCGCGCGCGAACTGGCGGCCCAGGTGCGCAACGCCGGCCTTGGTTGCGGCATAGGCGGCATCGCCCTGCCCGGTCAGCTCGGCGGTGATCGATCCGATCAGCACCACCCGCCCGCGCCCATGCGCCTTAAAGCCCGCGGCGATCATTCGCCGCGCCCCTTCGCGCGCGGTCAGGTAGAGCCCGACAAAATTGGTGTTCACAACATTGGCCACATCGGCCAGCGGCAGGTCGATCGAGCGCCCGGCTATCGCGATCCCGGCATTGGCCACGACCGTATCGACGGTGCCCCACTTCGCTTCGGCGGCATCGTAGGCGGCAACGATCGAGGCCTCGTCGGTCACGTCCATCGAAACTGCCAATGCCGCGTCGCCCAGTTCGGCCGCCAGATCGGCCAGCCGGTCCGCCCGCCGCGCTCCGATCACCACTTTCGCGCCATGCCTTACGAACAGCCGTGCGAAGTGTGCGCCAAACCCCGATGATGCCCCGGTGATCAGGGCCACCCGCCCCTGCATGCTCAGCTCTGTCACAATATTCCTCGCCTGGCTCTGTGTGCAGCCGATCAAGAGCCGAGCAGCGCCCGCCAATCAAGCGAAATTGCGCAAGTTTGATCCCGATCAAGGCATTGCTCTCTGCAACCGGTCATTCTCCCATTCGAGGGGCAAGAGCGCCCCACACCAAATTCACAGTTCTCCCCACCTGGAGCGGCCAGTCACGTGATGGCCGCTCTCCTTTTTTGTTCCTCCCCGGCACGGGGAGGGGGGCCATGACGCGCAGCGGCATGGTGGAGGGGTACGGGCGAGTGATCCCGACATCGAAGGACTGCGCGGGGAGCTTGCCGGCGAGGTTGCGATCACCGCGCGTACTCCTCCACCATGCTTCGCATGGTCCCCCTCCCCGTGCCGGGGAGGAACTACACCGCCGAGCTGAACCGGCGTGCACTATCCTGGCGATGGGGATCGAACAGCGCCGCGATAGTGCGGGCATAGGGCAGGCCTTCGGGCGCGATGGTCAGCATGTCGCCAACAAGGCTGGCCAACCCGCGCTGAATGAACGGCATCAGCCTTGCCCCCTCATCGGCCAGCAGATCGGGATCGAGGCTGGCGGCGCTGTGGCACAGCAAGGCTTCGATCACCGCCCCGCGGCACTGATCGTCACGGCTGCGGCGCATGCCCTGGGCGGCGGGCAGCTTGTCTTGCGAAAGCAGCATCCGGTATCGCCCGGCGTTCTTCTCGTTCTGGACCAGCAGATCGGGAAAGCAGCCGATCGCCGAGGCGCCAAGGCCCACCAGCACTTCGGCCTGGTCATCGGTAAAACCCTGGAAATTGCGCCGCAGCGTTGAGCGCCGCACGGCCTGGCCCAGCGGATCGTCCGGCTTGGCAAAGTGATCGAAGCCCACCGGGACATAGCCAGCGCCGGTCAGTAGCCGATAGCCGAACTCGGCCATGGCAAACCGCTCGGCCTGGCCGGGCAAGTTGCTGGCGTCGATCCGGCGCTGACGCGGCACCATATGCGGCACGTGGGCATACCCGAACAGTGCGATCCGGTCAGCGCCCAGCTCGACCGAGCGTTCGAGCGTGGCCTCAAGCTCGACCAGGGTCTGGCCCGGCAGGCCGTAGATCAGATCAAAGTTGAGCGAGGAAATCCCGTTTTCGCGCAGCAGGTCGACCGCGCGGGCCAGGTCGGCATCGGGCTGGATCCGCCCGATCGCGGCTTGCAAGGCAGGATCGAAAGTCTGCACCCCCAGACTGGCATATCGCACCCCGATCGCGCCCAGCACCTGGCCCCATTCGGGGCTGAGTGTGCGCGGATCGAGTTCGACCGACCAATCGGGATTGTCGAGCGGCATGTGCAGCGTCAGCGCGTCGATCAGCCGCAGGAAATCGATCGGGCTGATCGCGTTGGGGCTGCCCCCGCCAAAGGCGACGCGGCCTACCGATGCGCGGCTGTCCAGCCGCACCCCGGTGATCGCGACCTCGCGGTGGAGCGCATCGAGGTAGCTTGAGAGCCGCTGCGGCTTGTTCGCCGCGCCGGTGTTGCAGCCGCAGTACCAGCAGATCTTCTCGCAGAACGGGATGTGCAGATAGAGCGACAGATCGCCCGTTGCCGCGCGCAGCGCAGCATCGGCATCGGCAGCACCCAGATCGTTCTTGAACTTGGCAGCGGTCGGAAAGCTGGTGTAGCGCGGCACCGGCGTTTCAAGCAGTTCGGGGTGATAGGTCCACATTGTGCCCGGTTATGCGGCTCTGGCGGGCAATTTCATTGCGCAGGCTCAAATTTGGCAAGGGCTTCATGCCGGTTCATCCTCATCGTCGATCAGGATCCGCGCCGCCGCGCCGTCCAGATCCTCGAACTGACCGCGCTTCAGCGCCCAGAAGAACGCCACCAGCCCGAACAGCCCCAGCCCCAGCGCGACCGGGATCAGGACCGCCAGGCCGTTCATCTGGCAGCTCCGCCCAGCCGCAGCGAATTGCCAATCACCAGCAACGAACTGGTCGACATCGCCACCGCCGCCAGCAGCGGGGTGATGAGGCCAGCCATCGCCAGCGGCACCGCCAGCAGGTTGTAACCGATTGCCATGATGAAGTTCTGCTTCACCACCCGCATGGTCCGCCGCGCGGCGCGCACCGCCACGGGAATCGCTTCAAGCGATTCGCCCAGGAAAACCAGGTCGGCGGCATGCCGCCCGACATCGCTGGCGCTGCCCGGCGCAATCGAGGCATTGGCGGCGGACAAGGCCGGACCATCGTTGAGCCCGTCGCCGGCCATCAGCACTTTGTGCCCGGAATCCTGCAGCCGCGCGATTGCCTGCTGTTTGTCCAGCGGCGAAGCGCAGCCCTGCCCGGCGAGGCCGGTCTCGCGCGCGACATCGGCGACCGCGGCGGCATTGTCGCCCGAGAGGATCGACACTTCGATCCCAAGTCTGCGCAACTCGGCCAGAGCTTCGTTTGCACCGGGGCGGAGCCGATCTGCAAAGGGCAGCAACCAGGCCGGCTGGCCTTCGATATCGAGCGTGGTGGCAATCCCGCTGGCAGCTTCCGGGCGGCGAAGCTGAACCTTGCGGCCCTGCCACAGGCCGGAAACGCCCTGCCCTGCTTCTTCGTTCACCTGGGTGATCTCGGCTGCTTTCACCCCGCGCGCCACCAGTGCCTCAACCAAGGCGCGCGACAGCGGGTGGCGGCTGT
>JANPMA010000198.1:0-35880 GCA_031422595.1 Novosphingobium sp. | reverse complement strand
CCTGAAGGGGAGGGGCTTTTTAGGCTGCTTTTGATTGCAGTGTTTCTCCTCACCCCGCTTCCCGCTCATGCCGAGCGCATCCGCGACCTCGGCGCGTTCCAGGGGGTGCGGACCAACCAGTTGACCGGTTATGGCATCGTGGTCGGCTTGCCTGGCACCGGCGATGACAGTCTGGAATACCTCACCCAAGGGATGCGGGGGGTTTCGGGCCGGGTCGGGGTGCAATTGCCGCCCGGGGTCAACCCGGCGCTCAAGAACGCCGCGGCGGTGATCGTCACCGCCGACCTGCCGGCCTTTTCCAAGCCCGGCCAGCGGATCGACGTGACCGTCTCCGCGCTCGGCAAGGCCAAGTCACTGCGCGGCGGGGCCTTGATCATGACCCCGCTCTATGGTGCCGATGGCCAGGTCTATGCCATGGCCCAGGGCAACCTGGCGGTGGGCGGGCTGGGCATTTCGGGCGCCGATGGATCGAAACTGACGGTGAATGTCCCCACGGTCGGCCGGATCGCCGATGGTGCCAGCGTGGAACGCAGCGTCGCGACCGGATTCGATGCGTCCGAAGTGCTGCGCTGGAACCTGTTCCAGGCCGATTTCCTGACCGCCACGCGGGTCCGTGATGCGATCAACCGGCACTGGCCAGGCACCGCAACGATCGACGACGGGATCACCCTGGCGCTGCGCCTGCCGGCCGGAACCAACGACCGCGCCAGCATGATGGCCGGAATCGAGATGATCGAGGTCACCCCGGCAGAATCCCCGGCCAAAGTGGTGGTTAACAGCCGTACCGGCACCGTGGTGATCAATTCGGCGGTCAGGCTTTACCCGGCGGCGATCAGCCACGGCAAATTGACCGTGCGAGTCGACGAAAGCCCGCAAGTTATCCAACCCGCCCCTTTAAGCCGCGGCCAGACTGCCGTTCAGGAAGACAGCAAGCTCAGCGTCGAAGAGGATGGCCGCAAGGTGATGCTGCTGCGACCCGGCGCATCGCTGGCCAAGCTGGTCGATGCGCTGAACCTCTTGGGGGTCGGACCATCGGATCTGGTCGCGATCCTCGAGGCGCTGAAACAGGCCGGTGCACTCAAGGCGGAGATCGAAGTGATATGAACGCGATCAGTTCTCCCCTGCTGGCCACCGGCAGCCTCCCGCAAAGCCACGGCACCAACCGCGATCAGCTGGCCAAGGCGGCGCAGCAGTTCGAAGCGATCTTCGTGCGCCAGATGCTGGCCGCCGCGCGCAAGAGTGACTTCGGCGGCGATCTGCTGGGCGGACAGGGGCTCGATACCTTCCGCCAGATGCAGGACGAGCATTTCGCCGATCTGGCGGCGCAGCAGGGCTCGTTCGGGCTGGGCAAGCTGATCGAGGGCCACCTGGCTGTGCAGCTGGGCGCGGGGGGTTGGCCTTCGGCCGCCTCCGGCCCGACAAGCTCAGCCGGAGCGGGCGTGGGTGTTGGCACAAACTTGAGACCCGCTCAGGCTGAGCCTGTCGAAGCCCCCCGTTGGCCAAATCAGCCCGGGAGGCCATAGACCATGTCCTCCGATCTCCTCAACATCGCCGCCAGCGGGGTGCGCGCGGCGCGCGCCGGGCTCGATGTGACCAGCCAGAACATCGCCAATGCCTCGACCCAGGGCTATGTGCGCCGCACGCTCCGCCAGAGCGAAGTGGCGCTGGCCGGCGGCTATGGCCGGATCGGCGATCTCTCGCTCTCAGGCGTCAGGATCGACGGATTGCAGCGCAACGCCGATATGTTTCGCCAGGCTGAAGTGCGCCGCACCAGCGGCGATGCCACCCGCGCAGGCGATGAGCTCAAGACCTGGCAGAATGTCGAAGCTGCGCTGGAACAGGCGCGGATCTTTCCGGCGCTGACCCAGTTCGAAGGTGCCCTGCAACGCCTGGCGACCGATCCGGTCGATCCTTCGCTGCGCACCGCGGTGCTGGAAGATGCGCGAACCCTGACCAAGACCTTCAACATCGCTGCGAACGGGCTCGATACTGTCGCCACCGGGCTGCAATTCGATGCCGCTTCCGGGGTGGGCCAAGTCAACCTCTTTGCCCAGCAGCTGGCCCAGCTCAACGTCCATCTGGCCCGCGCCACGCCTGGCAGCAGCGACCAGGTTTCGCTGCTCGACCGGCGCGATGCACTGCTCCAGAACCTGTCGGGCCAGGCCGATGTCTCGGCCAGCTTTGCCGCCGACCAGACCGTGACTGTGCGGATCGGCGGCGCCTCGGGACCGACGCTGGTCAGCGGCAACACGTCCGCCACGCTGGCTTCGGCGACCGCAGGTGATGGGACGCTTTCGTTCACGCTGGGGGCCAGTCCGGTGACGCTGTCATCGGGTTCGCTGGCCGCGGCCGCGCAGGGGCTGGTGATGGTTCGCGACACCAAGGCCCGCCTCGACGCGGTCGCGGATGCACTGATCGCCACCGCCAATGCCGCGCAAGGCAGCGGCGTTGCGCTCGACGGCTCGCCGGGCCAACCGTTGTTCAGCGGGAGCGGCGCGGCGGGAATCGCCCTGGCGCTCAACAGCGGCGCGCAACTGGCCACCGCCCCGGCCGGTTCGCCCGCCGGCAGCCGCGATCCGGCCAACCTGACCGCGATCCGCGCTGCGCTTTCCACCGCCGATATTTCCGGCCAGGCCAGCGGGCTGCTGTTCGAAGTGGCCAGCGCCACACAAGGCCGCAAGCTGACCAGCGAGACGCTCGATTCGATCGCCGACGCGGCCAGGCTCGCGCTCGACAGCCAGGCCGGGGTCAACCTCGACGAAGAGGCGGTCAATCTGGTGCGTTACCAACAGGCCTTTCAGGCCAGCAGCAAGGCGATCCAGGTCGCTTCCGACATGTTCGATACCCTGCTGGCAATCCGCTAGGGCCAAGGAAAGACGCCATGACCACTGTCAGCACCAGCGCCTTTTACGAGCGGTCCAACCAGGACCTGGCCGCGCTGCGCGCGCGCGCCGATGCGCTGCAGGCCGCGATCAGCAGTGGCCAACGGCTGACCACCGGATCGGACGATCCGGTCGCCGCGGCGCGGATGCGCAGGCTGACCCGGTCCGACAGTTTCGCCGAAATCGACCAGGCAGTGGCCGCGCGGGCCAGCAGCGACCTGACCCTGACCGACCAGGCGCTGTCGTCCTTCGCCGCGTCCCTGATCCGGGTCCAGGAGCTCGCCACCCAGGCCGCCAACGGTGTGCTGACCAATGGCCAGCGCGCCGGAATCGCGACCGAGCTTGACCAGATTCGCGACGAAATGGTCCGCCTCGCCAACACCCGCGACAGCGCCGGGCACGCCTTGTTCGGCGGCGATAGTGCGGGCAATGCCTACAGCATCGGGGCCGGCGGGGTGCCGCTCTATGTCGGCACGCTGACCGCCAGCGACCTGCCGCTGGGCGACGGACAAAGCGTGACCCGCGGGCTGACCGGGCCGGAATTCCTGAACTTCAGCCTGGGCGGCTCACCGACCGATCTGTTCGCGGTGGTCAAGGTGCTCAGCGATGCGCTCAAAGGTGCGGTGCCCGATCCGGCCCAGGCCGCGCGCGATGCGCTGGGCGCGCTCGATACGGGGCTGGAGGCGATCACCACCCAGCAGACCGTGGTCGGCGCGCGGCTCAACTGGATCGACCTCAACACCGAACGCGCTACCCAGATGGGCCAGCTGCGCGCCGAGGAAGAGGCCGAAGTCGGCGGCACCGATCTCGCGCTGGCGGTCTCGCAGCTCCAGCAGACCATGACCGTGCTTGAGGCCAGCCAGGCCAGCTTCGCCCGGCTCGCCTCGCTCTCGCTGTTCGACATGCTGCGTTGACACACAAGTTTTTGATTTCAGGGGGTAAGAATGTACGCGGCAATCGGTATGGTGATCCTGATCGTGATGGTCTTCGGCGGCTTTGCCCTCACCGGCGGGGCACTGGGGCCTGTCATGGAGGCGATCCCGCACGAAATGCTGATCATCTGCGGCGCGGCCGCGGGCGCCATCGTCACCGGCAACAACATGCACGGGATCAAGGCCTTCGGCGGCGGTTTCGGGAAGGTCTTCAAGGGTCCCCGCCACACCAAGCAGGATCACATCGACGCGATCATCCTGACCACCAAGCTGATGAAAATGCTGCGCGCCGAAGGCCCGGTGGCGCTGGAAAGCCATGTCACCGAACCGCAGAACTCGCCGATCTTCGCCGAATTCCCGCGGCTGCTGGCCAACAAGCCGCTGACCGCGCTGATCTGCGACACGCTGACCCTGATCGTGGTCTCCTCGGGCACGCTCGAAGTCCACGCGGTCGAGGAAGTGATGGACAATGCGCTGAAGCAGATCTTCCACGAATTCCACGAGCCGCAGCATGCCTTGCAGAACCTCGCCGATGCGCTGCCTGCGCTGGGGATCGTCGCGGCGGTGCTCGGCGTGGTCAAGACCATGGGCTCGATCGACAAGCCGCCCTCGGTGCTGGGGGCGATGATCGGCTCGGCGCTGGTCGGAACCTTCATGGGGGTGCTGCTGGCCTACGGGATCGTCGCGCCGATGGCCGGGCGGCTCAAGCAAGTGATCGAGGCCGACGAGCAGATCTTCCACGCGGTCAAACAAGTGGTGATCGCCAGCCTCCACGGCTGGCCGCAACCCTTGGTGGTCGAAGGCGCGCGTTCGGGCCTGGGCCACGATTTCCGCCCGGGGCTCAGCGAACTGCTCGACGCACTGCGCGGGCGTTAGGTCATGGCTGCCAAGAAGGCCCAGCGCGGCAAGAACGAGCCGCCGCCGATCATCGTCAAGAAAGTGACGGTGGTGGCCGGCGGGCAGCACGGCGGCGCCTGGAAGGTCGCCTATGCCGACTTCGTCACCGCGATGATGGCCTTCTTCCTGCTGCTGTGGCTGCTGGGCGCAACCAACGAGAAGCAGCGCAAGGGGATCGCCGACTATTTCACCCCGACCCTGGTCAAGCTCAAGCAGGAAAGCGCCGGGTCCAACGGCATGCTGGGGGGCAGCTCGATCACCGATGTCGACAGCTATCCCAACCGCGCCGGGCAGACCGGCACCCGCTCGATGACGATCCCGCGCGACACCACCGGCGGACCCAAAGAGGGTGCCGAGAAGATCAAGAAGATGAAGTCGATGCAGGCAAAGCTGGCCTCGAAGATGGCCGCCAACCAGCGCCTTGCCAAGCTCGCCAAGCAGGTGCGGATGATCGACACCAGCGATGGGATCCGGATCGACCTGGTCGATGATGCCGACTTCTCGATGTTCCAGCTCGGCACCACCGTGCTGACCCCGGATGCGGCGCAACTGCTGGCGGCGATTTCGGAGATGCTCAGCGGCGAACTCGGCGGCCTGTCGATCCGCGGCCATACCGATGCGCTACCGTGGAACGGCGGTCTGGGCGCCAACAACTGGTCGCTCTCGGCTGGCCGTGCCGAGGCGACCCGCCAGGCCCTGATGCAGCGCGGCATCGCCGAGGCCCGCTTCCGCAAGATCGAAGGCGTGGCCGACCGGGAACCGCTGGTCAGAGACAAGCCGGAGGATCCGAGGAACCGGCGGATTTCGATCTTGTTAATGCGCTAACCGGTCGCCACTCAGAATCGGGCCTCAAAGGTCTTGACCGAAAAAGTCCGGTCACCCTCGTTCATCGTCGCGGTAAGAATCGTGGTTCCGTCGGTGCGGACATTGACCAGCCCGTAGAGAATCTTGTGGACTAGCAGGCTGCGCGCAAGGTCGGTCTCTTCGTTGCTGCCCTGGAGCGCGCCGGAAGAGACCTTCTTGTAGGACATGTCGATATCATCGAGCTTGTCCGGACCGAATTTGTGGAGGGTCTGATCGATCTGGACCTTAGCCGATTGCGGGTGACCAAATTCCACTGAACGCGCGAGTTCGGTCGAATAGACCAGCGGCGTCATGATCCGGTCCTCCTTGATCGAGACAAAGCCGGCCAGCCCAGAGGCGGCCACGATCCGGGGCCGTGGATGATCGTTGCCCTCGTGATCGCCTGAACTGATCACGGTGCAGGCGGCCTTCATGTGGCTGAGAAATTCGAACGAGACGTCTTCTGAACCGTGATGGCAGCATTTTCCGACATCGCAGGCGAATTCGGTTTCGCTGCCAGCATGCAATTGCAGAAGTGCGCGGTGAGCCTTCTGGTTAAGGTCGCCTGTCAGCAGGATCCGACAGCGTCCGAAATCTATCCTGAGCAGCACGCTGGTGCCATTGGTATTGATGCTTGGCTTGGAATCGAGCCAGCGCAAGGCGGGCTGGCCGCTGACGCTGCCTTCGATCGGACCAAGGACCCTGATGGCCACATTCGCGCCTTGGGGATACCCGGGAAGCCAGCCGGTCTGCTGGCTCAGTCGGTCGATCGGGGCGAGACCTCCGCCAGCCGTTTTGATCGTGGTGGCCAATTGGATGAAACTGCCCCAAGCGCCTTTTAACTGAGGTCCGCTTCCGGTCGTCGCCGCGACTGCACCGACCCGATCGGTCAAAAGCCGGGTGAACCATTTTTTGCCGCCGGAGCTGGCGGTTGGCCCCAGCCCGGCTGGTGTGCCGCCAAATGCTTGCCAATGCGACAGGCCCGAATGGTAGAAGCGCTCGACCGAGATCTGCTTGCAATCAAGGCCATCGGAATCGTCAGGCGTGATCGCCAACAGATCGGCCAGGCCGCCATAGTGATCGAAATCGATGTGCGATGAGACAACCTCGTCGAGCACGATCGCTTCGCTTTGGTAGTCTTTCTTGAATTTCCAGTCGATGAAATCAGCTGCGCTTTTGCCGTTGGGCTGCGAAGTTCGGGGGTAACCCCCATCAAGCATCAGGTGTCGGAAATCGGGGGTGCGAATCAACAATCCGTCACCTTGGCCAACGTCGATGAAATAGACCTCGAGCAGCGGCGTTCCGCCTAGATCGGCCTGCTCGATCCACCCGACCTGGCCGCGGGCCCGGATCTTGCGCCGGGTGCCGCTGACCGCGTTGTCCACGAAGAAAACCCCGTCGCCCCACAGCAAGTGAAAGCCCCCGGTCTTTCCCTTTACTTTTTCACCGCCATCCTGACGGTAGTAGGCTTTGCAGGTCTCAGCTGATACGAAGCCATCGAAATTGGGATCGAAAGGCATGTTCTGCACTCCCCATTTGCCAAACGACTCGGTTGCAGCAGTACTATCTCACAAGTCGATGCGGATGACTTTGGAATTTTTCTCCTGAACGACAGTAGAGTTGCACTTCCTTACTCGATCCGATCCTTTTGGATACCTCGAGTTCGGGAAGTGACCACGCCCTGCGGTCAAATCATTGAAAATAATAGGCCAATGCCCCCCGGAACCGTTGGATCTCGATTTTGCTGATGCGGTGATCAGCGCTGGCGGCGCAGCTCGGCCAGGTCGCGCGCCAGCCAGGATTGGCGGAAGCCCTTTCCCGCCAGCATCCGCTTGAAATCGGCTTTGTTGTCAAAATGCTGGAGCTGGCGGTGGTAGTAATTGACATACTCCAGCACGGCGAGCGTGGCGCATCCGGTGGCCGCCACTCGGTCTGCCAGACCGCGAGCCAGATCTGTACCAAACCACCCTGCCAGCGCAGCAATGCATCCGGCCAATACGAGGATCAATGCAGGCCATTGCAAGCGGGCAATCGCCAGCAGCAACCCAGAAAAGCCAGTACTCTGCCCCTTCAACTGACGAACCTTTCCCCGCCAATAGAGCGCGCCAATGACCAGCAGCAGGACCATCGATGCCCTGGGCACCAAACTGACCCAGCCAAGTTGCCCTTCGCTTAGAAACACGATCATCGAAGGCAAAAGAACTGCATTGGCCGCTTCCATCTTCCAGTAGGGTTCCAGCCGCGCAAGGATATCCGAGCGGGTTCGGTTGGTCGCAGTCATGCTGAACGCTTTGGCCACGCGTCCTAATCCACCCAGTCCCTGCTGCGCGCCACGGCCTTGTTCCACTTGGCATAGAGCGCAGCCCGCCGATCCTCCGCCATCCCCGGCTGCCAGCGTTTGTCGACGCCCCAGTTGTCGGTGATGTCCTGGGTTGACTGCCAGTAACCTGTCGCCAGCCCGGCGGCATAGGCTGCGCCCAGCGCGGTGGTTTCGATGACCTTGGGCCGCACCACCGGCACGCCGAGGATGTCGGACTGGAACTGCATCAGCAGTTCGTTGACCACCATCCCGCCGTCGGTCCTCAGTTCCCTGATCTCAACGCCCGAATCGCGGGTCATCGCGTCGATCACTTCGCGGGTCTGGAAGGCGACCGCCTCGAGCGCGGCGCGGGCGAAGTGGGCTTTGGTGGCAAAGCGGGTGAGGCCGGCGATCACCCCGCGCGCCTTGTCGTCCCAGTGCGGGGCGTAGAGGCCCGAGAAGGCCGGGACGATATAGACATCGCCGTTGTCCTCGACGCTGCGGGCCAGCGCTTCGATCTCACTCGCATTGCTGACCAGCCCGAGGTTGTCGCGCAGCCACTGGACCAGCGCGCCCGCGATCGAGATCGAGCCTTCGAGGGCATAGACCGCAGGCGCATCGCCCAGCTTGTAACCCAAGGTGGTGAGCAGGCCCGAGGTGGAGGGAAACGGCTTCTCCCCGGTGTTCATCAGCATGAAGCAGCCAGTGCCATAGGTGTTCTTGGCCTCCCCCGGGGCCAGGCAGGCCTGCCCGAACAGCGCGGCCTGCTGGTCGCCCAGGATTCCGGCGAGCGGCACGCCATCGAGCACGCCCTTGCACTGGCCGTAAACTTCGCTCGACGAACGGATTTCGGGCAGGCAGGCGCGAGGGATGTTGAACAGATTCAGGATCTCCGGATCCCAATCGAGGCTCTCCAGTTCCATCAGCTGGGTCCGCGAGGCATTGGTGACATCGGTGATGTGCAGCCCGGTCAGCTGCCACGCCAGCCAGGTGTCGATCGTCCCGAACAGCAGCTCGCCCGCCTCGGCCCGGGCCTGCGCCCCGGGGACATTGTCGAGCAACCAGCGCAGCTTCAGCCCCGAAAAATAGGTTGCGAGCGGCAGCCCGGTCTTGCCGCGCAGCCGGTCCTGCCCGCCCTCGGCCGTATGTGCGGCGACCAGATCGGCGGTGCGGGTATCCATCCAGACCAGCGCGTTGTGGACCGGCTGGCCGCTGGCCTTGTCCCACAGCACGGTGGTTTCGCGCTGGTTGGTGATGCCGACTGCCGCCAGATCGGCCGTGGTCAGCCCGCCCTTGGCCAGCGCGCCGGCGATCACCTTTTGCGTATTGGCCCATATCTCAACCGCATCGTGCTCGACCCAGCCGGGTTGCGGCATGATCTGGGCGTGTTCCACCTGATCGGCCGCGATCGTCTGGCCCTGATGGTCAAAGACGATGAAGCGGGTGCTGGTGGTCCCCTGGTCGATGGCGCCGACGTAGCGAGTCATGATCTCTCCTCTTTCAAGCATGGCTATTTCAGCCGCGCGCGTGGAGCAAGGTTGAAGCGCGATCTGATTTGGTCATAGTGCCGGGATGCACATCGCTTTCCTGCTGTTCCCGGGCGTCACCCAGCTGGACCTGACCGGCCCCGCGCAGTTCCTCTCGCGCTTGCCCGATGCGAAAGTGGATCTGGTCTGGGAGGCGATCGAACCGGTGCCGACCGACGCCGGGTTTGCGATCATGCCCACCGCGACTTTCGCCCAGGTGCCGCGCGCCGACCTGCTGTGCGTGCCCGGCGGGATGGGGATCGCCGAAGTGATCGACAATCCCGCCACGCTCGATTGGGTGCGGCAAGTGGGCGAAAGCGCCCAATGGGTGACCAGCGTCTGCACCGGTGCGCTGGTGCTGGGCGCGGCTGGGCTGCTCAAAGGCTACAAAGCCACCACGCACTGGGCCTGGCACGACAAGCTGGCGCTGTTCGGGGCCGAGCCAGTCCATGCCCGCCATGTGATCGACCGCAACCGCGCAACCGGCGGCGGGGTGACTGCGGGGATCGACTTTGCCTTGGCACTGATGGCGCGGATCGCGGGCGAGGATCATGCCCGCGCGGTCCAGCTCGCGCTCGAATACGATCCTGCCCCCCCCTTCGATTGCGGCAGTCCGGGCAAGGCCGGGGCGGAGCTGGTCGCGGTCTATCAGGCCCGCGCCGCCCGGCTGGCACCGGGGCGGATGGAGCAGCTGGAGGCTTCGGCCCGGCGGCTGGGTTTTGCGGAACTGGACCGATGAGTGTCTTGCGGCGCTGGGGCCTCGGCCTAGCCGGTGCCGTGCTGGCGTGCAGCGGCGCGGCGGCGGTGCCTGCCTCGTCCGCTCCCGTCCAGACGCTTGTCGCGCCGCCGGCCAAGGCGGCTGGCCCGGAAGTGTACCTCTCGCCCGATGGCAAGACGGTTTATCTGATCGGCGTTCTGTCGCAGGGAAGTTTCTTCAAGTTCGATGCCGTGCTGCTCGGCGCGCCGCAGGTCGAGCGGGTCTACCTGGCGTCGATCGGCGGGCTGACCGTCGAAGCGCGATTGATCGCAGCCCTGGTACGCAAGCGCAAACTCGACACCTATGTCGAATATTACTGCGCCTCGGCCTGCACCCAGGTTTTCGTTGCCGGGCGCGACCGGGCGATCGGTACGGCGGCAAAGCTGGGGTTCCACCAGGCAGTGGTGATCGACAAGGACGGGCAGGCCAAGGGCGTGCGCCGCGCGACCGAGCGCAAGCTTTCGCCCACGCTGGTGTTCGGGATCAACGGCAACGATACCCTGCGGCTGGCCTATGAGCAGGCCGGGATCGACCAGGTTTTCATCGCCAAGGTGCTGGAGCAGCCCAATTCGAAGATGTGGACGCCCACCACTGCGGAGCTGCTGGAGGCGCGGGTCATCACCCGCCAGGCATCGGCCGGCGAGGTTGAGCTACCCCCCAGTGGTATCTCCAAGGCTGCGATCCGGACCCGGCTGGGCCAGCTTGGCTTGTGGCAGCAGAGCGCCAGGACCCTGCCCGACGCCTATCGGCAAGCCGCGGACGAGGTCTGGCTGTGGGCCAACAGCGGGATCCCGCTGGAGGCCGCAATCAGCGCGGCGCGCACCGGGCTGGTCGACGCGGCCTTGCCCCGGCTGCTGTCCGCCAGCGACCCACAGCTCGATGCAATGCTCGCTTTCCACGCCCGCATCGCCCGCGAACAGCGCGAGGCGGGCTATCCGCTGTGCGGCGGCGAATCGTTGGTCGAGGCTCGCAACGCAGATCCGCGCAAGCTGGCGGTCGAGCGCGAGGAAGACGCCTTGCTGGTCGGTGTGCTGGCCAGCGCCCCGGCGGTAGCCCCGCCCAGCCGCAAGGAAGCGCTGGACACTTTTGCCAGCGAGGTCATGCCGGCCTTTGCCAAGGCCTATCGCCGCGGCGACGCCGAGGGCGCCAAAGGCACCTGTCGCTATTCCTACCGGATCTATGAAACTCTCGCCGCCCTGCCCGCGGACAAGCGGGTCAAGGCTTACCGCGCAATGCTGGCACTGCCGAAGTTCCTGAGTGGTTAGCGCCTGGTGCCCGCGGCGAACCCGAGGACGTTGGTTTGCCGTTTGGCCAGCGCCTCAAGGTATTTGCGGGCCCGCTTGAAATCGGCGTCGGCTTCCGCGTCCCAGCCCTGTTCAATCAGGTAGGCGGTAAAGGCCTTGCCCTGCTTGCTATCGGGGTTCTGGCCGAGCATCAGCTCGCCGGCGTGCTGCGCGAAATAACGGTCGATCGGCTCAGCTGAACGGGTTCCCTCGAGTTCGAGCGTCTGCCGCATCGCTTCAACCAGCAGCGTATTGAAGGCATAGTCGCGGGCCAATGCGGCCTTCGTACGGGACCAGCGGTGGGCGATCCGGCACTGGACATTGGCCGCTTCAAGCATTCGCATGGCGACTGTCAGTCCGCGCAGCCATGAGACCCGGTCCGCACCGCTATCGCTGTACCGCACGAACATCAGGACCATCGCAATCTCGCGATCCTCGATCGACAGCATGTCATAAGTGCAGCTAACCGAATTGGCCGGGCCCGGCGCGGCCAGCGCCGGCAGCGGCACCAGGGCCAGCGCTGCAGCGATCGCGAGGAAGGAACGGCGGATCATGGCCAGTCCAGTCTGCCGCGCGCGGTCCGCCTTGTCGAGCATCTACCTCGCAAAAAAAGTGGCCCGGCGGTCAGGGGGACCGCCGGGCCGTGCCTGGAAGGGACAGGCAGAGGAGTTGGTCTTAGCGCAGCAGCGACAGCACGTTCTGCTGGCTCTGGTTGGCCTGGGCGATCATCGCGGTCGATGCCTGCGAGAGGATCTGGGCCTTGGCCATCGCGGTGGTTTCGGCCGAATAGTCGGCGTCCTCGATCCGCGAACGCGCATCCGACAGGTTGGTGACATTGTTGGTCAGATTGTTGACCACCGATTCAAGGCGGTTCTGTCCCGCACCCAGCGAGGCGCGCGCCGAATTGATCGTGTCGAGTTCGGAATCGAGCGTGGTCAGCAGGCCATTGGCGCCCGCAGCGGTCGAAACGTCATAGGAACCGGCAGCACCGCCGCTGGCGGCCAGCGCGGTCAGATTGGCCATGACGAGGTCAACCGTGTCGGCTCCGTCGGCACCGGTCTGCACGGTGACCGAAGCGATAGTACCGTCAAACAGCTGCACGCCGTTGAACTTGCTGTTGGTGATGACCTGGTCGATCTGCGCGGTCAGCTCATCCACTTCGGCCTGCATATAGGTGCGGTCGGTGGCGTCCTGGTAAGTGCCCGACGACGACTGGACGGCCAGTTCGCGGACCCGTTGCAGCATGTTGGTGACTTCGCTGAGCGAGCCTTCGGCGGTCTGGGCCAGCGCAATGCCGTCGTTCGAGTTGCGGATCGCCTGGCTCATGCCGCGAACCTGCGCGGTCATGCTGGTAGCGATCGCCATACCGGCGGCATCGTCCTTGGCACTGTTGAGGCGCTTGCCGGTCGACAGGCGCTCCATCGCCGTGCCCAGCATCTTGGCAGCCGAGTTCGAAGCATTGGCAGCGCGGATCGCGCTGATGTTTGTGTTGATGACAGTCATGGATAACTCCCGTGGATAGTCCCGATAAGCCAGCCGGGCGGACCATCCGTCGCGGCTTGCCCCACAAAGAGCGGATGATCGGCAGGAAAGTTAAGGGTGGTTGGAAGAGATCGACCGGTCCTCAGGACATTCCCCTAAGTAACTGACCTAGGACTTAAGTTACCGAACAGTTTGACGTTCTGCGCGCATTACAGGCCCCGAAGCATGGTTAATCAGGGGGTCATCATGAACATCGGACTGGCATCGAGCGAAAGCGTGGAACGGATCCACGCACCGCTGGTGCAACGCGCTGCGGCGATCCTGGGATCGTCCGCTCCGGGCACCGCCCCGATGCTGCGCGGCAAGGCCGACCCACAGCCTGTCGGCCCCGCACCCTGCGTGACGCTGGAGCGCGGCGCTGTGAACGCGCTTCAGCGCGAGGGCCCTCGCGGCCGCTATAGGCTTTGCTACCGCGACCCGGCGGGCGATGCCCCGCTCGCCGCACTGCTCGCCGCGCTGGCCGCGCCGGGCATGCCGATTGCCGCCGATCCCGAGACGCTGTCGGTGCTGGCCTTGGCCGACCGGCTGGCCGCGAGCGAGATCCCGGTGCTGATCGGCGGACCGACCGGCACCGGCAAGGAAGTGCTCAGCCGGTTCATCCACGCTCGCAGCCCGCGTGGGGACAAGGCGTTCGTGGCGGTCAACTGCGCGGCGATGCCCGAGACCATGCTGGAGGCGCTGCTGTTCGGTCACCGGAAAGGTGCCTTCACCGGTGCAAGCGAGTCCAACGAGGGCTTCTTCCGCGCGGCCGACGGCGGCACGCTGCTGCTCGACGAGATTGCCGAGATGCCCTTGTCGCTCCAGGCCAAGTTGCTGCGCGCTTTGCAAGAGGGCGAGGTCGTGCCGATCGGTTCGACCCAGCCGATCAAGGTCGACGTCAGGGTAATCGCCTGCGCCAACCGCGACTTGCCGACCGAAGTGGCCGAGGGCCGTTTCCGCCCCGACCTCTTCTACCGGCTCAATGTCTTCCCGCTGGCGCTGCGCCCCTTGCGCGAGCGAGCAGAGGATATTGCCCCGCTGGCTTTCGCGATGGTGTTGCGCCACTGCGCCCTGGGGCGCGCGCTGCCGTGGATCTCGGACGGCGCGCTGACCATGCTGCGGCTGCACGGCTGGCCGGGCAATGTCCGCGAGCTGGAAAACGTGATGCGCCGCGCGCTGCTCCTGGCCGATGGCCAGAACGAGATCACCCCCGCGCACGTGGTCTTCGATCAGCCAGCCCGGCTGGTTGGCGAAAGCGTGGCGACACCCCAAAGCGAACCGCGCCGCCTGTCCAACATCGTCCAGATCCACGAGGCCCGCGCGATCATGGCAACACTGGCGGCCTGCGGCGGCAGCCGGATCGCGGCCGCACGCGAGCTCGGGATCAGCGAACGCACCCTGCGCTACCGCCTCGCCGCCTTCCGTGACGCCGGGCTGGCCGTCGCCGGAGCAGCCCGATGAACGGCGTCGGCGGTATCGGAGGTGCTGGCGGGATCCAGCAGATCCTCAACCTGCGCCAGCAGATCCTCGATCGCTCGAACCTGCTCCAGCAGGTCCACACCGCCAGCCAGGCCCCCGATGGCCCTGCTGCGCCGCAGGGCCCGGCGGGCCAGTTCGGCGAGGCGCTCAAGACTGCGCTGAGCGACGTGTCAGAAAGCCAGAGCAAGGCCGAGGCGCTCTCCTCCGCTTACGAACGCGGTGAAGTGACCGACATCGCCGCGGTGATGCTCGCCCGCCAGGAGGCCGGGATCGCCTTTGAAGCAACGCTGCAGGTCAGGAACCGGCTGTTGTCGGCCTATCAGGACATCATGCGGATGGGAGTGTGATTAGATGAGTGAGCTTGTAGCCTCTCCCGAAACGCCGCCGCTGGCACCGCTGGGCGCGGGCACCCCGCTCGAACGCCTGCGCGGCCTGACCGGCCAGCCGCTGGTCCGCCGCGCGATGCCGTGGTTCCTGGGTGCCTCGGCGCTGGGCGCGGTCGCGCTGACCTGGTCGGTGCTGAGCCCCGCCCCGCAGCGGATCCTCTATTCCGAACTCAACGACGGCGAACGCGCCGGGGTGGTCGCCAGCCTCGACAAGGCCGGGATCGCCTACACAATCGATAATTCCACCGGCACGCTGACGGTGGGCGAGGACGATCTCTACCGGGCGCGGATGCTGGTCGCCCAGGACGGCGCGCTGGCCAGCCCTGATCCCACCACGTCGCTTGACAGCCTGCCGCTGGGCGCGAGCCGAACGCTGGAGGGCGAGCGCCTCAAGGCCGCGCGCGAGCACGAATTGCAGCTGACCATCCAGGAAATCGACGGGGTCGAAGGCGTGCGCGTTCACCTGGCCGAGGGCAACAAGTCGGTCTTCGTACGCGACGAGGCGCCGCCGACCGCTTCGGTGATGATCCGCATGGCCAAGGGCCGCCAACTGGGCGACAGCCAGGTTGCCGCGGTGGTCAATCTGGTCGCGGGGTCGGTGCCGGGAATGTCCGCCGATGCGGTGCGGGTGGCCGACCAGCGCGGGCGTTTGCTGTCCGAAGGCGGCGGGCCCGAAACCAATCGGATCGAGCTGCAGGGCCGGCTGGAAGAAAAGCTGCGCGCGCAGGTCGATACCCTGCTGCTGCCGATGCTCGGCTCGGGCAATTTCTCGAGCGAGATCCAGGTTGAGCTGGATATGGACCAGATCACCTCGGCGCGCGAAAAATATGACAAGGACGGTGTGGTTCGCAGCGAAAGTCAGGCCCAATCTCAGGCCAATGGCGGCGCGCCCGGACAGGCCGGCGGGGTGCCGGGGCAGCTTTCGAACACGCCTCCACCGGCAACCACAATCAAGCCAGGCGCACCACAAGGCGGGCAACCCACGCCAGCACCCTCGGCCGCGGCGACCAACGGCGAAAGTTCGGCCACCCGCACTTATGAGCTGGGCCGAGAAGTCTCGGTCGCCAATTCGGCGCCGGGCAAGATCAAGCGCGTCTCGGTTGCGGTCGCGATCAGCCAGGAGGCGATGAAGAAAGCCAAACCCGGCGATATCGAGCAGATCAAGTCGCTGGTCGCTGCCGCCACCGGGATCGATCCTCAGCGCGGCGACCAGATTCAGGTGCTGGTCCGTCCGTTCGAACCGGTCCCCGATACCGCGCTGGCATTCTACGAAGCGCCGTGGTTCGCGATGGTGGTGCGCTCGGTCGTGGCCTTGCTCGCGGTGCTGCTGGTCCTGCTGATGGGCGTGCGCCCGCTGATCCGGGCCTTGAAGCGCGAGACGGCCGGAACTCCTGCTTTGGGCGATGATGCCGCCGATGGCGAAGTTGCTGCGCGGCGCGCCGTCAATCCCGCCACCGGCGCGGTCGATGCCGCGCTGCTCGGTCGGCAGGTTGGCCTGGCGCAGCGGATCGTCGCCGAAAAGCCCGACGAGGCACTCGATGCGCTGCGCACCATGCTGGGCCAGCCCAAGGCGGAGGCCGTACAATGAGCGAACAGGTATTCGGCCTGGGCGATGCCGAACGCGCCGCGGTGATGATCATGCTGCTTGAAGAAGATCAGGCCGCGCAGATCCTCAGCCAGCTTGGCCCTGACGAACTGCAGGTTTTGGGCGAGAAGATGTGTGCGCTGGGCCACATCGGGCCCGAGCAGATCACCCAGGCGATCAGCGGCTTCGTGAGCAGCGCGCAGACCCAGGGGATCAGCGCGCGCGGACGCACCGATCACGTCCGCCGGGTGATGACCGCGGCGGTTGGCGACGTGAAGGGCGAGAACCTGATGCAGCGGATCCTGCCGCCCGGCAGCGAAAGCGGCCCGGCGATCGAGCTGGCTCGCTGGCTGACCCCGCAGGCCTTGATCCCCCTTATCAAGGGCGAACACCCCCAGGCGGTGGCGGTCCTGCTTGTCCAGCTGGAGCCCGAAGTCGCGGCCGAAGTGCTGCATTCGCTGCCCGCTGAAGACCAGACCCAGGTGGTCCACCGCGTTGCCACGCTGGGCGCGGTTTCGCCCGATGCGATCGCCCTGCTCGAAGCCCTGCTCGAAAGCCGGATCGCCGAACGTCACGGCAAGTCGATGCTGGCGCTGGGCGGGGCCAAGCAGGCCGCCGACATCATCAACCAGGTCGGCAAGGCCGCCGAAAAGCGGATCATGCCCGAACTGGGCAAGCTCGACAAAGCGCTCGCGCGGGAAATCGAGGCGGAGATGTTCAAGTTCGAGCACCTCTTCGCGCTCGATGCCCAGGCGATGGGGGCGCTGCTGCGCGAGGTCGAAAGCGAAATGCTGATCGATGCGTTGAAAGGCACCGCCGATGAACAGCGCGAAACCTTCTTCCGCGCCATGTCGAGCCGCGCCGCCGATGGGGTCAAGGACGAGATCGCAGCGCGCGGCCGCCTCAAGATGGCCGAAGTACTCGAGGCCCAGAAGGCGATGGTCGCCATCGCCCGGCGGCTTGCGGCGGACGGGGTGATCCAGTTCGGCGCGGGCGGCGGGGACGACGAATATGTCTGAACTCTATGCCGCGCTGGCCAGATCGGCGGGCTTCAGCAGCGATCCCCGCTTCGGCGGTCAAGTGGTGCCGCTGCCCGATCCGCTCGAGGAAGAAGACCCGGTCGTGCGGGCCTGGCACGATGGCCATGCCGCCGGCTTCGCCGAAGCCCACCAGGCTGCGCAGGATAACGCCGAAGCTGAATCAACGGGGCGCGCGGCCATTGAACTGTCGCTTGCCCGGCTCGATGGCGAACTCGCCGAGCAGCTCAGGCAAAAGCTGTTCGCCGCGGTCGAGATGCTGTGCGCCGCGGCGATCGCTCCCTTGGCGCTCGACCAGGCGGCACTGGCCGCGCGGATCGAACGCGCCGCCGCCTTGCTGGCGCGCGCCGATGACGACAAGTTGCTGCGGCTCAACCCCGAAGACCTCAAGCTGGTCGCCAGGCAGCTCCCCAAGGGACTGGAAGTGCAGGCAGACCCCGCGCTCGAACGCGGCGCGATCCGAATCGAGAGCCAGTCGGGCGGGGTCGAGGATGGCCCCGCGCACTGGCGCCGCGCGATTGCCGAGGCATTGGCGCAGTGTTGAGGGAACACCAAGAAAAGCCCCTCCCCTTCAGGGGAGGGGTTGGGGTGGGGTCGGTCGTCGAATCCGACGTTGCTCCAGGCGGACAAACCCCACCCCCAACCCGCGTTCAGAGTCACGCGCCTCTGAACGCCCTGAAAGGGAGGGGCTTAAGTTGGTTCGATCCCTTGCTGGCTGACCTGTCCCAGGCCCGCATCGATCTGTCCCCTGGCCGTTATGGCCTGCTGGCGGCCTGCGATGGCGGGCTGCTCGAAGTGACCGGCCTCAGCGCCCCGGTCGGCGCGCTGTGCCGGGTGGCGCACGGGCCGGGCGAGCCGTTGACCGCCGAAGTGATCGGGTTCAGCAACGGGCGGACGATGATGATGCTGCTCGGCGACACTGTAATGCTGCGACCCGGTGCACGGGTCCGCGCTGAAGGCCGACCCGGGATGCTGCCGGTGGGCGAGGCCTTCCTGGGCCGCGCGGTCGATGGGCGAGGCCAGCCGATCGACGGCGGCGCGCCGATCCACGCCCATGCTCAGTGGCCCGCAGGGGGCGTGCGCACCGGCGCGCTCGACCGCAGCGGGGTGCGCCAATGCTTCGATACCGGGGTCCGCGCGCTCAATGCCTTGACCACTTTCGGGGTCGGCCAGCGGATCGGGATCATGGCCGGATCGGGGGTCGGCAAATCGGTCCTGCTCGACATGATCGCAACCGGAGCCGAAGCCGAGGTGGTGGTGGTCGGCCTGATCGGCGAGCGCGCCCGCGAGGTTTCGGACTTTGTCGAGCGGCACATGACCGGCGCCAAACGGGCACACACGGCGGTGATCGCGGTGCCTGCTGACCACGCGCCCAACTTGCGGCTGCGCGGCGCGATGCAGGCGACCAGCCTGGCCGAACATTTCCGCGCCCAGGGCCGCAAAGTACTGCTGATCATGGACAGCCTGACCCGCGTCGCCCACGCCGCGCGCGAGATCGCGCTGCTGCTGGGCGAGCCCGGCGCGGCGCGCGGCTATCCCCCCTCCAGCCTCGCGGCGATCACCAAGCTGGTCGAACGCGCCGGCAATTCGGCCAGCAGCGGCGGCTCGATCACCGGGCTCTACACGGTGCTGGCCGATGGCGACAATCAGGACGATCCGGTGGTCGATACCGCGCGCTCGATCCTTGACGGACACGTCGTGCTGAGCCGCGAGCTGGCCCAGCGCGGGCAATATCCGGCGATCGATATCGCCGCTTCGCTCAGCCGGGTGATGGATGATATCGTGCCGCCTGATCATTGCGCACTGGCCCGCCAATTCCGCGCGCTTTCCGCCAGTTACGAGGCAAACCGCGATCTGGTCCTGATGGGCGCCTATCGCCAGGGCGCTGATCCGCAGCTCGACCGGGCGATTGCGATGCACGATGCGCTGAGCGGCTTCCTCAGCCAGCCCGCCCGCACCACGGTCCCGCTGGAACCCAGCTTCGCCGCGCTGGCCGCGCTGCTGACCGATGCACCCTGAAGCCCGCCGCCTCCGCCGCCTGCAGCGGCTCGAAAAAGTCCGCGCGATCGCCAAGCAGGCCGCCGCACAGGAAGCCGCGCAGGCCGAAGGCACGCTGGCCCAGTTGCGCGCGCTCGCCGACAAGACCCGGGCGCTGGCCGACGACTATCGCGCCCGCAACACCCAGCACGACGGGCAAGATCTGCGCCAGCTGGGCCTGTTCGTCGCCGGACTGACCGACATTTCCGCCACCACCATGCGCGATGCCGCGCAGGCCCAGGCCTTGGCCGACCGCAAGCAAGAGGAACTGGCCCTGGCCGAACGCCGCCGCGCCGCGGTGGAAGACCGGGCCAAGGCCGGCCAGCGCGCGCTGGCGCTGCGGCTCGCCAGCCCCGCGCTCAGCGCCCGCCGCGCGGTTGGCACGGGGCTTGAATAGTATCCCCCAGACCCGCGCGCGAGGAGCAATGCCGATGATCCAGTCCCCTTCCCTGTCCGCTCTCAGCTTGCTCCCCGCCGCGGGCGACCTGCCGATGGCCGCTGTGCCGGAAGGCGCGGAATTGGCCGATTTTGGGGCCCTGCTGGCGCTGACCGCCAGCCAGTCCACGCCTGTGGCTCCCACCGCCGCGCCCCCGCAGGGGGAAGTTCCGGCCATTGTCGATGCTGCCCCGGATGCGGCAAGACCCGGCAAAGTCTTGCCGCTCGAACTGCCGCTTGCCGTACCGGTCTCCGAACCGGAAGTCCTCTCGCGCAAGCCCGGGAACGATGCCCCCGCCCCCTTCGACCTGCCGTCGCCGCGCACTCTGGCGCTGTCAAAGTCGGGCATTCCGATCCAGCGGGTTCCGGTCGAGGCCAAATCGCTGCCCGAAAGCCCCGCTGCCGCGCCCGCTGCGGAGCCCGAGCTGACGCAGCTCGATCCGGCCCTGCCAGTGCTGCCAGTGCTGCCGGTACTGCCGGTCATGGCGGCACCGGTCATCGTCCCGCCCCTCCCCGGACAAGTGCCTGTCGCCGAAGCGCCCGTCCTGTCCGAAGGCGAGGACCAACCGCGCGGCGCTTCCGCCCCGCAGCCTGCTCCCGCCGCATTGGCCCATGCCGCTCCGCCAGCCGCCTTCCTGCGCCCTGGCATTCCGGCGCGGCGCGGGGCCGATCAAGCCGCACCCGTCGTCGCTCCATCGCTCCAGCAAACCTCGCCGCCTTCTGCCGCCGCTCCAGCCCAGCCGATCGCCCCCCCGATCGCCCCCCCGATCGCCCAGGTGCGGATCGAGCTGGCACCGGCCCCGCCGGTGATGCGCCTGCTCGCCAAGGATGAGCCGCGCCCAGCCCCAAGCGCAGCACTGCCCGAACTTCCCGCTATTCCGGTTGTCACGACTGCTCCTTCCGCCAGCGCCGCGCCGGTCCCAATCACCGCCCAGCCGATTGTGCTGGCCGAACGCCCGCAGGACTTTTCCGCGCTGATCGACCGGCTGGTCGCCGCGCGCGAGGCGACAGGTCCGCATGCTGTGGCGGTCAGCGTGGCGCATGCCGAATTCGGCCAGATCCACTTGCGTTTCCGCCATGACGAGGCCGGCCTTGCCGTCTCGATGGCCAGCGCCGATCCCGGCTTTGCCCGCGCCGCCAGCGCAATGCCGCCGGTCCTGCCGGTCAGCGATCCGCAAGCGGCCCAGAACCAGCCCGGCCAGTCCGCCGCGCGGCAAGACAGCGCTGCGGGTACCGGCCAGCCCGGCACCGGCCAGCAGCGCAATGCTTCGGGCGAGCGCCGCGACGACCAGCCGCACAACAACCATGCGCCGCGTCAGGCCCAGCCGGGCCAATCTCAACCGGGAAAGCCGCAGCGCCGCGCGGGCATCTTTGCCTGATCAAGCCATTCGAAGGGGTAACGGACGATGAGTGACCAGCAGGACAAGCAAGACAAGGAAGACAAGCCCAAAAAGAAGAAGGGCAAAGGCTTGCTGATGAAAACGGTGATCGGCGCGGTGCTTATCGCGGCCGGCGGCGGCGGCACTTTCGCCCTGGTCCAGTCCGGGATGATCGGTCACGGCGAGGAAGGCAAAGGCAAGAAGGAAAAGGACGTGCCCAAGCTGGTCAAAAAGGGCGATGATGATCCCTATGCACCCAAGATGGAAAGCAAGGAAGGCGAAGGCGGCGGGGCCGAGGTCGAAGGTGAAGGTGGCAGCGAGTACAAGACCAGCTATTACAACTTTACCGAGGACTTCACCTCGAACCTCAAGAACTCCAGCGCGCTGGTCCAGATCAACCTGGCCTGCTCGACCCGCCGCGATGGCCGGGTGCTGCAGTGGCTCAAGAAGCATGAACTGGCGATCCGCAGCGCGATTCTGGTGGTTCTGGCCGACACGCCAGAGGAAGATGCCTATACTCCCACCGGCAAGGAGCATCTGCAAAAGCGGCTGACCGGCGCGATCAACAAGGTCTTGACCGATACCGAAGGCTTCGGCGGGGTCGATCAGGTCTATTTCAAGAGCTTCCTGGTCCAGTGAGGCCCGAGCGAGCCTTTGTCGCCGAGCGGGTGGCGGCGCAGCACTGCGCCGAGTTGCTGCGCCGCGGTCCCGAGCCGGCCGAACTGCTGCCCGCGCTGCAGCGGCTGGGCGAACGCATCGCCCGCCAGCTTGCTCCGGCGCTGGGCGCGCTGTTGGGCTGCGACGATCCCGCCGTCACCCCGCTCACCCCGCTCGAGCAGAGCGAGGCAGAGCTGGTCGACATGGTCGGCGTGCTGGCCGCCAACAGCCTGCTTGCCACAGCCGCGCCAGGCGTCACTCTGCTCGCCTCGGTCGATGGCCTGGCAATGCTGCGGCTGGTCGACCGTGCATTCGGCGGCAAAGGCGAAGCCAGCGGCACGTTGCCCGACCACTTTTCGCATTCGGCCGAGCTGATGATCGGCAAGTTTGAAGGCCTGCTCGCCAAGATACTGGGCGCTGCGCTGGGCCAGGGCGAGTTGCGCGCGCTGCGCCGCGATGCGCGGCTGACCGAGCTTGCCCCCTTCCCGGCCGGGGCCAGGCTGGCGGTGCTGCCGATCGAGGTGATGGACGGGGCCAAGGCGCCCTGGAAACTCACGCTCGCGCTGCCGCTCGCCATGCTCCCCAAACTGCTGGGTGGAGCCGACACCGGCAGCGCGCCGCGCAGCGCCGGGGCATCCGATCCCGCCGCCGCGCCGTTCGCCGACATGCCGCTGCCGCTGACCGCGCGGCTGGTCGATATGAAGATACCGCTCAGCACGATTGCCGCGCTTGAGCCGGGCACGGTCCTGCCGGTCGCGGTCGCCCGCGCGGTGCCGATCACGATCGGCGAACACCTGATCGCGCGCGGCACGGTCGGCATCCAGGACGATTGCGTCGCGCTCAAACTTACCCAGCTAGCCAGCTGAATTCAGGGGAATACCAATGACCATCCACACCCGCGGTTTCGATCTCCTGAGGGAAGTCGACGTCCGCCTGTCGGTCGAGCTTGGCCGCACCGACATGAAACTGAAGGACGTGCTCGCGCTGGGCGAGGAAAGCGTGGTCATGCTCGAGCGGCTGACCGACGAACTGCTTGACGTCCATGTCAACGGCAAGCTGATCGCGCGGGGCGAAATCATCGCGCAGGGCAACCGCTTTGGCCTCAGGATCGTCGAGATGGCCGGGCAGAGCGCACCGGAAGAGGGCGCGGCATGATCTGGTATGTGATCAAGCTGATCGTGCTGCTGCCGCTGATCGCCGGCCTGGCCTGGGGCACCCTCAAACTGGCGCAAAAGCTGCAAGGCAAACTGGGCGGCGCGCCCGGCACCGCCAAGTCGGTGCGGATCGTCGAGACCACGATGCTCTCGCCCACGCTCAAGCTGGCGGTGATCGAATTCCACGGCCGCGAGATCCTGGTCTCCGCCTCGCGCCAGGGACTGACCCGGCTGGCCGAGGCTCCGGCGCGGGAGGTGGGAGAATGAAACGCCTTGCCGCCGCGCTGAACGCAGCCCTGCTTCTCCTCCTCCCCGCGATCGCCCAGGCCCAAACCGCAATCCCCGGCGCGCTTGACCGGGCGCTTTCGCAAGCCAGCCCGGCTTCGGGCCAGGGGTTGTCGCTTTCGCTCCAGCTGCTCTTGGTCATGGGGCTGCTCACGCTGCTGCCGGGGCTGATCCTGATGATGACCAGCTTCACCCGGATCCTGGTGGTGATGTCGATCCTGCGACAGGCGCTGGGCCTGCAGCAGAGCCCGCCCAACCAGGTGCTGATCGGGCTGTCGCTGTTCCTCTCGCTGTTTGTGATGGGGCCGACGCTTGCCCAAGTGAACGACAAGGCGATCGCGCCTTACAGTGCCGGCACGATCAATGCCGAACAGGCCTTCAGCGCCGGCGGGGCCGAATTCCACAAGTTCATGATCCGCCAGACCCGGCAAAAGGACCTCGAGATGTTCGCCCAAATGGCCAAGGCCCCGCGCTTTGCCAACGCGCAGGACGTGCCGTTCTCGATCCTGCTTCCGGCCTTTGTCACCAGCGAGCTCAAGACCGCGTTCCAGATCGGGTTCATGCTCTATCTGCCGTTCCTGGTGATCGACCTGGTGGTCGCTTCGGTCCTGATGAGCCTGGGGATGATGATGATGAGCCCGACCATCGTCTCGCTGCCGTTCAAGCTGTTGTTGTTCGTACTGGTCGATGGCTGGGCGCTGCTGATGGGCAGCCTGGCGGCGAGTTTCGGGTAATGGATGACACCGCTTCGCTGCTCTCGCTGGCCGACCGGATGCTGTGGGTTACTGCGCTGGTCGCCGCCCCGGTGCTGCTGGCAAGTCTGGCGGTAGGGCTGGTGGTCGGGATCGTCCAGGCTGCCACGTCGGTCAACGAGCAGACGCTGACTTTCGTGCCCAAGCTGGTCGCGATCGCGCTGGTGCTGGTGCTGTTCGGCGCCTCGATGCTGGGGCTGGTCGGCGATTTCATGGCTGAGATTTTCGCCCAGATCGCGAGCACATCGCGGTGAACGGCATGACCTTCGGCTTGGGCGCGGTCGAGGCTGACCTGTGGCGGCTGCTGTTCGCGATGACCCGGATCGGAGCGGCCTTGCTGGCCGCGCCGTTCTTCAGTGCGGCCGCGGTCCCGGTGCAATTGCGGGTCGCGATTGCCGGGGCGCTTGCCATGCTGGCGATCACCTGGCTGCCAGTGACGTTCCCCCCGGCGACTCTGTCGCTAGCGGGCATGCTGGCGCTGGCCGCCGAAGTGCTGGTCGGGCTGAGCCTGGGCTTTGTTCTGCAGCTCTCGTTCGCGGCCCCAGTGCTGGCGGCCGAACAGATCGGCGGGGCGATGGGATTGAGCATCGCCAGCGCCGCCGATCCGGTCAGCGGTGCGCATTCCCCGGCGCTGGGGCAGTACTTTACCGTGCTTTTGACTGTCACTTTCCTGGGCCTTGGCGGTCACCTGACATGGCTTCGACTGGTCTTCGAGAGTTACACCGTGCTACCCCCGGGCGCGGCCTGGCTGGCGCCGGATCGGCTGCATGAAATCGTGCTGTTCGCAGCCCAGATGTTCGTCGCCGCGGTGGCGATCGCGCTGCCGGTCACCTTGATCCTGCTGCTGGTGCAACTGGCCACCGGCGTGCTCAGCCGCTCGGCCCCCTCGCTCAATCTGTTTGCGCTGGGGCTGCCTGCGGGCGTCCTCGCCGGGATCGCCGCGCTGATCATGGCCGCGCCGCTGCTGGCCGACCAGATGGTCGAGCTATCCGATGACGCCGTGACCCAGGCCGCCGAGGTGCTGCGCCAATGAGCGGCGAGAAGACCTTTGCCCCGACCGAGAAACGCAAACGCGACGCCGCGCTAAAAGGCGATGTCCTGCGCTCGCGCGAGATGGCCACCGCCATTGCCTTGCTGGTCGGCGCGGTCTGGCTGAAGTTTGCCGGGCCGTGGCTGTTCGCGCAGCTGCAAGGCGGTGCCCGCGCCGGGCTCAGCTGGGATCGCGGGGCGATCGAGGATTTCAACCCTGCCGCCATGATCCTGCAGCTGGGCCTGGACATTTTTCCCCCGCTGCTGGTGCTGGCGGCCAGCGTTATGGCGGCGGTCTTGGCGGTCCAGCTGGGACCCAGCCACGGTCGCTGGGTCGGCGCCAATATGCTGCCCAAAGGCTCGCGGATCGATCCGCTCGCCGGGCTCAAGCGGATGTTCGGTGCGACTGGCTGGATCGAGGCCGGAAAAGGGATCGCCAAGGTTCTGCTGCTGGGTGCGATTGCCTGGACCTGGGGCAAGGCGCACCTGCACGAGCTGCTCGCCCTGGGCCGCGGCGCTTCGCTGGGGCACGGGCTGGCCTTGGCCTGGCAGGCGCTGACCAGCCTGTTGTTCCTGCTTGCGGGGGGACTGCTGCTGATCGCACTGGCCGACTGGCCGATCCAGTGGCTGCGCCGCACCCGGCGCCTGCGGATGAGCCAACAGGAACTGCGCGACGAGCACAAGGAAAGCGAAGGCTCGCCCGAGCGCAAGGCGGCCCAGCGCCAGCGCGCCCGCCAGTACGCCACCGGCGCAGTCGCCAAGGCGATGAGCCAGGCCCAATTCGTGCTGACCAACCCCAGCCATTTCGCGGTGGCAATGTCTTACGATCCGCTGAAAGCCGCCGCCCCGATAGTGCTGGCCAAGGGCCGCGGCGACAAGGCTGTGGCGATGAAGGACCTCGCCCGCGAGTTGGACGTGCCGCTGCTGGAAATGCCGGCGCTGGCCCGTTCGGTCTATTTCACCACCCGCGAGAACCAGGTGATCCGCGAGGAGCTTTACGCCGCGATTGCCGCGGTCTTGGCCTTTGTGCTGTCGCTGCGCCGGGGCGAGACGCCGGTGCTTCCGGCGATCGAGGTGCCGCTGGCGCTGCGCTTCGATCCCGAGGGGCGGCCCGACCCGGCCGCGAGCGCTTAAGCCACGCTCGCCGCTGCCGTTCTGACAGCTATGCCGACCAGTTCCGTCACCTCCTCGATCGTTCAGACGCTAGGCGGCGGCAGCGGGATCGACATGGCTGCGCTGGCCGAGAACCTGGCCCTGGCCCAGTTCGCCGCGCGGGTCGATCGCAACACCACCCTGGCCGAAACGGTTGAACGGCGGATTTCGGCGGTCTCCACCCTTCGCAGCCAGATCACCCAGTTGGCCGGAGCAGTGGGCGAACGCGTGCGCACCGGTGACCTTGCGGTTCAACCTGCCATCGCCAACGCATCGGTCGCTACGGTGACCAAGGGCGTGGCGAGCGGATCGGGCAGCTACACGCTGGAAGTCACCGATCTTGCCGCTGCGCAGGTGCTAAGCAGTCCGGCGATCGCTTCGCCCACCACCGTGGTCGGCGCAGGCAGCCTGACGCTGCGCTTTGGCACCATCGCAGGCAGCGTGCTGACCGAAGACCTGGCCCATGCCCCGGTCACGGTAACGATCCCCAGCGGATCGACCCTCAATGATGTGGCAGCCGCGATCAACGGCGCGCGCGCCGGGGTGACAGCCTATGTCCTCAATGGCACCGACGGCGCGCACTTGATGCTCAAAGGCAGCACCGGCGCGGCCAACGCTTTCCAGCTCGAGGCCACCGAAACCCCCGGCGAAGAAGGGCTGGCCGCGCTGGCCTGGACCCCGGCTTCGGCCCCGGCCCAGCTGCTGACCCCAGCAGCCAGCGCCGCGTTCAAGCTCGATGGTCTCGCGATGACCAGCCAGTCGAACACCATCAACGACGTGGTCCCCGGACTCAACCTGACGCTGACCGGCCGCAACCCCGGCGCACCGACCACGATCCGCTTCAGCGATCCGTCGGGCGCGGTGACGACTTTCATGAACGACCTGACCGGCGCGCTTAACGAGCTGGTGGCCGAGCTCAACAAGGACGTCGACCCGCTCAGCGGCGATCTGGCCCGCGACAGCGGAGCGCGCGCGCTGCGCCGCGGGCTGACCCAGCTGGCCGGCAACCTGGCCATGCCGTCTGCCGCCACCGGCGAGCCGCGCACGCTGGCCGACCTTGGCCTGGCCACCAATCGTGATGGCACCTTCCGGCTCGATACCACCCGGCTGGCCGCCACGCTCAGAACGTCTCCGACGGGCGTGGCGGCAATGCTGACCAACGGGATCCACGGGGTCTATGCCAGCCTCGACAAGCTCAGCCGCGCTGTCACCGTGGCGAGCGATCCGGGCACCCTCGGCGGGTCGCTGGCGCGGCTCAATGCGCAGAAGGCCAAGCTGGCGGCCGAAAAACTCGATCTTGCCGAAGCGCAGGAAAAGCTGCGCAGCCAGATGATCACCCGCTTCGCCAGAACCGACACCCGGGTCGGTGCTTCGCGAGCCACGCTGAGCTTCCTCAGGAACCAGATCGACGCCTGGAACGCGTCGGCAAGGAATTAGACCGATGCACGCGCTGCGCTCTCCCCAGGAAGCCTACCGCCGGGTCGAATTCGACGCCCGCGTTGCCGGGGCCGATCCGCGCCAGCTGGTGCTGGTCTGCTATGACCAGCTGACCGGGGCGCTGGGGCGCGCGCAGCACGGCGCAAGGAGCGGCGACAACCGCCTCAAGAGCGAGGCGCTGACCCGCGCGCTGGCCGCGATCGCCGCGCTGCAGATGGGGATCGACCCCGCCGCCCCGATCGCCTCGGTGTTGAACCAGTTCTATGGAGCGGCCCGCCGGACGCTGCTCGACTGCGTGCTGGATTTCGATCCACAAAGAGTCGAAGCCCTGCAACGCGACTTCAGCGAAGTGGCCGGATCGCTCGCCAAGGCCGTATATGCCTCCGAAACGGATTGAATCCCGGCCGGTCTTTCTACCGCTTCGAGCGCCCGACCTAGCCCTTGTTCTTTCGAAATCGAGGCAACCCGACAAGCCTCCCGCCCCACTCCGCTATATCCCCTAGGCAATAACAACTAAGGTTAATTGCGATGGAACAGGGGAACTCAATCGTGCTGGTCGACTGCGAATTCCGCCGCCGGGCAGCAATTTCACACAGTCTGGCGGGCACCGGCATTCACGTCGAGCCGTTCGAGAATGTCAGCGAGATGCTGCAACGCTGGCCGCGCGGCGATGTTGCGCTGGTGGCCGATGAAGAGGACGCGATCCACAATCTGTTCGCGGCGATGGCCCAGAACGGCAAGTGGATCCCGGTGGTGGCCTACGCGATAGAGCCGGTGATCCCGCGAGTGGTGCGCGCGGTGCTGGCAGGCGCGCTGGACTATCTCGACTGGCCGGTCGGCGAAGACCAGGTCCGCGCCGCGATCCTGATGGCCCAGCAAAGCGGCTCGGCAATCGGCAATGCCCGCCTGCGCGAAGCGATGGCCCGCAGCCGGATCCAGAAGCTGACCCGGCGCGAGCGCGAAGTGCTGGAAGGCGTGGCCGATGGCCTGTCCAACCGCCTGATCGGCGAGCGGCTGGAAATCAGCCCGCGTACGGTCGAGATCCACCGCGCCAACATGCTCAACAAGATGGGCGCCAACCACACCAGCGAAGCGATCCGGATCGCGATCGAAGCCTCGCTGGTGGCTTGATTGTGGCAAGGTGGGGATTTTCCGATCGAGCCCGCTCATGCTGAGCGGGTCTTGAGGGCACGGGTCTCAATCCGCAGACCAAACTATGCAGTTCTACCGATCCGAGTTTAAGCCCGCGGTTCATCATGTTTGGCTAGAACTGGCCTTGCACCCACGGTGCAACCCCACTCTGGAAGGAACCAGACAAGACAAAGCCCAACCCCGAACTCGACCCCGGCCGTCCAAACCGTCCCGTTTCAGGCCGGGGTCCATTTCGCCGATGCCTGTCAGGCTTCAGGTCTGTCTTGCGACACCCATCGTTTCGCCAAAGAAAAGGGGCCCCGTGCCGCAGCACGGAGCCCCCCTAAGCATCCCTCCCAGGAAGAACTTAGAACTTCAGACCCGCGGTCACGCCATAGCGGCGCGGTTCGAGGGTGAAGACGTTGGTGTAGTTACCCGACGACTGGTCGGTCACATAGAGACCGGTAATCGAGTCCTTGTCCTGCAGGTTCTGGATCCAGGCGCGGGCAAACCACTTCTTGCCCGGACCATCAAGCTGCACCTGGGCATTGATCTGGCTGAAGCTGGGCACTTCGTTGACCGGGCCGCCAAAGATGTTGCCCACCGACTTGCCGGTGTAGATGTAGTCGGCACGCGGGGTCAGCGTCAGGTCGCCCACGGCCATGGCATACTGCGCGCCGGCCGAGAACTTGTAATCCGGCGCACCGGGCAGCTTTTTGCCCTTAATGTTGGTCGCAATGCCCGACGAATAGACCGTTATGCCGCCGAACGTGGCCGGATTGATCAACGGAGCGAAGGCACCGCCAGCGGCCGCGGCGAGAACGCCGCAAACACTGAAGGCGCCGGTCGAGTTGAGACCGCCGCCCGAGGGGAATGCGGTGGTGGGCTGGAGCCCGGCACCAGCACTCAGGCCCGGAACCGCACCGGCGTTGATCGCACCGTTGACCGTGTTGACGAAGTTGTTGACCCCAGCGACCGAACCGCTGTTCGAACCAACCGCGCAGTTTGCGCCATTGGTCAGGTCCTTGATGATCACCGCATCAGCGCGGCCACCACCAAAGTCACGCGGATTGGCTAGGAACTTGTCATCCGACACTTCGGCGTGAAGATAGCTCGCACCGAAGTTCATCGTCAGTTCCGGGGTCGGCCGCAGCACGGCTTCGGCTTCCAGACCATAGATCGTGGCGTTGACGTTGTCGTTGACCGAGGTACGGGCAACGATGCGGCTCAGCTGCAGACCCTTGTAGTCATAGTAGAAGCCGGTCAGGTTGAGCACGATCTTGCCGCCTGCAAAGCTGTTCTTGGAGCCCACTTCGAAGGCGTTCACGAATTCCGGAGCGAAAGTATCCGAAACCGTGAAGACCGGCGAAAGCGGCGGGTTGATCCCGCCCGACTTGTAGCCGCGCGAATAGGAGGCATAGACCATATTGTTGTCGGTGAGCTGGAAATCGATCACCGCACGACCGGTCATCTCATTGAACCTAACCGTGCGTTCCTGCCACGGCTGGCAACCGGTAAGGTTGGCCGGAGTCAGAGTACCGCTCGCAGTGGTCGACGAGATCGAGCAGGCCGTAGCCGGATCAGCGTCGAACGGAGTGAGCCTTGCGCTAGTGGGCGCAGCCGTCGGTGCAAAGCCATTGACGTACGGCGAAGCGAAGGCACTGGTCGAACCGAACGGCACAAGGAAATTGGCCAACGTGGTCCGCGCCCGGACGTTCTTTTCGTCGTGGTTGTAGCGCAGACCCGCAGTCAACTTCAGCCGATCGTTGAACTTGAAGTAGGCTTCACCGAACAGCCCGTAGGTGTTGACCGTCAGATCATCGGTATTGCTGCGGAAGAACGGTGATCCCAGATAGCCTGGTGGTGGCACAGCTACACCGGGAATAGCGGCTAAAGGGGCGCGGCCAAGGGCAGTGAATGCGCCGAACACGCCAGTGAAGTAATCAATCCCGAAGGCGTCAACGTAATAGCTGCTTTCGGTCAGGTGGTACTTGCCGTAAATCCCGCCGAGCAGGAAGTTGAACGGCCCGTCCCACTTCGACGCGAGGATCGCTTCGGCCGACCAGCTTGACTGTTCAAAATTCGAACGGTCGAAGTCCTGCGGGGTCTGCGAGCAGATCCGGTGACCGCCAAAGGCACCCGTTCCGGTTTCTTCGGGCAGCGAAGTGCAGAGCAGTCCGGTGGCACCGTTCGGCGTCAGCGCATTGTAGACCGGGGTAAGGTAGGCCTGAAGCCCGGCACCAAACGAGCCGGCCCGAACCGCCGCCAGCGAGGCCAGCGCGGGTGCGTAGTTAGCGCGATTCTGCACCGACAGGTTGTAGTCCTGCTGCGAATCGAGGACCACGTTCTGGTAGTTACCGCTCAGACTGAGTGACATCCCGCCACCCAGATCCTGGTCGATCGAGCCCTGGGCGATCCATTCACGGGTGTAATAAGTCGGCGTGAAGTCGGTATTGACCGTGCGGAAGTCCGCTGGGTTGGTCCCACCGGCCCAGTTGTACGGGTCGTTACCATAGATACTGCCGAGCGAAAGATTCAGGCCACCGAACGAAGCCTGACCGGCAGGCAGGCCCTGGGTCGTGAAGAATTCGCGGCTGGTGAGCACACCGACAAAGGTCGTGTTGGCATTGGTCACTTCGAACTGGCGGCTGCCGGCCAGACAGCCCAGCACGCCGGTCGGGTCGCGGTCGCACATCTGCTTCTGGATGCGCAGCCGCTTGTCTTTTTCGTGGAAGTACTGGACCATAAAGTCGATGGTCGTGCCCGACGTGGGTTCAAGCCGCAGCGAACCGCGCACGCCGTACATGTCGCGATCGTCGAGCTTCGAATTGTCGAAGATGTTGGTCGTGTAGCCTTCGCGGTTGAGATAGAACCCGGCCACCCGGACCGCGGCAGCCGAGCCCAGCGGCACGTTCATCATGCCCTTGACCTTGATGCCGTTGTAGTTGCCGTATTCGGCTTCGGCGCTGGCTTCGAAGCCTGACAGCTTGGGCCGGGCCGACTTGATGTTGACCACGCCCGAAGTCGCGTTGCGGCCATAGAGCGTACCCTGCGGCCCGCGCAGCACTTCGATCTGCGCCAGATCGTAGAACTCGCCTTCGAACAGGCGGGTGCCGAACAGCGGCGCGTCGTTCATGTGGATCGCGGTGGCCTGATCGCAGGTTGTCCCCACGCACAGATCGCCGATCCCGCGGATCGTGAAGCTCGCGCCGGTGAAATTGGTCTTGGTGAAGGTCACGTTGGGCAGGCTGAGCTGCAGGTCCGACGTGTTCTTGATCTGCTGCTTATCAAGCGCTTCGGCATTGAAGGCGCTGACCGCGATCGGAACGTCCTGGAGTCTTTCCGAGGTACGCTGTGCGGTAACGACGATTTCCGTGCTGTTTTCTTCTTCAGCGGCATCCTGCGCATAGGCAGGAAACGCGATTGCTCCGGCGCAGACGCCAGCAAGCAGGGTCAGTTTACCCCTCATTAGCCCACTCTCCTTTAATAGCCCGACCCTCTTCCGGGCGGTTTGCCGCGCGAATAGACCATCCTCGGGCGCGCTTGACAACAGCTTTTAATCGAAAGGTTAGAACTGCTGGAAACCGTAGCGTTCTTGCCACACCTGTGAAGGGCGGTCGGCATGGGCCCGGTGATTCGCCCGCACCCAGACGGCGCTTCATTCCGGTACGGCTTCAAGTGTTTACCCCGCTTGCAATCGCATCAAGGCTGTATCACTCTGCGCCCCATACTGGTGGGGAGCAATGATGGGCGAGAATTCGGCAAATGCCGCGCCTGGGCGCTTTCGCGCCTTCATCAGCTATAGCCATGCCGACGCCAAATTCGCCCACTGGCTGCACCGCAACCTCGAAAGCTGGCGCCTGCCCGACAAGTCGCGGCTGGCCCCGGTGTTCATCGACCGGGCGGAACTCTCGGCCGGGTCCGACCTTTCCGCCCAGGTCCGCGACGCCTTGGCCGAAAGCGCGGCGCTGGTGGTGGTGTGCAGTCCCAATGCTGTGGCGAGCCGCTGGGTCGGGCAAGAGATCGCGCTGTTCCGCGAACTGTACCCCGGCCGCCCGGTGCTGGCCGCGCTGATCGAGGGCGAGCCGGATCAGGCCTTTCCCGATGCCTTGGTCAAACATGGCGACACCGCGCTCGAACCGCTCGCCGCCGATTTCCGCAAGGGCCACGACGGCCAGCGGCTCGGCCTGCTCAAATTGGCCGCCGGCCTCACCGCGCTGCCGCTCGACCGCCTGGTCCAGCGCGATGCGCAACAACGCCAACGCCGCGTGATGGCAATCACGGCGGCGGCGGTGCTCCTGGTCCTAATCCTCTCCGCAGCCCTGGTAATCGCCCTGCGCGCCCGCGCAGAAGCCGAACGCCAGCGGGCTGAGGCGGAAGGTTTGGTTGAGTTTATGCTGACGGATCTCAGGGATAAGCTGAAAGGGGTGGGGCGGCTTGACGTGATGGATGCTGTGAATGAGCGGGCGATGGAGCATTATGCCAATAATGACCTGGCCGGACAGCCGGCTGACATTTTGCTGCGTCGCTCTCGATTGTTGTTGGCAATGGCCGAAGATAACCTGTCCCAAGCTGGAGGTCAGGACAACGCCAAAGCCGAGATCGAAGAAGCTTGGCGGATCACAACCGATTTGTTGCGGAGGAGCCCGAATGACCAGAACCGCATCTTCGACCACGCGCAGAGCGAGTTCTGGATGGGCAATTTCGCCTACCGCAACCGCGCCACCAATCCGAATTTGCTCCTGGCAAAGGCCGAGAGCCACTGGCTCGCTTACCTTCGCCTAGCAGAGCGACTTGTTGCGTTGGACAGCCAGTCGCTGCGATGGCGAAAGGAACTGGCCTATTCACATGGGAATATCTGCACTTTGATGCTGGAAAGTCCTTCCAATCAAAGCCGCCTGCGAGATAGTTGTCGAATGTCGCGCGAGATAATGCAGTCGCTTGCTGCCGCAGCGCCAGGCGACGTTGATCTGCAACTCGATCTGGCCAATCGGTTAGCCTGGGAGGCAGACAGCCTTGAACGTCTGGGACAAAGCGGTGAGGCTGTCCGGGTACGCAGTGACCAGGTCGAACTGGTGAAAGGCCTTGCGGAGCAATCCAGATCCGATGCTCGCATTTCGGAAGCGGTGCTGCTGGCCAACTATGGGCTCGCCAAAGCCTACCTGAAAACAGGCCAGATCGACCAGGCTCGCCGAACGGCAACCGTCGCCGGCCGGACTGCTGAAATGCTTCGCCGGCTTGACCCTGAAAATCGCAGCTGGCGAGAATGGCAGAGCAAACTCGAGCGTGATTTCAACATCGACTGATCGACAATGTTTCAATTTTCAGAAAGGAAATACACCATGCCCAATCGACGTCCCCAACCACGCCCCAACGATGATGAAATGCCCGGGACGTTCATTAGTGGCACGCCCAATAAGCATGCCGAAGTGGTGTTCGATCTTGTCAAGCGGGCACCCTACCTGGTGGTCAAAATGAGCGACGCGCAAGCGCAGGGCGTTGTTGATGGAAACCAGCAAGAAGGATACTATCTCAAAATAAAACCGGGTGATCATTGGGAAGTCACGTTCAAACTGAGCAGTAACTGGCGTTGGTCATTTGACAGCAATCCGATCGCATTCAAGAAGTCGGATCATGGCAAACACTACAAGATGATAAGCCAGAGCGCGCAGCAGTTGGTCGTTCAGGTCAAGTCCCCGTACGATTCCAACGAGCCCGAGCCATGGGAAGAAGAGGATCAGCCTTTCAACCTCTATGTTCTGATGTCGCAGTCGAATACGAAGGTCTATCCGATGACGATCGATCCCGACGTCAAAAACCCGCCGCTAGGCGGAGTTCGGAGGTCGCAAGTGACCAGCGACTTTGTTCCGCTCGCCTGATATGCCTCCCAACCTCCCCGCCCTCACCGCCCTCGCCCGCGCAGGCGCGGTGGGGCGGGCTTGGGAGTTGTTCTGCGCGGCAGGCTATCGTGATCACACCGCCGATCCCGCCGCGCTGGCGGTCAAGGGGCGGTTGCTAAAGGGGCGGGGGCGGCAGGCTTTGGGGGCTGGCCGGTCGTCCCTGTTTGCCGAGGCGGCGGCGGCCTATGCTGCCGCCCATGCGCTGGAGCCTGCGCCCTATCTTGCGATCAATGCCGCCAGCCTGAGCTTGCTGGCAGGCGATCCGGCGCGGGCCGCAGAGGGCGCGCGGGGGGTGCTGGCATTGCTCGATGCGCCCGAAACTCCGGCCGACACGCCCTATTTCCTCGCCGCGACGCGGGCCGAGGCTCTGCTGATCCTGGGCGAGCGCGCGCAGGCCGAAGCCGCCATGGAAGCCGCCGCCGCCCATGATCCCGATGGCTGGGCCGATCGCGCCGCGACCATCGCCCAATTGCGCGAGATCACCCAGGCACAAGGCAGCGATCCCGCCTGGATCGAGCGGTTTACGCCGCCCGCCAGCCTGCACTTTGCCGGGCACATGGGGCTGGCCGCTGGCGGCGCAAGCGAAGCGGCGCTGGCAGGCCAACTCGACGCGCTGTTCGGCGAACATCGCTTCGGCTTCGCCTGGGGGGCGCTGGCCGCCGGGGCAGATGTGGTGATCGCCGAGCGGCTGCTGGCGCGCGGCGTAGAGCTTCACGTGGTCCTGCCCTGCCCGCCCGACCAGTTCGAGGCCCAGTCGGTCACCCCGGCGGGCGCAGACTGGACCCGGCGGTATCGCGCGCTGCTCGGGTCTGCCAGGTCGGTCCGCTGCGCCGCCGACAGCGCCACTTCGGTCCACGATCCGCTCGCCACGCTCCACGCCGGTGAGCTGGCGATCGGCGGGGCGCTGAACAATGCCGCCATCCTGGCCAGCCGAGCCGCTCAACTGATCGTCACCGACGAAGCAGGCGGCGGGATCAACACCGCGCGCCAGGCCGCGCTGTGGCGCGCTGCGGCCGGACCCCAGCACCGCCTGAGCGTGCCGCGCGATGCGCAGGTCGAGGCGCTGTTCCCGCCCGAGCAGCCCGATCCGGCGCGAATCCTGGCG
>JANPMA010000197.1:0-5315 GCA_031422595.1 Novosphingobium sp. | reverse complement strand
CGGCGATAAAGACCAGCGCGGCCAGGGTGAGGCCGATCAGGCGATTGCGCGAAGTGGAGGTCATGCGGGTGCGTCCATGCCGCTCACAACCTGATCGCAACGTGAACAAAGCGCGCCGTCCTCGGTGACCTCGGGCAGGTGCCGCCAGCAGCGGCCGCATTTGTGGTGGGGTGAGACGAATCCTGCAATCAACGCGCCGCCATAGTTGAATGGAGACACGGGATCGTCGGCATTAGTGCTGAGAACAGAAAATCCGTTTGTAGGCCGACTGACAACCACAGAAGCGCAGATTAGCGTCTCAGCCAGGTCTATCGACTTTAGGATGTCAAAGTTCTGTTCTTTTGCCGGCTCAATTCGAACATCGGCAATGAGGCTGGAACCAATTTCCTTTGAGCGACGCATTGGCTCCAGCACGTTGAAGGCCTGATCTCGAACCGATCGGATTAGTCTCCACTTCTCAACCAACTCGTCGCCCCGGACTTGATCCGGGGCTTGGCTTTCTTCCGCTGGCGTCGCCGAAGAAAAGCCCAGGCCCGCATCAAGTGCGGGCTGACGGGGAAGGACAGGCCATTCGAGGAGGTGCACCGAACCCCCTGCCGGATACCGCGTCCCCCACACTTCTTCGCTGGTGAACACCAGCACCGGCGCGGCCCAGCGGACCAGCGCATGAAACAGCGTGTCGAGCACCGTGCGGTATGCCATCCGCTTGGGATCATCCGCGGCGTCGCAATAGAGGCAGTCCTTGCGCACGTCGAAGAAGAACGCGGACAAGTCCTCGTTGCAGAAATCGGTCAGGGTGCGGACATAGGTGTTGAAATCGAAGCTGTCGGTCGCCGCGCGCAAGGTCGCGTCCATCCGCGCCAACAGCGCCAGCACATAGCGTTCCAGCTCGGGCATCGCCTCGACCGGCACCCGCTCGGCCTCGCTGAACCCGTCAAGCGCGCCCAGCAGATAGCGGAAGGTGTTGCGCAGCTTGCGGTACTGATCGGACACGCCCTTGAGGATCTCGTCGCCGATCCGGTGGTCCTCGGTGAAATCGACCGTCAGTGCCCACAGCCGGATGATATCCGCGCCATAGACCTCCATCACCTTGTTGGGATCGACCGTGTTGCCGAGCGACTTGGACATTTTCAGGCCCTTGGCATCCATCGTGAAGCCGTGGGTCAGCACCCGGTCATAAGGCGCGCGGCCGCGGGTGGCGCAGCTTTCGAGCAAGCTTGACTGGAACCAGCCGCGATGCTGGTCGCTGCCTTCGACATAGATGTCTGCCGGCCATGACAAGTCGGGCCAGCGCCCGCTATCGAGCACATAGGCGTGGCTGGTGCCCGAATCGAACCACACGTCGAGAATGTCGGGCACGGCTTCCCATTCGTCGGGGTTGTAGGCGTTACCCAGGAAACTGTGCGCGGTCTCGGGCGTCCAGGCGTCGATGCCCTGGGCCTTCACCGCGGCGACGATCCGTTCGTTGACCGCCTCGTCGACCAGATACTCACCGCTCTTGCGGTTGACGAACAACGTGATCGGCACGCCCCAGGCGCGCTGGCGGCTGAGTACCCAGTCGGGCCGCCCGGCAACCATCGACCCGATCCGGTTGCGGCCCTTGTCGGGGGTGAACTGGACGCGTTCGATTTCGGCGAGGGCGATCTGGCGGAGTGTAAGCCCCTCCCCTTCAGGGGAGGGGTTGGGGTGGGGCATGTTCGCGACATTCCCCACACCCTCCGCGCCTTCGGCGCTCCTCCCTCACCCCGGGAGGGGAGAGGGCAGTATCGGCTTGTCCATCGGCACGAACCATTGCGGGGTGCAGCGATAGATCACTTTGGCTTTCGAGCGCCATGAGTGCGGGTAGCTGTGCTGGTAATCGGCCGAAGAGGCCAGCAGTCCGCCGGCCTCGCGCAAGTCCGAACAGATCGGCCCGTCGGGCGCGTTGAACTTGGGGTTGATGACCGAGCCTTGCCCGCCGAGCCAGGGCCAGTCCTCACGGTACTTGCCATCGCCTTCGACCGCGAACTTGGGGTTCAGGCCATGCGCCTTGCACAGCTCGAAATCGTCCTCGCCATGATCGGGCGCCATGTGGACCAGGCCGGTGCCGCTGTCGGTGGTGACAAAGTCGCCCGGCAGCAAAGGCCGCGGCTCAGCAAAGAACCCACCGAGGTGGTGCATTGGGTGGCGGGCGATGGTGCCGGCTAGGTCGGAGCCTTTGCCAGACCAGATGAGCCGCGATTCATAAACGGTGCCTTCATGTGAGGGCTGTTCCGCCGACAAGCATTTGCTTATGCGATCAAGCGCCTCGTTCTTGAGGGCGTGGGCAACCATGATCCGCAAACCATTGAAACGCTCAAGCGAGGCGCGATCCAAGGGCTCCGTCGTTGCTACGTTTGTCACCGTCCGGACTTCGAGCAATTCATACTCAAGCTCCGGCCCATAGGCCAAAGCCTGGTTCACCGGGATCGTCCACGGCGTGGTCGTCCAGATCACCGCATGGGCGCCGACCAGCTCCGCAATCGGGCTCTCGGTGATCTCAAACGCCACATCGATCTGGGTCGAGGTGATGTCCTCGTACTCAACCTCGGCCTCGGCCAGTGCGGTCTTTTCAACTGGCGACCACATCACCGGCTTGGCGCCGCGATAGAGCTGGCCGGAGCGCGCGAACTTGAGCAGTTCGGCAACGATCGTCGCCTCGCTCTCGGGTTGCATGGTCAGGTACGGATTGTCCCAATCGGCCAGCACGCCAAGGCGCTTCAATTGCGCACGCTGCACATCAACCCAGTGCTGCGCATAGGCGCGGCACTCGGCGCGGAATTCGAGCAGCGGGACCTCGTCCTTGTTCTTCTTGGCCTTGCGGTATTGCTCTTCCACTTTCCATTCGATCGGCAGGCCGTGGCAATCCCAGCCCGGAACATAGGGCGCGTTCTTGCCCAGCAGGTTCTGCGTTCGGCAGACCATGTCCTTGATCGTGTGGTTCAGCGCATGGCCGATGTGCATGTCGCCGTTCGCGTAAGGAGGGCCGTCATGGTACATGAAGGTCTCACGCCCCCGGCGAAGATCGCGCAGCTGTTCGTACAGCTTTTCCGCTTCCCAGCGCGCGGCAATCAGCGGCTCCTTTTGGGGGAGGCCGGCCTTCATCGGGAACTCTGTCTTCGGCAGGAAGACGGTGTCTTTAAGATCGCGCTGTTCAGTCATGGCGCGCGGGCCTTAGCGGGGGACCGGGCGTAGCGCAATTTTTTGGTTCACGCGGAGACGCGGAGACGCGGAGAAGACATGCAATGGGCCGAAGGCCGCAATTTGTGCGGCGATGCGCCCTACGCACGATTGAGATCGAAAGGCGGCTCGGCCGCACGCGCCAATCCTCCGCGTCTCCGCGTCTCCGCGTGATTCTCAATCCCGCGCCTTGCGGCGTTTGGCCAGGGCTTCCTGCACCGCCTTTTCCTCATAGGGATTGCGGCGGTTGATGTCGGGGTGGAGCGCGGGACCGACCGACCAGATATCCTCGGCCCACAGCACGCCGTTGAAGCTGGCGGGGACCTGGCCGAGCTGTTCGGGCAGGTCGAGCCCGGTGGGCGCAGCGCCTTCGGTGTAAGGCCCGATCAGCACCACCCGCGCGCCGACCGCTTCCATGCGCTGGATCAGCCGGTTGGGCCAGCCGGCGAAGGCCCACTGGCGATTGAGCGGAATCATGATCGTGCCATGCTTGCAGCTCGCCGGGGTCAGCCCCAGCCAGCCCTGCAGCATATAGTCCCCGGTGCAGGCCCCGACGCCGTCTTTCGACCAGGCCCAGGCCTTGGGGAAGCGCTGGCGCAAGGGAGCCAGCACCGCCTGGTCGGCGTTGAAGGCATCGCCGATTGCCTCGACATCGCGCCCGGCCTTGACCAGCGCCTGGGCCAGCATCTGCCCTTCGCGCGGGTCCTTGCTGTTGAGGTTGAAGACGAACGGAGAGGTGGGAAAACGCGCCAGCGCTTCTTCCAGCGTCGGGATCAGCCCCATGCCCTTGCCCCGGAACGCGAAGGACTTGCCGCCATCGGCGCTGTAGCCATAGCCGGCGTCAAGCGCTTCGATCTGCTCCAGCGTGGCACTGCGGATCGGGCCCTTGCCATTGGTGCGGCAATCGAGCGTCCAGTCGTGGAACAGCACGAAGCGCCCGTCGGCAGTGGGTGCCAGATCGACCTGGAGGTAGGTTGCGGCCAGTGCATCGGCCCGCTGCAACCCGGCCAGTGTGTTCTCCAGATAGTCGTGAACCGGCTCCTCGATCCGGCCGGCGGTGCAAGTCTCGTCGGTCAGCCCCCCTTCGGCGGAGCTCAGGACAGGCTTGTGACCGGATTGCTGCATGACGCCGCGGTGCGCCATCAGCTTGAGCCGGCCCTTCGGGGCATCGGCGATCCATGAGGCGTTGACGAAAGTCAGCGCGAGGAAGGCCAGCGCCAGGACCAGTGCAATGCGTTTCACCCATTTCATCGTGCCAGCAGCCCCCTAGCCTGTTCGCAATCGCGCTCCATCTGTGCGGTCAGTTCCTCAAGCGAATCGAATTTCGCTTCGTCCCGCAAGTGATGATGCAGCGCAACTTCGATTTCCTGCCCGTAAAGATCGCCCGACCAGTCGAAGAAGAAGGCTTCGAGCAGCTCGATCGGCGGATCGAAACTGGGCCGCACCCCCAGATTGGCGGCGCCGTGGACTACTGTGCCGCCGGGCAGCGCCCCGGTGACGGCATAGATCCCGTAACGCGGGCGCAAATAGGTGCCGAGCGCGAGGTTGGCGGTGGGATAGCCGATGCTGCGGCCCAGCTTGGCCCCGTGCTGGACCGTACCGCGGATCGCGAATGGCCGGGAAAGCAGGTGGGTGGCGGTGGCGCAGTCGCCAGCCTTCAGCGCCTCGCGGATCCGGCTGGAGGAGACCACTTCGCCCTGATCGCTGACCGGCCCGACCGCGCGGGCAGAGAGGCCGCGTTCGGCCCCCAGCGTCTTGAGCACTTCGACATTTCCGACCCGGCCCTTGCCGAAAGTGAAATCCTCGCCGGTCACCACCCCTGCCGCACCAAGGTGCCTGGCGAGCAGATCGATGAACTGTTCGGCGGTGGTCGCGGCCAGCCGGGCATCGAAATGGAACACCAGGATGGCATCGGCCCCGGCGCTGCCGAACAGTTCGAGCCGCTGGTCGAGCGTGGTCAGCCGGAACGGCGGGACCTGCGGCGCGAAGAACCGCACCGGATGCGGATCGAACGTGGCGACGATCCCCGGGCGGCCCTCGGCCCGCGCCCAGTCCAGAGCCTCGCCGACCACAGCCTGGTGGCCGCGGTGGAAGCCGTCGAAATTGCCAAGGGCGAT
>JANPMA010000196.1:0-3069 GCA_031422595.1 Novosphingobium sp. | reverse complement strand
TGCCCCGGCGCCAGGCGCTGTGGGACGCGCGCAGCCTGATCGGCGGCGAGGGGCTGCCGCTGTTCGCTTATGCGCTTCAAAAAGATTCTGGGGCGCGCGACGAGGGGGTCGAAGCCGCCCGCACCCCGCTTCCCGCGATGCCGCTGAGCGAGGAAGTCGTGGCCGACTACCAGACCCAGCGGCTCAGCCTCAAAGCCCACCCGCTGGCCTTCCTGCGCGCCTCGCTGGGGGATCGCGGCTTTATCCGCGCGGTCGACCTCGCCCGGCACAACAGCACCCGCCCGGTCCAGGTCGCCGGCGTGGTGCTGATCCGCCAGCGCCCCGGTAGCGCCAAGGGGGTCTGCTTCATCACCCTGGAGGACGAGACCGGGGTGGCCAACATTGTCGTCTGGCCCGATCTGATGGAAAAGCAGCGCAAGGTGATCATGGGCGCGCGGCTGATCGAAGTGCGGGGCAGGGTGGAACAGGACGACGGCGTGATCCACCTGATCGCCCAGCAGCTGACCGACGCGACCGCGGCGCTGCATGCGCTGTCCGACGATCTGCTGTCCCCCGCAGTGGACCGCGCCGATCATCTGGGCGGCGGCCACCCGCGCAACCGCCGGGTGATCCCGAAGTCGCGGGACTTTCATTGACCACTGCCTGCAACAGGACTGCTCCAACAAAAAACACTCTCACCCAAAGACCGACTGTCCTGAGCTTGTCGAAGGACCGCATTTCCTTCAGGCAGGCATGCGAGACGCTCGAAGAAAAGTACGATCCTTCGACAAGCTCAGGACAGTCGGGGTATGGGTTGCGAACTTTCCCTGAAGCTCAGAGGATGCGGCCCAATCGGAGAACCCAAATGCGCACCACCATCCTGATCCTGGCCGCCGCCGCACTGGCCATGCCCGCCCATGCGGCCAAGCCCGCCAAACCCGTCCCGCTACCCACCGCGATCTACACCGATCCTGTGCCCGACAAGGCGCATCCGGCGCGGATGGAGGTGTTGCATATTCCGAGCGGCGGGGTCTTGATCAATGGCGTGGCCTATCTCGCGTCCGGGGCAGGGCCACATCCCACGCTGGTGCTGTGCCACGGCTGGCCGGGGAACGAGAAGAACCTCGATCTGGCGCAGGCCGTGCGCCGCGCGGGGTGGAACGTGGTGACCTTCAACTACCGCGGATCATGGGGCAGCCCGGGCAGCTTTCGCTTTGCCCAGAACCCTGAGGATGCCCGCGCGGTGCTGGCTCACCTGCGCGATCCAGCCAACGCAGCGAAGCTGGGGGTCGATCCCGGGCGAATGGCAATCGTCGGGCACTCGATGGGCGGCTGGGTGACCGCGATGGTTGCCGGGCAGGATGACGGCCTGCTGGGTGCGGGGCTGATCTCGGCCGCCAACATGGGCGCGATCGGCGCAATGCCGCGCGCCGATTTGGTCAGGATCTCAGCCGGGAACGCCGAAACGCTGGCCGACACCTCACCCGAGCAGATGGCCGACGAGCTGATCGCCGGGCAGCAGGCCAACAACTTCCTGCAAATGGCACCAAGGCTGGCGAGGAAGCCGCTGCTGGTGCTGAGCAGCGACGATGGCCTGGCCCCCGGCACCGACAAGCTTGCCGCCGCCGTGCGCACTGCAGGGGGCAAACGGGTGACGATGGTTCATGCCGCGACCGACCATAGCTGGTCGGACAAGCGGGTGTTCCTGCAGGCGCAGGTGATCCGATGGTTGCAGGGGTTGGTGCGGTGAAGCTAACGGGGCTTTGAAGGAACGCCGCGAATTCCAAAGAAGTCACTACCGGTTGCATTGCTCAAGCAAGGACCAAGCGCTCTTGCATCCTCTGAACCAGCATCTTCATAGACCGAAAAACAGTATTTCCGCGCGTCCTCATAGAGTTTGGTCTCCAAGTGGAGCGAGAAGGCAATGGCATCCTCCTTGTCGATCTTGCCGCTCTTGGCTGTGTCGGCAGTCGCATCTGCATTCATGGCGGCGTGAAGCGAGAAATCTTGCCGATCGGCGCAAGTCCGATCTTCGGAATGCCTAGTGATACAGAAACGATAGGCGCGATCCCGCATTTCCCCCATTGAGGTTCGCCACTCTCCGCTCAGGTTCCATCTTTCAGTCGAACCAAGGAAGGCCGAGGCCTGCATCTGCTTGATACGCTCCTGTTCGGTAGGAGTCTTGGAAACAGAGCAGCCCGCCAAAAAGGCGATGGCTAGTGGTACGACCGTCAAAAGGAATCGACGCAGCATCATGCCACGATGCCACTCATTTGGACTTGGTCAAATTGGAAGTTAAACCGCCTCCAACGAATATCCTGCCGACCTGACCGTCCGCACCGGATCGGGCGCGCCTTCGATCTCGATCCCTTGACGCAAACGCCGGATATGCACGTCGACCGTGCGCAGCTCGATTTCGCTTTCGTTGCCCCAGACCGCGTCGAGCAGCTGGCCCCGGCTGAAGACCCGGCCGGGGTGTTCCATGAAGTGGCGCAGCAGGCGAAATTCGGTGGGGCCCAGCGCGACGACCTGGCCGCGGCGGGTGACCTTGTGCGCGACTGCATCAAGCGTCAGGTCGCCGACGTTCAGCATTTCGCCCGCCAACGCCGGGCGGATCCGCCGCAGGATCGCGCCGACGCGGGCCAGCAGTTCGCGCGGGGAAAACGGCTTGGTCAGATAGTCGTCGGCCCCGGTTTCCAGCCCGCGAACCTTGTCATCCTCGGCCCCGCGCGCGGTCAGCATCAGGATCGGCACGTGGGCGGTCGCCTTGCTCTTGCGAAGCCGCCGGCAGACTTCGATCCCGCTGGTGCCTTCGATCATCCAGTCAAGCACCACCAGATCGGGCGCTTCTTCCTGGGCAAGCAGCAGCGCCTCGTCGCCATCGGGGGTGACCTGGACCTGATAGCCTTCCTGCTTGAAGCGATATTCGAGCAGTTCGGCGAGCGCCGGGTCGTCCTCGACCAGCAGCAGGCGGGGGGCAGTCATTGGGGGGCCTCGCTCGGAAGCCCCTCCCCTTCAGGGGAGGGGTTGGGGGTGGGGGTTGTCAAACCTGCGCGGCGTATGGGGACAGCCCCCCCCCCCACCCCACCC
>JANPMA010000195.1:0-2848 GCA_031422595.1 Novosphingobium sp. | reverse complement strand
CGCTTTTGCAGGAAGGCCATGCCGCCCTCCATCGCGTCGGCGGAGGCCCCGGCCAAGCGCTGGCCTTCTGCTTCAGCGAGCAGCACTTGCGGCAGCGTGCCATCGAGCGCAGTCTGGATGTTGGCCTTCATCGTCGAATAGGCCAGCGTCGGCCCTTCGGAGAGACGGGTAGCGAGCGCCATCGCCTCGTCCATCAGCACTTCGTCCGCAACCGCCTTGTAGATCAGGCCCCAGTCCTCGGCTTGGCTTGCGCCGATCTTTTCGCCCAGCATCATCATCCGCGTGGCGCGGGCGCGGCCGATTGCGCGGGCCAGCAGCCAAGTCGATCCGCCATCGGGAACCAGCCCGATATTGACGAAAGCCTGGAGGAAATAGGCGCTCTTGCCCGCCAGGACAAAATCGCCGGCCAGCGCAATCGAGCAACCCACACCCGCCGCCGCGCCGTTGACCGCGGTCACCACCGGAACGGGTGCGCGCATGATCTGGCTGACCAGCGGGTTGTAGTGGTTCTGCAAAGCACGGTGGCTGCCGCCGTTTTGCTGGATCGCGCTGGCCTCGCCGCGCGCAGCCAGATCCGCGCCCGAGCAGAAGCCCTTGCCCGCCCCGGTGATCACCACTGCACGCGCATCGCCCAGGTCATAAAAGGCCGCGCTCAGTTCGTCCGCCAGCGGAATCGACGCGGCGTTAAGCCGGTCGGGCCGGTTGAGCGTGATCTTGAGCACTTGGCCCACGCGCTCGGTCAGGATTGTTTCGTAGGTCATTCTGTTCTCCTCAAAGCCCCTCCCCTTCAGGGGAGGGGTTGGGGTGGGGGTTGTTTGTCAGGCGCGGCGAATGGGACAAGCCCCACCCCCCGCCCCCCTCCCCTAAAGGGTAGGGGGAGTTTCATTCAGTATCCTTCGGCACCTCCATAATCTCGGTCAGCACCCCCTGCATGTCCTTGGGGTGCAAAAAGAAGATCAGCGTCCCATGCGCCCCGATCCGCGGCTCGCCCAGCACGCGCTTGCCCAGGGCCTCGAACTCGGCCTTGGCGGCGTGGATATCGGGCACTTCGTAGCACATATGATGCTGCCCGCCGGCCGGGTTCTTCTCAAGGAAGCTGGCGATCGAGGTATTGCCAGGCAGCGGCTCGATCAGCTCGATCTGGGTGCCGTTCAGCGCGCCATCCGCCCCGGGCGTATCGACGAAGCAGACCTTCACCCCTTGCGATTCCAGATCGAAGGGTTCGTGGATCTTCGTTGCGCCCATCACATCGCGGTAATGCACGATGCTGTCCGCGATGGACGGGGTGGCGATCCCGATGTGGTTGAGGCGACCAAGTCTCATTGTGGGAAGTTCCACAAGTAGATAAGCGCCCCGATCGTTGCAGCACTCAGCAAAAGATTCAGAGCCCGTTTGGTTGATGCCGAGCAACTTGGCAAAAGGACTTCGACCAACGATGGCTTCTCGCGAACGTTTTGAAATCCTTCAGCGGCCATGACGAAGATCACAAAGATCCAAAGCGCAGTTGTCATACACTAAGCCCTCTCACAGCGGAATATTATCATGCTTCTTCCACGGATTCTCGAGGCTCTTGTTCCGCAGCTTCCGCAGCCCCAAGGCAATCCTTCGCCGCGTATTGCGCGGGTGGATCACCTCATCAATGAACCCCTTGCTCGCCGCGACAAACGGGTTGGCGAAGGCGTCCTCATATTCCTTGGTGCGTTCGGCGATCTTGTCGGGGTCGCCCAGGTCCGAGCGGAAGATGATCTCGACCGCGCCCTTGGCACCCATCACGGCGATTTCGCCAGTCGGCCACGAATAGTTGAGGTCACCGCGCAAGTGCTTTGAGCTCATCACGCAATAGGCCCCGCCATAGGCCTTGCGGGTGATCACGGTGATCTTGGGCACGGTTGCCTCGGCATAGGCGAACAGCAGCTTGGCGCCGTGCTTGATGATCCCGCCGTATTCCTGCGCAGTGCCGGGCAGGAACCCGGGCACATCGACGAAAGTCAGGATCGGCACTTCGAAGCAATCGCAGAACCGCACGAACCGCGCGGCCTTCTTGCTGGCGTTGATATCGAGCACGCCGGCCAGCACGAACGGCTGGTTGGCGACAACGCCCACGGTGCGCCCCTCAATCCGGCCAAAGCCGACCACGATATTGGCGGCGTGGCTAGGCTGGATTTCAAAGAACTCGCCTTCGTCCAGCACTTTTCGCACCACTTCGTGCATGTCATAGGGCTGGTTGGCATTGGCCGGGATCAGCGTGTCGAGACTGTCCTCGATCCGGTCCCACGGATCAGAGGTAGGGCGTTCGGGCACGCCGGATTGGTTGTTCAGCGGCAGGTAGTCGATCAGGTCGCGCGCGGTCAGCAGTGCTTCGATATCATTCTCGAGCGCGAGGTCGGCGACCGAGGTCTTGGTGCTGTGTGTCACCGCGCCGCCCAGTTCTTCTTGGGTGACAATCTCATTGGTCACGGTCTTGACCACATCGGGCCCGGTCACGAACATGTACGAGCTGTCCTTCACCATGAAGATGAAGTCGGTCATCGCCGGCGAGTACACCGCCCCGCCCGCACAGGGCCCCATGATCAGCGAAAGCTGCGGCACAACGCCGCTGGCCAGCACGTTCCTCTGGAAAATCTCGGTATAGCCGCCCAGCGAAGCGACGCCTTCCTGGATCCGCGCGCCGCCCGAGTCATTCAGCCCGATCACCGGCGCGCCGACTTTCATCGCGGCGTCCATCACCTTGCAGATCTTCATCGCGTGGCGTTCGGACACCGCGCCGCCGAACACCGTGAAATCCTGGGCATAGACATAGACCAGCCGGCCGTTGATCGTGCCGCTGCCGGTCACCACCCCGTCGCCC
>JANPMA010000194.1:0-3761 GCA_031422595.1 Novosphingobium sp. | reverse complement strand
TCGCACTCTTCCTTGAAGTTGGTTTCGATGATCCCGCTGCGGCCGCCGCCAACGCCGCTGGCATAGGCAAGGGCCACGTCATGGGCGTTGCCGGTCGCGTCCTGGTGGACCGCGATCAGGCACGGCACGCCGCCGCCTTTGACATATTCGCTGCGCACGGTGTGGCCAGGGCCCTTGGGCGCGATCATGATTACGTCGATATCGGCGGGTACCTCGATCAGGCCGAAGTGGATGTTGAGCCCATGTGCGAAAGCCAGCGCAGCGCCGGGGCGGATATTGCCGGCAATATCATCGGCCCAGATCGCCGCCTGGTGCTCGTCAGGGGCGAGGATCATCAGCACGTCGGCCCATGCCGCCGCAGCCTTGTTGTCCATCACCTTGAAGCCTGCGGCTTCGGCCTTCTTGGCGCTGGCCGAACCCGGACGCAGCGCGATCGCCACATCCTTGACCCCGCTGTCACGCAGGTTCTGCGCGTGGGCGTGGCCCTGGCTGCCATAGCCAAGCACGGCGATCTTCTTGCCCGTGACCAGGTTCAGGTCGGCGTCGGCGTCGTAGTAGACTTTCATTTGTCTTCTTTCTTAGCAATAAGGATGAGATGTTTGAAATCAGGAGACCAAATTCTTTGATTTTCAGAAAAGAGAGTTGATTTTCTCTTTTGTGAAGGAGTCCTGTAGTCAGGCGATGAATCTATGAATTCGATGTTGGGCCCAACCGAACGGATGACGGTCCAATGCGAAAAATTAGGATTGTCGCGTGTTTGAACGATTGCGCACCAACGTGCCACCAATTCAGAGTTAAAGCTGTCGAACTTTTCGATAAATTGAGCCCCATTTTTTGGTCGGCTTGCGATTGATCGCCAAGGATACTGGATCAACAGATCGCGATTGAGTTCGCCGATCACAGCTTGGCAATGCTTTATTCCAGGGAACATTTGCTTCTCGCTAGTTCCTTCTAACAAGCACGAAGCGCCCCACTTACCCACCAGCCATTCGCATAAAACTCCGAACGCCTTTATAGCCACTTCTTGCTCAAACCCACAGCAAACCAGGCTGTTTGCAAAGGAGTATGGGCCGCACAGGCCATCCAGAGTTCCCTGCGTAGCAAAAACATTCGACGTTTTGGAATTTCGGGCGGACATCCTAAGCCGCCTCCGCCCCGCGCATCATGCCGACCACGCCTGTGCGGCCAACCTCGACCAGCCCCAGTTCACGCATCAGGCCGACGAAGCGGTCGATCTTGTCGGGCGCGCCGGTCAGTTCGAACACGAAGCTCGATGTGGTGGTGTCGATCACCGAGGCGCGGAACACTTCGGCCAGCCGCAAGGCTTCAACCCGGGCGTCGCCCACACCGGCAACCTTGACCAACGCCAGCTCGCGTTCGACATGGTCGCCGGCCTCGGTCAGGTCGACCACCTTGTGCACCGGCACCAGCCGGCCCAGCTGGGCGTGGATCTGGTCGATCACCGCCGGCGGCCCGTGGGTGACGATGGTGATCCGGCTGACCGCGTGGTTTTCGGTTATGTCGGCCACGGTCAGACTGTCGATATTGTAGCCGCGCGCGGTGAACAGTCCGGCGATCTTGGCCAGAATCCCGGCCTCGTTATCGACCGTGATGGTCAGGACGTGGCGCTCCTCGGCGAGGTGCTTGATCTTCATCATCTTACTCCCCCCTCCCCTTCAGGGGAGGGGCCGGGGGTGGGGTTTGTCCGTTACCCGCAGCGTTGCGAGTGGGGACAGACCCCACCCCAACCCCTCCCCTGAAGGGGAGGGGCTTATGTTGCAAGCGCCTCATCACACCAGCGCCTTGGCTTCATCGTCCATCGTGCCCGCCACCGAATCTCCATATAGGATCATGTCGGTATGCGCGGCGCCGCTGGGGATCATCGGATAACAGTTGGCTTCCTTGGCCACCCGGCAATCGACGATCACTGGCCCCGGATGGTCGATCATCGCCTGGATCGCGGAATCGAGATCGGCTTCATGCTCGATGCAGATTCCTTTCCAGCCATAAGCTTCAGCCAGTTTGACAAAATCAGGCAGGCTGTCCGAATAGCTTTCCGAATAGCGGCTTTCGTAGGTTAGTTCCTGCCACTGGCGGACCATGCCCATCCATTCGTTGTTGAGGATGAAGACCTTGACCGGCAGGCGGAATTGGGTCGCAGTGCCGAGCTCCTGAATGTTCATCTGGATCGAGGCATCGCCGGCGATGTCGATCACGAGGGCTTCCGGATTGCCGCATTGCGCGCCAATGGCTGCTGGCAGGCCATAGCCCATGGTGCCGAGCCCGCCAGAGGTCAGCCACTTGTTGGGCGCATAAAACGGGAAGTATTGCGCGGCCCACATCTGGTGCTGGCCGACTTCGGTCGCGATGATCGGGTCGCGATGCTTGGTCAGTGCATAAAGCCGCTCGATCGCCAGCTGCGGCATGATCGCACTCTTGTTCGCGGGATAGGCCAGGCTGTTCCTTGCCCGCCAGCCATCGACCCGCGCCTTCCATTCGGTCAGGTCCTGGGCCTTGCGGTTGCCCCAGGCCTGAATCAGCTGATCGAGCACTGCGCCGCAATCGCCCAGGATCGGCAGGTCGACCGGCACGGTCTTGTTGATCGAGGCGCGGTCGATATCGATGTGGATCTTGGTCGAATGCGGGGCAAAAGCGTCGAGCCGTCCGGTCACCCGATCATCGAATCGCGCGCCGATGCAGACCATCAGGTCGGCCCGGTTCATCGCCATGTTGGCTTCATAGGTGCCGTGCATCCCCAGCATCCCCAGCCAGTCGGGATGGTCCGCCGGGAACGCCCCAAGCCCCATCAGCGTCGAGGTGACCGGAGCGCCGGTCAGCCCTTGCAGCTCGCGCAGCAGTTCGCTGGCGCGCGGTCCCGAATTGATCACCCCGCCGCCGGTGTAGAAGATCGGCGCTTTGGCATTGGCGATCAGCTCGATCGCCTTGGCAATGTCGCGCTCGCTGGCCATGTGCGGCGGGTTGTAGCGAAGCTTGCGCTGCGGCGGTCCGTCGGTCCAGGTCGCCGAGGCCACCTGGACGTCCTTGGGAATGTCGATCACCACCGGGCCGGGGCGGCCAGTGGTGGCAATCTGGAACGCCTCATCGATGATCGCAGCCAGCTCGGCCGGGTCTTTGACCAGATAATTGTGCTTGGTGCAGTGGCGGGTGATGCCGATGGTATCGGCTTCCTGGAACGCGTCCGATCCGATCAGCGGGGTTGCGACCTGCCCGGTTATCACCACCAGCGGGATCGAATCCATGAAAGCGTCGGCAATTCCGGTCACCGCGTTGGTCGCACCTGGGCCGGAGGTGACCAGCACCACGCCGGGCTTGCCGGTCGAGCGGGCATAGCCTTCGGCGGCATGCGCCGCGCCGGCTTCGTGGCGGACCAGGATGTGACGGATCCGCTCATCCCCGAACAGCGCGTCATAGATCGGCAGCACCGCCCCGCCGGGATAGCCGAACACGAATTCGACCCCCTGGCGAACCAGGCTTTCGACCAGGATGCTGGCGCCGCTGCGCTCCTCGCTCACGTTACTCAACCTTTCGTTTCGTGCCCGGCCGGAATGTCGCGAACCGGGGAGGGGCCTTTAAAGGACAGACCCGGCACAGGGGGCTGTGCCGGGTCTCCTCTCCAACTCGGGGCGCTCTGGCAAGAGCAGATATGCGAGGGGCCTCTATGTAACACGAAATGTCATGTCAAGGGTTAATCACGCAATAAAGATACAAATATGACCTCAACGTTGTAATCTTGCAACGCG
>JANPMA010000193.1:0-3283 GCA_031422595.1 Novosphingobium sp. | reverse complement strand
TCACCGGGGGTGATGGCCCGACCGCCGCAATCCTCGACGCGCTGGTCGAAGGCGGCGCGGATGTGATCGAGCTGGGCATGCCGTTCACCGATCCGATGGCCGATGGCCCGGCGATTCAGGCGGCCAATCTGCGCAGCCTGGGTGCGGGCACCACCACCGCCGATATCTTCGCCATGGCCGCCGCCTTTCGCGCGCGGCATCCGGAAGTGCCGCTGGTGCTGATGGGCTATGCCAACCCCATGGTAACGCGCGGGCCGGAATGGTTCGGGGCTGAGTGCAAGAAGGCCGGGGTCGACGGTGTGATCTGCGTCGATATTCCGCCCGAGGAAGATCAGGAACTGGGCCCCGCCTTGCGCGCCGCCGGGGTCAGCCTGATCAGGCTTGCTACCCCCACCACCGATGCTGCGCGGCTGCCCGCGGTGCTCGATGGCTCGTCAGGGTTCCTCTACTACGTTTCGGTCGCCGGGATCACCGGGCTGCAACAGGCCGCGCAGACCTCGATCGAGGAAGCCGTGGCGCGGCTGAAGGCCAAGGCGACGATCCCCGTCGCAGTCGGCTTCGGCGTGCGCACGCCCGAACAGGCCGGTGCGATTGCCAAGGTGGCTGACGGCGTGGTCGTGGGCTCGGCATTGGTCGATCTGGTTGCAGAACATGGCGCGAATGCTGCAGGGCCGGTGCGCGAATTGACGCGGGCACTAGCGGATGCCGTTCATTCGGCTCGGTAGGAATTTCGCACGCCAAGACGCCAAGATGTTGCCCAATTGGCGAAGCCAGACATCTCCAACGCCGTTCCGCTTGACCCAACCTAAATTGATGCAGGAAGCCTGCGGCGCAGGAATACCTCTTGGCGTCTTGGCGTGCGATCAATCAACATATCCCCACTCGCAAACGTCCGAACAACCCGCTAAAGCCGCGCCATGAGCTGGATCGACCGTGTTCGCAAAGCGCTGCCCTTTCAGGACAAGCGCGATACGCCCGACAATCTTTGGACAAGCTGCCCTTCGTGCAAGGAAATGCTGTTTACCAAGGAATACGAGGAAAACCTCAGCGTCTGTCCGCGCTGCGAGCATCATGGACGGATCGGGGCCGACGCGCGCTTTGCCCAGCTGCTCGATGACGGCTTCACCATCCTCGATAGCCCCAAGGTCAAGGAAGACCCGCTCAAGTTCCGCGACCAGAAGAAGTACCCCGACCGGCTCAAGGCGGCCCGCGCCGCCAATCCGCATTCCGATGCGCTGACCAATGCACTTGGCGCGATCGACGGGCACAAGTGCGTGCTGGGCGTGCAGGACTTTGCCTTCATGGGCGGATCGATGGGAATGGCAGTGGGTTCGGCCTTCGTTGCAGGGGTGGAGCGGGCGATCAAAGAGCAATGCGCTTTTGTAATCCTCACCGCGTCTGGGGGCGCGCGGATGCAGGAAGGCGTGCTCAGCCTGATGCAGATGCCCAAAACGACCGTGGCAATCCGGCGGCTGCGCACGGCCGGCCTGCCGTATATTGTGGTGTTGACCGATCCGACTTCGGGCGGGGTCATGGCGGCCTATGCCATGCTGGGCGACATTCACATCGCCGAGCCGCGGGCAACCATAGCCTTCACCGGTCGCCGGGTGATCGAACAGACGATCCGTGAAAAGCTGCCCGATGATTTTCAGACCAGCGAATACTACCACGAACACGGCATGATCGACATGGTGGTGCACCGGCATGAGTTGAAGGCAACTTTGGCGAGTGTGCTGGACTATCTGGGCGCGGCGAAGGCGGCCTGAGCCGCGTGCGAGACTTCGCTACATCCGACCACCCAGGCGTCCAGACTCAGCTCAATCGCCTCGGCGCGCTCAGCCTGCCGAGCGGGCGGCTGGCGCTTGAGGTGATCCACGAATTGCTGGCCCGGATCGGCAACCCGCACCAAGCTCTGCCGCCGGTGTTCCATGTCGCCGGGACCAACGGCAAAGGCAGCACCTGCGCCTATCTACGGGCGATGCTGGAGGCTCAGGGCCTGACCGTTCATGCCGCGACCAAGCCGCATCTAGTCCGCTATAACGAGCGCATTCGCGTGGCCGGAAAGCTGATCGAGGATGATCTGCTGGCGGACCTGCTCAAGGAAGTGCTGGATCAGGGCGAAGACCTCTCCCCCAGCTTTTTCGAAGTCACTGCCGCCGCCTATTTCCTCGCCTTCCACCGCATTCCAGCCGACACTTGCATTATCGAGGTCGGCCTTGGCGGGCGGCTCGATGCGACCAATGTGCTCGATCGCCAGGCCGCCTGCGGGATCGCCACCTTGGGGATCGATCACAAGGAATTCCTGCTCGTGCCGGAAGCGGGTGTGCCTGCGGACCCGCTATGCCGAATTGCCTTCGAGAAGGCCGGAATCGCGCGGCCGGGCGTGCCGCTGGTGACCCAGGCTTATCCGGCTGCGGTTACCAAGTCCGTCATCGACCAGGCGATGATCGCCGGAGCCCGAACCGCGATCCGTGACCTCGACTGGTTTGCCGAAATTGGCGACGGAATTGCCTATCGTGACCGGCACGGCACCCTTTCACTGCCGCTGCCCGCGCTGGCCGGCAAGCATCAGGCAGACAATGCTGCATTGGCAGTGGCGATGCTGCGCCACCAGTCGCAGATTGCGGTATCGCCCGAAGCCATGGCCCAGGGCATCCGCGCCGCGCGCTGGCCCGCGCGGCTGCAACTGCTCGGCCAGGGCCCGCTGACCGCGCTGGCGGGCAGCCGCAAGGTCTGGCTCGATGGCGGGCACAATGTCGACGCGGGGCTGGCGATTGCGGCGTTCTTCCGTCGTCCCGGGCTCGACCCGGGACCGCTGGCCTCCCCAGGCGAGCTTGACGGGATGGGGCCAGCGGTCCCGGATCAAGTACGGGACGACGTGAAATTCCACCTGATCACCGGCATGCTCTCCAGCAAGGACCCCGCCGCAATCGTCGCGCCACTCAAGGGCAAGCTGCTCAGCCTCTCAGTCGTCCCGGCACCGGGGCATGAGGCGCACAGCCCCGAACAGATCGCCGCGCACGCCGACCTGCCGGTGCGCGCCTTCGGCGATATCGAAGCGGCGCTGAAGGCGCTGCCCCCCGAAGGCGACGTGCTGATCGCGGGGTCGCTCTACCTTGCTGGCGAAGTGCTGCGGCTTAACCGGGAGTTTCCTGACTGAGCGCCGAGGATTTTCCTACACGGCGCAAGCTTGCTATGCTTGGCGCGTTCTTTGAAAAGTGAAACCCCGTCCTACCCACGGCAAAAGTGTCAAGTGTCAAGCGGTCTAATTTTCTGTTGTATA
>JANPMA010000192.1:0-12073 GCA_031422595.1 Novosphingobium sp. | reverse complement strand
CCCCTCCACCACCCGCTACGCGGGCGGTCCCCCTCCCCGAGACAAGCTCGGGGAGGATTTGGTGGGTCCGCACCTTCACTTCTTCAATCCTCCCCCAGCTCGTCTGGGGGAGGTGGCAGTGCGAAGCACTGACGGAGGGGCAGTCTCCGCCCCTCACATCCTGAACACCCCAAACGCCGGCCGCTCGGGTATCGGAGCCTCCAGCGCCGCCGCCAGGGCCAGCCCCAGCACATCGCGGGTCTGCGCCGGGTCGATCACCCCGTCGTCCCACAGCCGCGCGGTCGCGTGGTAGGGGTTGCCTTCGTCTTCGTACTTGGCGCGGATCGGGGCCTTGAAGGCTTCGGCCTGTTCGGGGGTCCAGCTTTCCGCATCGCGGTGGACTGTTGCCAGCACGGAGGCCGCCTGCTCCCCGCCCATCACCGAAATACGTGCGTTGGGCCAAGTGAACAGGAAGCGCGGGGAATAAGCCCGCCCGCACATGCCGTAATTGCCTGCGCCAAAGCTGCCGCCGATCAGCACGGTCAGCTTGGGCACCTGGGCGGTGGCCACCGCCGTCACCAGCTTGGCGCCGTGCTTGGCGATCCCCTCGGCCTCATACTTGCCGCCGACCATGAAGCCCGAAATGTTCTGGAGGAACAGCAGGGGTATCCGCCGCTGGCAGGCCAGCTCGATGAAGTGCGCGCCCTTGACCGCAGATTCGCTGAACAGCACGCCGTTGTTGGCGAGCACCGCCACCGGCATGCCCCAGACATGCGCAAAGCCGCAAACCAGCGTCGAGCCATAGAGCGCCTTGAACTCGTGAAACTCGCTGCCATCGACCAGCCGGGCGATCACTTCGTGGACATCGTAAGGCGCGCGGACATCGTCGGGGACGACCGCGTAAAGCTCCTCGGCATCGTATTTGGGCGGGCGAGGCTCCAATAATTTAGGGACAGTCCCTAAATTATTGGAGCCGAGGTGCGAGACGATATCGCGGACGATGGTCAGCGCATGTTCGTCGTTCTCGGCCAGGTGATCGACCACGCCCGACTTGCGCGCATGCAGATCGCCGCCGCCCAGATCCTCGGCGCTGATTTCCTCGCCGGTCGCGGCTTTCACCAACGGAGGCCCGGCCAGAAAGATCGTGCCTTGCCCGCGCACGATCACAGACTCGTCGCTCATGGCCGGCACATAGGCCCCGCCAGCGGTGCAGCTGCCCATCACGCAAGCAATCTGGGGGATGCCCTTGGCGCTCATTTGCGCCTGATTGTAGAAGATCCGGCCGAAGTGATCGCGGTCGGGGAAGACCTCGCTCTGGTGCGGCAGGTTGGCCCCGCCAGAGTCGACCAGATAGATGCACGGCAGGTGGTTGGCCTCGGCAATCTCTTGCGCGCGCAGATGCTTCTTGACGGTCAGCGGGTAATAGGTGCCGCCCTTCACCGTGGCATCGTTGCACACGATCATGCACTGGCGGCCCGAAACCCGGCCAATCGCGGTGATGATCCCGGCGCCGGGAATCTCGCCTTCGTACATGTCGCAGGCCGCAAGCTGGCCGATCTCGAGCAAGGGCGAGCCGGGATCGAGCAGGCGTTCCACGCGTTCCCTCGGCAGCAGCTTGCCGCGCGCAGTATGCCGTTCGCGGCTCTTCTCATTCCCGCCCAGCGCCGCCTCGGCCACCCTGGCGCGCAGTTCCGCTGCCAGTGCGCGGTTGTGCGCCGCGCGGGCCATGGCTTGGGGGTCGTCGGGGTTGAGCTGGGTGGAGAGAACGGGGGCAGTCATGGAAAGGGGTTCTCCGTACCGGGCAGCCAGCGGCCACGCATCCAGGCCTTGGCAGCGGCCCGGGTTTTGACGGCATAGTCTGGGGTATCGAGGCCGACAAGCGGCAGCCCCCAACTGGCTGCCACTTCGGCAATGCCAAGATCGTCTATTGCCAGCCCCCGAGCCACCGCTTGACGCGCCAGCTCGAGCTCTTGCCCCCAGAAATAGACATCCTTGGCCAAGACATTGGCTTGCATCTGCCGCATCTCGTCGACCCGGTTGGTATCGGACACAATCGGCAACCAGATGTCGGCCAGCATCAAATCGACGGGGCCGTCCGCCTGCCAGGTCAAGGCATCATGTTCGACAATCCGGACCTTGCTACCGCATGCCCCCGGCAATCGGGCGAACAGATCGAGATCGCGGTGCAGCGCAATGACCGCCGAATCAGCCTCGACAACGGTCACCGTCAAGACGTCGTTTTTGAGCGCGCATTCGGCTGCCGCCCAGCCCATCCCCAGGCCCATGATGACGACGTGCCCCGAAGCGGCCGCGATACCAATCGCTTCACTCTCCACTTCAAGCGGGGCGAGTGACATCCATACCTCATCGCCGCGGCACAGAACCACGAGATCTTCGACCGGTTGCGAAGGCCCCCAGTATCCCGGGGCGATCACCAGCGGTTTGAGGCTGAGTACCCAGTCGCGCGAAGCCTGCGGCCGGTAGAGCGACTTGATTGCTGCACTGGGCAGCGCTTCGCTTGGGCACGCACTCGGCAGCACGGCGCTTACCCCCCCGCCCCGATCAGTTCACGCCCGATCAGCATCCGGCGGATCTCGTTGGTCCCCGCGCCGATATCGAGCAGCTTGGCGTCGCGCAGATAGCGTTCCACCGGCCAGTCCTTGGTATAGCCCGCGCCGCCCAGCGCCTGCACGGCCTCGCCCGAAACGCGGAAAGCGTTTTCGCTCGCCAGCAGGATCGCGCCGGCGGCATCGAACCGGGTGGTCAGCCCGGCGTCGCAGTTCTTGGCGACGGCATAGGTATAGGCCCGCGCCGATTGCAGCGCGACGTACATGTCGGCCACTTTGGCCTGCATCAGCTGGAACGCGCCGATCGGTTTGCCGAATTGCTTGCGTGTCCGAAGGTAGGGGATGACCACATCGAGGCAGGCCTGCATGATGCCCAGTTGCAGCCCGGCGAGCACGACGCGTTCATAGTCCAGCCCGCTCATCAGCACGCCGACCCCGCCGTGGAGCGGACCCATGATCCGCTCTTCGGGGATGAAGCAGTCGGTGAACACCAGCTCGGCGGTCGGGCTCCCGCGCATCCCCATCTTGTCGATCTTCTGGCCGATCGAGAAACCCTCGTCGTCCTTCTCAATCAGGAAGGCGGTGATCCCTCTGGAGCCGGATTCGGGCGCGGTCTTGGCATAGACTACCAGGGTATCGGCGCAGGTCGCGTTGGTGATCCAGAACTTGGTGCCGTTGAGGAGGTATCCCCCTTGCGCCGCCTCGGCCTTGAGCTTCATCGAGACCACGTCCGATCCGGCCCCGGCCTCCGACATGGCAAGACTGCCGACGTGTTCGCCGCTGACCAGCTTGGGCAGGTACTTCGCTTTCTGCTCGTCATTGCCCCAGCGGCGGATCTGGTTGACGCAGAGGTTGCTGTGCGCGCCGTAGGACAGGCCAATCGAGGCGCTGGCGCGGCTGACTTCCTCGACCGCGATGACATGATCGAGATAGCCCAAGCCCAGCCCGCCCCATTCCTCTTCGACGGTGATCCCGTGCAGCCCCAGCTCGCCCATCGCCGGCCACAGCTCCTCGCGCGGGAACCAGTCCTCGGCATCGGCGCGCGCGGCCAGCGGAGCGATCTTTTCATCGGCAAAGCGGCCCGCCGCCTCGCGGATCATCGTGGCGCTTTCGGGCAGGGCGAAATCGAAATCGGGGGTCGCGCGCATTGGCAGTCCTCTCAGCCGTTCGTCAGCGTGGCACGTTACGCCGCCAACAGGAATTAGAAAAACTGGATTTAAGTGCAATATTGTATAGGATATTCCTATGTTAAGCCGCACCCAGCTCCGCCAGTTCCTGGCCGTTGTCGATACCGGCAGCTTCACCCGCGCCGCCAATGCGCTGAATGTCGCCCAGCCCTCGCTCTCGGGCGGGATCGCCGAGCTTGAGCGGCAGCTCGGCGCCCGGCTGTTCGTGCGCGAACGGCGGCGGATCCGGTTGACCCCGGCCGGCAATGCCCTGCTGCCCGTAGCGCGCGGGATCGAGGCCGGGTTCCACCAGGCCGAAGTCCAGGTTGGCAGCCTGCCCGCGCCGCTGCGCCCGATCCGGCTGGGCGTGCTGGACTCTGTGCCGCTGGCCTGGCTCGAGCGCGCGATCGGCGCCTATGCCGGGTCCGAGCCGCTCGAACTGAGCGAAGGCGGCGAGCGTGAGCTGGGCGCGGCGCTCGCGGGCGGCTCGATCGACCTGGCACTGACCCTGCTGGGGCCTGTCAGCGGCGAGGCATTGCTTGAGGAAGGCTATTGCCTGGCCCTCCCCGCCAGCCATCCGCTTGCCGGTGCCGCCACGCTCAGCGCCGCCGATGTCTCCGGGGAGACGATGATCGCGCGGCGTTCGTGCGAGGTCCTGGCCGAGACCAGCCGGTTCTTCACCGAGCGCGGGGTGCGCCCGCGCTTTGCCTTGCGATCGGCCAACGACGAGCGCGTGCTGGCGATGGTCCGCGCCGGGCTCGGCATTACCGTGGCGCCGCGCTCGCTGGGCGGCGCGGGGTTGGCGATGGTCGCGCTGGCCGATTTCACGCCAAGCCGCCGGATCGGGCTGGCCTTTGGCCCGCACTGGTCCGCCCAGTTCGGTCACCACCACGCGCTGGTCGCTGCCGTGCGCGCAACCCGCCCGCTGCAAAGCCGGGCGCCGGGCCGATCGATATCGCTGCTTGAATAATAAGCATGGCTATTATATCTATCGACGCCATGTCCATGACAGCTTATTTGCTCAGCGATACCGCCCGCCTGCTGCGCCGCGCCTTCGACGGCCGGATGCGGCAGCTCGGCATGACCAGCGCCCAGGCGCGGCTGCTGCTCAACCTGGCGCTCAACGAGGGCGAGAACCAGGGCTTCTACGCCGAACGGCTGGAAGTTGAGCCGATCTCACTGGGCCGACTGGTCGACCGGATGGTTGAATCCGGCCTGATCGAACGCCGCGCCGATCCTGCCGACCGCCGGGCATGGCGGATCCATCTGACCGCAAAGGGCGGTCTCAAGATCGACCAGGCGCGCGAAAGTCTGGCGGAACTCGAAGAGCAGATGCTGCACGGCTTCAGCACGGCCCAGCGGGAGGACCTTTCGCAATCGCTGGAGGCGATCCGCACCAATTTCGCCACCGGGCGCAGCATGGAGGTTGCGGTCAATGGCTGAGCGCGATCCGGCAATCGACATTCCCACCGAGGAACAGGCCCCCGCAGTGCCCAGGCCCCAGCGGCACTGGGGCAGGCTGTTGCTGATGCTCGCCCTGCCACTGGCACTGATCATCGGCGGCGTGGCCTATTGGCGCGGCCTGCAGGGCCAGGTTTCGACCGACAACGCCTATGTCCACCTCGACAAGGTGTCGGTCAGCGGCCAGGTCGGCGGCAAGATCGTCGAAGTGCTGGTCAAGGAGAACCAGCAGGTGAAGGCCGGCGACCTGCTGTTCCGGATCGACCCCGAACCGTTCCAGCTGCAGATGGCCCAGGCTGACGCCTCGATCGCGGGGGCGCAAGCCAGCGAACTGGCTCTTTCCAGCTCAACCGCGCTGTCGGGCGCCGATATTTCGGCCGCGCAGGAACAGATCGCTTTCGCCCGCTCGAACCTGCAGCGCCAGGAAGCGCTCTGGAAGAAGGGCTTCACGACCAAAGCGACCTACGAAGCCGCGCAGCATCAGGTCGCGATCGGCCAGGATGCGCTGCGCATGGCCCTGGCCAAGCGCGCCGAAGCTGCCGCCAAACTCGCCACCGGCAGCCAGGTTCCGGGGGTCTATCCCCAGCTTGCTTCGGCCCGGGCCCAGCGCAATCTGGCCGAGATGAACCTGCGCCGCACCGAAGTGCGCGCGCCGGTCAGCGGACAGGTCAGCCAGGCCGGGAGACTGCAACTGGGCCAGGACCTGATCACCGGGGTGCCGGTGCTGACGCTGGTGGCCGATGGATCGGCCTATATCGAGGCCAATTTCAAGGAAACCGACCTCGGCGAAATGCGCGTCGGCCAGGCCGCCGAAGTGCGCTTCGATGCCTATCCGGGGCTGGTGCTGAAAGCCCATGTCGCCTCGATCGGGGCCGGGACCGGCAGCGAGTTTTCGGTTCTGCCGGCGCAGAACGCAACCGGCAACTGGGTCAAGGTAACCCAGCGCGTACCGGTCCGGATCGTGCTCGACGAACCCAGCCCGCGCACGCTGATCGCGGGTCTGTCGGTCAAGGTGAAAGTCTTCACCGACGGCCGCAAGCGCTAGGCGCTTCGGCAGTGGCCAGCGCGGCAGCAGCACCGAGGCGAGCAAAGCCTGCGCCCAGCCCGTCAAACGTGATCAGCGCGACCGAGGACGTTGCCACACTGCCGGTCGAGAACCCTTACCTGCTGGCGATCGGAATCATGCTCGCCTCGCTGCTGCAGATCCTCGATTCGACCATTGCCAATGTCGCCATCCCGCACATGCAATCGACGCTGGGCGCGACCAGCGATGAGATCAGCTGGGTGCTGACCAGCTACATCATTGCGGTCGCGGTTGCCATGCCGATCACCGGCTGGCTGGCCGACCGGATCGGATCGCGGCGGCTGTTCATTTTATCGGTCGCCGGTTTCGTGCTGTCCTCGATGCTCTGCGGCATGGCGCAAAACCTTACGCAGATGGTGATCTTCCGCGCCCTGCAGGGCGCAACCGGAGCCTTCATTGCGCCGCTCAGTCAGTCGGCGATGGTCGATACCAACCGGCCTTCACGCCAGTCACAGATGATGGCGGTGTGGGGGATGGGGATCATGGCCGGGCCAATCATGGGGCCAATTCTGGGGGTTGGCTGACCGAGAACTGGAATTGGCGCGCGGTATTCTATGTCAACGTGCCGCTCGGGGCAGTGTCACTGGCGATCCTCATCGCCGGCCTGCCATCGCGCGAAAAGGTCCGCCGCAAGTTCGATCTGATCGGCTTTGCGCTGGTCGCGACCACGCTTACCTCGATCCAGCTGCTGCTCGATCGCGGCAACCATATCGACTGGTTCGAATCGAAAGAGGCCTGGGTCTATGCCTGGCTGGGGATTTCGGGCGCGTGGATCGGCGTGATCCACCTCTCCACCTCGCGAACGCCGCTGTTCGACCGCGACCTGTTTCGCGATACCAATTATGTCTTCGCGGTCCTGCTAAGCCTGGTCATGGGGGTGGTGATGTTCGCGACGATGGCGCTGTTGCCGCCGATGCTCCAGCACCTGTTCGGCTACAGCGTGGTCTATACCGGTGAGACCTTGATGCCGCGCGGGGTCGGAACCTTGATTACCATGCAGCTTTCCGGAATCATCCTGCGCAAGGGCGTCGATCCGCGCATCCTGATCGCGCTGGGCTTTACGATCGTGGCCTTTTCGATGTGGCAGATGTCGGGCTGGTCGCTGGCCACTGACCATTCGCACATCGCCTGGTCTGGCTTCATCCAGGGGATCGGGATGGGGCTGGTGTTCATCCCGATGAACGCCAGCGCCTTTGCGACGATCGCCCCGCATTTGCGCACCGACGGCTCAAGCTTGCTCAACCTGTCGCGCTCGATCGGCGCGTCGATCGGGATTTCGGTGATGGTCACGCTGCTCAGTCGCAACATGCAGGTCAGCCATTCGGACATGGCCAGCCACCTTACCGCCTCGCTGATGGGCACGATCGACTTCTCGACGCTCGACCGGTTCCAGGAGATCGGCGAAACGGCGTTGAGTATCGTCAATGCCGAAGTCACCCGCCAGGCGGCGATGGTCGCCTATGTCGACGACTTCTACCTGATGATGTGGATGAGCCTGGCAGTGATCCCGCTGACCATGTTCATGACCAAGGCTGACCTCAGGGCCAAGATCGTGGCCCAGGACGATGACAAGGCTGACGCGTGACCAGCAAGCTGGCGGATCGGCGCCCGCTGAGTGGCCCGTTTTGACGACCTCGAACCAGGTTTCCCGATCGCTCTTCAGTTCAGCCGTTCGACGATCATCGCGGCGCCTACGCCGGTCGCGCCTGTGGCAACGACCAGACCGAGCGACCCGCTGGCAGCGTCCAGCGCATCGAGCAGGGTCGAGGTCAGGATAGCGCCGGTTGCCCCCATCGGATGCCCTTTGGCGAGATGCCCGCCGCCCACATTGACCCGCGCGGTATCGAGCTGCCGGTCGCGCAGGAATTTCGCGATGGTCACGGCGAAAGCCTCCATGAATTCGATCCGATCGATCTGGCCCAACCTGAGTCCGGTGCGGGCCAGCACCTTGTCCATCGCGGCAAGGCCGGCGGTCAGCGAGGCTTCGGGGTCTCCGCCGCTTTCGGCATAGGCCAGCACCCGCGCTCTTGGGCGCTCCCCGGTCCCAGCGCCTCCAACCAACGCCAGGGCTGCCCCGTCGCAAATCGGCGGGGCATGGGCCAGCGTGTGGAGCGGATCGAAGCGGGCATCGCCCAATGCGCCGGCGAAATCAGCCTGCAGCGCACCGAAAGCGGGAGCGGCCGCGGCAAGGCTTTCCGCGGTTGTCGTTGGCCGGATGCACTCCTCGCCGCTCAGCTTGCCGGTGGCGATGCGGGATCGTTGAAGCTGCGGATCGGCGTCAGCGGCGGCGGCCTTTTGCTGCGAAGCCAAAGCAACTGCATCGAGCGCGCCGCGCGCCAGCCCTTCGGCACTGGCCAGCCGGTCAGCGGCGAGCACCGGCGGGATATAGCGCGCGCGCTGCGGCAGGGTCTGATCGCTGTAGTAGCTGGCCTGATCGCTCATGAACGGCGTCCGGCTCATCATTTCAACCCCGCCCGCCAGCACCGCATCGGCCTGTCCGCTGCCGACCATGGCAACGGCATGGCCGATGGCCGAGAGGCCCGATGCGCAATAATTGTTGATCGTGTGCGCTGAGACGCTGTCATCCAGCCCGGAATGGAGTTTGGAGATCAGCGCGATGTGCGCGCCCTGCGCCCCGCTTTGCGTCACGCAGCCCAGCAACAGCGCCTCGGCCTTGCCTGCCGCGCCGCCGCAGCGATCCTTGAGCGCAGCGATCTGGGTGCGGACCAGCTCTTGCGGGCTGAGATCGGCCAGCCCTCCATCGGGGCGTGCCTTGCCGCGCGGCGTGCGCACCGCATCATACAGGAAAACATCGGTCACGCGTCAGACGCCCACCACAAAGCTGACCGAGGTTGTCGCACTGCCGCCGACGTTGAAAGTGGCGAAGTTCTTTGCGCCTTCGACCTGATAGTCGCCGGCATTGCCAGTCACCTGGCGCCAGCTGTCAAGCATCATGCGCACGCCGGTCGCGCCAACCGGATGGCCCAATCCGATCAGCCCGCCCGATGGATTGACCGGCAGCTTGCCGCCCAGCGCAATCGTGCCATCCTCGACCGCGCGCCAGCTTTCACCCGGCGCCGTGATCCCGAAATGGTCGATCGCCATATATTCGGTGATCGAGAAACAGTCGTGCACCTCGACCCCGTCGCAGCCGTAGACGTCTTCCATGCCAGCGCGGTCCAGTGCGTCCATCATCGCCTTGCGCACCGAGGGGAAGACATAGGGCTGGCCGCGGCTGGCCTGGACCTTGGCCGAATAGAGCAAGGGTGCGGTGGAATGCCCCCAGCCCTTGATCCGGGGCAAGCTGTCCAGGGCAATGCCGCGCTGCCTGGCATAGCGTTCGGCCACTTCGCGCGAAGCGAGGAACACCGCCGCCGCGCCGTCGGTCACCTGTCCGCAATCGGCCTTGCGCAGCGAGCCTTCGATCGGCGGGTTGGCTTCATCATCGTCGCTGAAGAACGGCGCATCGGTTTTCCAGCCGCGGGTTTGCGAATTGGGGTTCTTCTTGGCGTTGGCAAAGTTGTTTTCGGAAATGCTCCGCAGATGCGCGCGGTCGAGCCCGAAGCGCTCCTCATATTCGGCAGCGACGTTGGAGAACATGTAAGGCCACAGGTAGCGCGCCTCTTGCCCCTCGCGGCCCGCCCAGGCGGCAGAGCCGAGATATTCGGCAGCGCGTTGCCCCGGCACATTGCGCATCAGTTCGATGCCGAGCACCAGCGCCAGGCCATAGCGCCCGGCCTCGATTTCCGCGCTGGCGGCCAGAATGGCGATGCTGCCGGAGGCACAAGCCGCCTCGTGGCGCGAAGCGGGAATTCCAGCCAGATCCGGATGGACATGCCCGAAAAAGCCGCCCAGCTGGCCTTGACCGGCAAACAGCTCGCCCACGAAATTGCCGACATGGGCGGTCTCGACCTGTTTGGGTTCGATCCCGGTTGCGGCAAAGGCCGCTTCGGCGACATCGCGGAACAGTTCGAACATGCCGCCGCCTTCGCGATCGATATTGCGGGCAAAATCGCTCTGGGCCCCGCCCAGTATGAATACTTCCGCGGCCACGTCAGTCTCCCTTTTCAATCATCGCGAGCGCCATTTCGCGCACTTCGCTGCGCATCACCTTGTTGGTCACGTTGCGCGGCAGGCTGTCAAACACGAACAACCGCTCGGGCAGTTTGAACACCGCGAGATCCTGTTCACGCAGATAGCCGGTGACATCACCAAAGCTGGCGGTCATGCCCGGACGCGGAACCACCGCCACTCCGATCCGCTCGCCCATCACCGCATCGGGAATCGCGAACACACAGGCTTCGGCCAGCAGCGGGTGCCCGCCCAGCAGCTGGTCGATCTCCTCGGGCGAAATGTTCACCCCGCCGCGGATGATCAGATCCTTGCAGCGCCCGACAAAGCGCAGGAACCGTCCGCCCTGCTCGATCTGGAACAGATCGCCGGTCTTGAAGTAACCGTCCTCGGTAAAGGCCGCGGCGGTCTGCTCGGGAGCCTGCCAATAGCCTTCGAACACGGCTGGGCCGCGGATCTGGAGTTCGCCCGGGGTCTCTTCGGCAATGATCGGGTCGCCGCCCTGGGGCGGAACAAGGCGCGATTCCATGATGAGCGCCGGAGTGTCTCCGAAGTAGGGCGTCAGATAGAGCCCGTTCGGGAAATAGCTGGCACGCTCAACCGGGTCGGGGACGTCGTCGGGCCCGGTGATCAGGGTCATCCCTTCGTTCGAACCGAAGATGTTGATCACCGGCAGGCCCAGCCGCTCCTGAAATCCCTGGACCATCGCCGGGGCCAGCGGGGCCGAGCCCGAGCCGATGGTGCGCAAGCTGGAGAGATCCACTTGCGCCAGCAGCGCCTCGTTCTGCAGCAGCATGTTGAGCACGGCCGGCGGGGCGATGGTGAAGCTGGGTCGCTCGCTGGCGATCTGGGCGAGGTAGACTTGCGGGTCGAAGGGATGGTGCAGCACCATCGTGCCGGCGACCCGCAGCCAGCTCATCGTGATCCCGCCGATTGAGGCCATGTTGATCAGCGGGAAAGGGTTGAGCATCACATCGCCGTCCTGCAACCGCGAGGTGACATAAGTGCCGGGCGCGATCCCGACCCAGTGGTTGTGGCTGCGCGGCACCCCTTTGGGCACGCCGGTGGTGCCCGAAGTCCAGCAGATCGTGAAGATGTCATCGGCGTCGACCGTGGTCCGCGCCTTGTAGGCGGCCAGCAGTTCGGGCCGGGACGGCTCGCTCGACAGGTCGATCGCATCATCCGGCGCGTCGGGGCCAACCGTCATCAGGGTGATGGCATCGCCGAGCAGCGGGCGGACCACCCCCAGATGATCGGCATGGTGCATCCGCGTGCCGCAGATGAAGGCCCTGGGCGCAACGATGCCGAACATCGCCGAAAGCTCGTGGCTGCGATACTGCACCGCGACCGGGCTGACGATTGCGCCGATCGTTGCCGCGGCGAAATAGAGCGAAACGAATTCGCTGATATTGGGCAGCTGGATGACGATCACGTCATCCTTGCCGATCCCCGCCGCCAGCAGCGCCCCCGCCAGCCGATCGACCTCGTCCGTCATCTGGGCATAGGTCAGCCGCTGCGGATCGCCGAACGCGAACTGCGCGCGGTTGGGCGCATCGATCAGCGCCACCCGGTCGGGGTGGGCCTGCGCATTGGCTTCGAACATGTCAGCCAGGGTCTTGTCGCCCCACCAGCCGCTGTTCCGATATGCCGTGCGCTTGTTCTCCCCAGCGACAATCATCCTAGCCCGCCAGGACCGTATTGGGACCCATCCCGATATCGTCGCCATTGGCCCAGACCGAGTGCGT
>JANPMA010000191.1:0-1665 GCA_031422595.1 Novosphingobium sp. | reverse complement strand
CCATGCGCAGCTTGTGGCCGACGGGCGGATCACCATCATGATGTGCAATTTCCAGCAACCCGCCCTGATCCTCAGGATCTACGGCAAGGGCACGCCGGTGCTGCCGCAGGATGCCGGATGGGCGGACCTCGCCGCGCACTTCACCCTGCAGCCCGGCACCCGCCAGATCTTCGACATCGCGGTGGAGAGCGTCCAGACCTCCTGCGGCTGGGGCGTGCCGGTGATGCGCCTCGACAAGGAGCGCGAGACCCTGCCCAAGTACCACGCGCAAAGCGATCCAGACAAATGGATCGCCAAGGTTTCCAGCCGGACCCGCAGCATCGACGGCCTACCGACCCGCCCGACCGACCGTTTCATCGCAGGGGAGTGACTGTTGCGCGATAGGCTTAACTTCGCCCGCTCCCCTTCAGGGGAGGGGCTAGATTGATGCAGCTGACTTTCGCCACCTACAACATCAACAAGGCGGTCGGGCTTGACCGGCGGCGCGATCCGGAACGGATTCTGGCGATCCTGCGCGAGATCGACGCCGATGTGATCGCGCTGCAGGAGGCTGACCGGCGGATCGGGCGGCGCGAGAGTGTGCTGCCGCTCGCGCAGATCGAGGACTACACCCCCTACCGTCCAGTGGCCTTGAACCAGCGCCCCGATAGCCTGGGCTGGCATGGCAATGCCCTGCTGGTCCGGCGTTCGATCAGCATTGTCGAAGCCGGGATTGTGCCGCTGCCCACGCTCGAGCCGCGCGGGGCGATCCGCGCCGATCTGCTGGTGGCGGGCAAGCGCATCCGCGTGGTCGGCATGCACCTCGACCTGTCGGGGCTGCGCCGCCGCCAACAGCTGCGCGCGATCCTGTCTCACCTGGCACGCTGCGATCACCATTGCCCCACTGTGGTCATGGGCGATTGCAACGAATGGGGCATCCGCCGCGGCGCAACTTCCGAATTTCATCCGCCCTGGCGGGTACTCGCCCCGGGCTTCTCCTTCCCTTCGCGCCGACCCGTGGCGCGCTTCGATCGGATCGCGATTTCACCCGAATGGCACGTCGAGCAGGCCGGCGTCCACCACTCGGCGCTGGCCGCCAAAGGCTCGGACCACTTGCCGGTCTGGGCCCGGTTGGCGGTGCCCGAAATTTAGGCAGATGGTGAGAAATCGAGCTTTGCGCTGCGGCGCAGCATGACTCGGTTTTGGCGAACACACTGAAAAAGTTATGAAAGACCGTTCTGGCACGGCCCTTGCTGCGTCTGCGAAGCCGGCAATGCCGCCGGTGTTGCAACAGGGACGGGCCATGAAATTCATCATTGCCATCATCAAGCCCTTCAAGCTCGACGAAGTGCGCGAGGCGCTCTCGGCGCTGGGCGTGGCGGGCATGACCGTGACCGAGGTCAAGGGCTTCGGACGGCAGAAGGGCCAGACCGAGATATATCGCGGGGCCGAATATTCCACCAACATGCTGCCCAAGGTGAAAGTTGAAGTTGCGGTGAGCGACGACATCGCGCCGATGGTGGTCGAAACGATCCAGCAGGCGGCGCGTACTGAGGCGATCGGCGACGGCAAGATCTTCGTGCTCGATCTTGGCGCGGCAACCCGCATTCGCACCGGTGAAACCGGGGATACCGCGCTGTGAAGGCGCCCAACAGGAGGACAGAAACGATGTTCCGCAAGCTTCTT
>JANPMA010000190.1:0-34004 GCA_031422595.1 Novosphingobium sp. | reverse complement strand
CAGGAAGTGATCGCCGACTATGACGGCACCGTGCTGATCGTCAGCCACGACCGTGACTTTCTGGACCGTACCGTGACGATCACCCTCGGGCTCGATGGCAGCGGCAAAGTCGACATTGTCGCGGGCGGTTATGCCGACTGGATCAAGCAGCGGCAGAACCGGACTGCTTCTCCCACCCCAGCTCGTCTTGAACGCAATCGCGAATCCGCCGCCCCGCCCCCGCCCCCGAAGAAGGCCAAGCTGACCTACAAGGATCAGCGGGACTACGATCTGCTGCCCGGCCGGATCGAGGAATTGCTCGCCCAGATTGCCCGCAACGAAGCAGCCCTGGCGGATCCCGCGCTCTACACCGGCGATCCGGCCAAATTCACCGCGCTGACCAAGGCGATTGAGGCAGCTCGCGCCGCAAAAGACGCTGCGGAAGAGCGGTGGCTGGAACTGGCGGAGCAGGTTGAGGGGTAACTACCGCTTCGCCAACCGGTCCGATCCGCTCTTCCAGCAATCGACCAAAGGCTACCCCCCGATCCGGTAGTACCCCGCGACCCGGTCAAGCGCGATCTTGAGCACCAGCTTGCCGCTGCGGGCCGGCCAGGCGAGCGCGCGTTCAGCGTTGGGTAGCGCCTCTCCACCGCACACCACCCGCCACAGAATGTCGGACAGGCCCGGACCCGCCGTCGCAACCGCTCCATTAAAGCGCTCCTTTGCTGCGATCTGGCGCTCGCTGGCATTGAGCCCGCGCTCAGGTCCGCCGCCGCTGACCCGCACCGGGTCCCAGCGCATCGTCACCCCTTGCGAGAGCTGCGCACGTTCGAAATCGCGGCGCAGGCATTCGCCCGCGGCGAACTGGGCATCGCTGAGGTGGCCGCGGGCATAGAGCCAGCCGAGCACGCTTTCCGCCAGGTTGACGGTTACGCTGCGCCGGCCTTTGCCAGGCGCATGGCGTGCGGGGCCTTCATTGGTGAGTTCGCGTTCGACGAGCTGGCGCTGCATCATATTCTCCCTGATGGTTCGAGTCGCCGACGGGCTTGCCAAATTTGCGATATTGTAGGAAAGAGATAAAACCAATTTGGTTATCGAGACCCGTGCCATGATCAACCGCATCCGCGATATCCGCCGCCAGAAGGGCCTGACCCTGGCCGACGTAGCCGAACGCTGCAGCCCGCCGACCACCGCCCAGACGATCGGACGGCTTGAGACCGGCATGCGCCAACTTTCGTTGACCTGGATGAACAAGATCGCGCGGGCGCTGGAGGTCGAAGCCGAGCTGCTGGTCCGCGGCGAGGACTGCGATGCCCCCAAATATGTCGCCCGGCTGACCGCCGACGGGGCCGAGGCGCTGCCCGCTCCGCGCGATGCGATCCTGCCATCGGCACTTGGGGGCGAGACCGGACTGGTCGCGCTGGATGTCGAGCACGGCGCGGGCGAATACCGCGCAGGCGACCAGCTTTGGCTGCGTCAGCACGCTCCCGAAGACTATCCTCGCCTGCTCAACCGCGACGTGCTGGTTCCCCGCCCCGGCGGCCGCTTTGCTTTCGGTCGGATGATCGACCGCGACGAAGCGCGGGTCGCGGTGCTCGCCCCGGGCGCGGGATCGCGCCAGGTGGTGGTCGAGCACCCGGCCTGGATCGCGGTCGCCGAAATGCTGGTGCGCAAGTTGTGAGCAAAATGCGCGTCCTGTCGCTGGCGACGCTCTATCCCAACGCTGTAACCCCAAATTTCGGAGTCTTCGTCGAACGGCAGATGCAGGCGGTGGTAAAACGCGGCGATGTCGATCTGGTGCTGCTCAACCCGATCGGCTTGCCGCCCTTCCCGCTTTCGCTCCACCCGCGCTATCGCCAGCTCGCCGAGCTGCCTCAGGCCGAGGAGCGCAGCGGGGTAACCGTGCTGCGTCCGCGCTTCCGGCTGCTGCCGGGAATTGGCGGGCGGTTCAACGCCAGCGCCATAGCCCGCGCCGTGCTGCCGCTGGCAAAGAAGCTTCATGCCGAAGCTCGGTTCGATCTGGTTGATGCCCAGTTCTTCTATCCCGATGGCCCGGCGACGGTGAAGCTGGCCAGGGCATTGAACCTGCCTTGCTCAATCAAGGCGCGCGGGGCCGACATTCAGTTCTGGGGCAAGGTTGCGGGAGTAGCCGAACAAGTGCGCGCGGCCGGACAGGATGCAACAGGACTGGTGGCCGTGTCAGCGGGGCTGATTGACGACATGGCCGCGCTGGGCATCGACCCGGGCAAAGTCACAGTCCACCGCACCGGGCTCAATGCCGACCTGTTCCGCCCCTACGATCGGCGGATGTGCCGCGAGGAACTGGGGCTGCCGCGCGATGCCCAGGTGCTGGCCTGCGTTGGCGCCCTGATCCCGCGCAAGGGACAGACTTTCGCGATCGGTGCCATGCCGCTGCTGCCCGATGCGATCCTGCTGCTGGCTGGCCAAGGCCCCGATGAGGCGGCGCTGAGATCGCAAGCCGAGCGGCTGGGCGTGGCCGACCGGGTCCGCTTCCTGGGCCCGGTCCCGCATGACCGCTTGCCGATCGTGCTCAACGCCGCCGATGTCTTCGTGCTGCCCACCGCCAGCGAGGGCCTGGCCAATGCCTGGGTCGAGGCGCTGGCCTGCGGTACGCCGGTGGTGACGACGCCTATTCCCGGCGCGGTTGAATTGCTGACCGATCCCGCCTGGGGTTCCTTCGCCGCGCGCGACAAGCTGGCGATCGCGATCGAAGTCAGCCAGTTGCTCGCCAATCCGCCCGCCCGCGAAACGGTCGCCGCCGCGGTCGTCGGTTTCAGTTGGGAAGCCAACGCGGCGGCGCTGGTGGAATACTGGCGGGACTTGGCGAGCCGTTAGCCCTTCCCGCGGGCCAGCTTTTCCTGTTGATCGAGCTTGGTTTCAACCGGCACGAAGCTGGCCGAAGTGACCTTGAGCCAGATCAGGATCGGCGCGGCCATGTAGATCGAGCTGTAAGTGCCGACGAAAATTCCCAGCGTAATCGCGGCAGTGAAGCCAAAGATCACATTCGGCCCCAGGATCAGCAGTGCGGCCAGCGTGATCAGCACCGACAGCGAAGTCACGATCGTCCGACTGAGCGTTTCGTTGACCGAGAGATCGAGCAGTTCGGGCATCGGCATGCGGCGGTACTTCTTGAGGTTCTCGCGAATCCGGTCGTAAACCACGATCGTATCGTTGAGCGAGTAGCCAATCAGCGTCAGAATCGCCGCGACGATGTTAAGGTCGAATTCCAGCTGGGTCAGCGCGAACATCCCCAGGGTTAGCGTCACATCGTGAATCAGCGCGAACAGCGCCCCCACGCCGAACTGCCATTCGAACCGGATCCAGATGTAGAGCGAAATCGCGACCATCGCGGCAAACAGCGCCAGCCCACCCGATTTACCAAGCTCTTCCGAAACCTTGCCCGATACCGAATCCACGCCGTCGATCCGCGCATCGGGGTGCGCGGCCTTGATCGCGGTGGTGATCTTGCTGGTCATTTCGTTGGCCAGGCCGGTGTTCTGGTCAGAGCCTTCGGGCAGCTTCATCCGGATCGACACTTCGTTGGGCTTGCCGAACTGCTGAATGATCGGCTCGCCATAGTTCAGCTTGGCCACGCTTTCGCGCAGTTCCGCGACCGGCGCGTCCTTGCTCTGGACGAAGGTCACGCGGATCATCTGGCCGCCGATGAAGTCGACCCCCAGGTTTAGCCCGCGGGTTAGGACCAGGGTCAGCGAGGCCGCCATCAGCAGCAGCGAAATGACGTAGAACGGCACCCGCCAGCGCAGGAACTTGATGTTGGTGTTGTCGGGGACAAGCTTGAGCAGTTTCATCGGATCTGTCCCTTACAGCACAAGTTCGCTTGGCCGCGCCCGGCGCAGCCAACCCGCCACCCACATCCGGGTCAGCGAGACGGCGGTGAAAACCGATGTCGCGATGCCGATGATCAGCACCACTGCAAAGCCCTTGACCGGACCCGATCCGATCAGGAACATCAGCACCGCGGCGATGACATTGGTGATGTTGCCATCGAAAATTGCGCTGCGCGCTTCGGTATAGCCCATCTCGACCGCCTGAAAGACCTTGCGGCCGCGATTGCGTTCTTCGCGAATGCGTTCGTTGATCAGCACGTTGGCATCGACCGCCGCACCGATCGTCAGCACGAAACCGGCGATCCCCGGCAAGGTCAGCGTCGCATTAATTCCAGCCATGATCCCCAGGATCATCAGCGTGTTTATGGTCAAGGCCAGGCAGGTGTAGACCCCGAAACGGCCATAGGTCACCAGCATGAACAGCATCAGCGCAAGGGTGCCCACCGCCAGAGCGATCGCCCCACTCTTGATTGAATCCGCGCCCAGATCAGGTCCGACCGAGCGTTCTTCCACCACTTTCAGGTCAACCGGCAGCGCGCCAGAGGCCAGGCTGATCGCCAGCTGCTGGGCAGTTTCGGGCGTGAAGCTGCCCGAAATCTGCGCCTGGCCACCCAGAATTGGCTCGTTGATATTGGGCGCGGAGATCACCTTGCCGTCGAGGATGATCGCAAAGGGCCTGCCGACATTCTCGCTGGTCAGTTTGGCGAACTTGGCCCCACCTTGCTGGTCGAAAGAGATCTCGACCAGCGATTCGTTGGTCTTGGGATCGTTGCCAGCGGTCGCCTTGGTCAGCTGGTCACCCGAAATCCCACCCAGACGGAACACCGCCAGCGGCACGATACCGTCCGCTTGAGGATTGGCGAAAGGCACCAGCTGGGTGCCCGGCTGGGCAACGCCCTGTGCCCGGTCAGCCTGCGAGGCGCTGACGTCGACCAGTTTGAATTCCAGCTTGGCAGTCTGGCCCAGTTGGTCCTTGAGCTTCTTGGGATCGCTCAGCCCCGGCACCTGCACCAGGATCCGGCTGACTCCCTGGCGCACGATGGTTGGCTCGCGCGTTCCCATGCTGTCGATGCGCTTGCGCACCACTTCCACTGCCGCGCCCATCGCCTGGTCGATCGACTGCTTGAGCCCGGCTTCGGTCGGGGTCAGCACGACCTGGCCCTGGTTGATCTGCAGATCCCAATCGCGCTGGCCGGTCACGCCGGCCCCGCTGGTCAGCGTTTGCAACTGTTCGCGCGCGGCATCGGCCTTGCTGGGATCGGTCAACATGAAGGTGACCCGGCCATCCTTGGTCGAAACGTCGCCGATCTCGATCTGCGGGTCGGCCCTGCGCATGCGTTGGCGGACCCCGTCTTCCATCTGCTCAAGCCGCAGCTGGCGCACCTGATTGGTATCGGCCTCGAGCAGCAGGTGGCTGCCGCCGGCGAGGTCGAGCCCGAGGTTTACCTTGGGTTCCGGCAGCACGGCGGGCCAAGCCAGGCCCGGCACCGCAAAAATCGAAGGCAATGCGGCCAGCGCGCAGGCGGCGGTAAGAAACCACAGCCAGACCTGTTTCCAGCGGGGAAAATCGAGCATTTTGGGACTTTCGCTAGATCAGTCGTTGGCCGGCATGGCGCCGCCTGGCGGCACGATATCGGCGATCGTCGACTTGAGCGCTTTGACCCTGACATTGGGGCCCAGCTCCAGATCGACGTAATGATCGTCAACCTTGATAACCTTGGCCAGGAAACCGCCACCGGTCAGCACCTGGTCGCCCTTCTTGATCCCGCCGATCTTGTTTTGGAGTTCCTTTTGTCGCCGCATCTGCGGACGAATGATCAGAAACCAGAAAATCGCGACCATCGCGACCAGAGGCATGAACTGCAGCCAAGCCGGAGGGGCCTGGCCCGCCCCGGCGGCAGCGGAAAGGAGAGGGAGAAGCGAAGTGGTCATGGTTCGGCTTTCGAAAACCTGTTGCAGCACGCGCCCGGACGGGCCGGGCCGAATTGCGCGCGCCTAGCAGTTAAGCATGGCGATAGCAACGCAGGTCCCCCCTCGAACGCCTCCCCCAAATGGCTCTTGTTTCCGCGCCTTCAAGGGCACCTGCCAAGAATGCTTGCACACCCGCTTGCCAGAGCCCGCGCGCCTGCCTATAGGCCCGTTCCCTGCTTGGCGGCGCTTGCGGCCAGGCCGAAACGGTCGGGACGTAGCGCAGCCTGGTAGCGCATCACACTGGGGGTGTGGGGGTCGGAGGTTCGAATCCTCTCGTCCCGACCAGTTTTTTGGATTCAATGTCCGTCCGGGGGACGGACATCCAAAAAACTCCCGAGCGCAAGCGAGGGGCACGCTATCGGTTTAGCGATCCCGGTTCCGACAACCGCTGAGTCCGGGGGACGGACATCCCGAAAACTCCCGAGCGCAAGCAAAGGCGCACGCCCTCCTTCGAATCCTATCGTCCCATCCACTGCGGCGCGCGCTTTTCGGCAAAGGCGCGTGGGCCTTCGCGGGCGTCATCGCTGGCCATCCAGGTTGCGAAGGCCGGGTCGCTGCGCTGCGCCTGCATCGCCGCTGCCACGTCGGGCAGCGCCAACCCCGCCTGAACCAGCGCCTTCGAAGTGCGGATCGAAACCGGGGAGGCCTTGAGCACGTCAGCAGCGAACCGCGCCACCGCCGCGGCCAGATCGTCGTCAACCGCCACCTCGGTCACGAAGCCCATCCGGTGGCCCTCGGCCGCGCCGACCCGGCGCGAGGACAGGATCATTCCCATCGCCTGCTTGATCGGCACCTGCCGCGCCAGCCGGTGCAGCCCCCCGCCCAGCGCGACCGCGCCGACCAGCGGTTCGGGCAGTCCGAAGCTGGCACATTCGGCGGCCAGGATCACGTCGCAGGCCAGCGCCAGTTCAAACCCGCCGCCCAGCGCCAGGCCGTTGACCGCCGCGACGAACGGCTTGGGGCAATCAAACCGTTCGATCAGGCCGGCATAGCCATGCGCGGGATAGGGCTTGCGGCCCTCGGCTACGGCGGACTTGAGGTCGGTTCCCGCGCAGAACGCGCGCCCGGTGCCGGTGACTACGCACAAGTGCTCGTCCGGTGCGGCGCGGTACTGGTTGAACGCCTCCTCAAGCTCGGCATGCATTTGCGCGTTGATTGCATTGAGCACTTCGGGCCGGTTCAGCGTGACCGTGCGCACCCCGCCCGCGACATCAACCGTGATCGTTTCCATTCATGCCCCTTCCAGACTCTGCCGGCCGCAAAGTTCCACATTAGCGCCTGCCCCGCCAGATGCAGCCAGCATTTTCCTACACGAACCATTTTGGTTATCTAGTCCATTCCAACAAACCAAATGGAGCATCAAAATGGCATTACTCGACGCCCTGATCGGCCCGGTGGTCTCGATCATCGACAAAGTCATCCCCAACCCCGCGCAGCGCGACAAGGCCAAGTTGGAGCTGCTGCAACTGCAGGGCAGCCAGGACCTGGCCGAAATCCAGTCCCGGCTCTCCGCGATCGTGGCCGAGGCCAATTCGCACGATCCCTGGACCAGCCGTGCGCGGCCCAGCTTTCTCTATGTGATGTACGTGCTGCTGTTGTGGGCCCTGCCGATGGGAATTCTGGCGATGTTCAGCCCGGACCGTGCCCAGGCCATCGCAGCAGGGATGAACGCCTATCTTTCGGGCCTGCCCGAGCCGCTCTATGCGCTGTTCGGCACTGGCTATCTTGGATACACGGCGGCTCGCCAATGGGGCAAGATTGCCGGCAGCGACAAATAGCGAAGATCGGGCCTGTCTTGGTTAGTTTCGGGTAATTATTTGCTGCTATAGCCTGCCGCTCGTGGTGCCCTTTTTTTGGCACCGAAGGAGTTCAGGTGTGATCGGATCGAAGCTTTCCCAGCCCAAGGCAGGCCTTTTTGCCATGGCATTCTTGCTCGCCAGTTCGCCGTTGCTTTCCGCCTGTTCGGGACGCGACACCGCAGCAGCCGAGAAGATCGCAGCCGCACAGGATGCCGCTGCGCGCGCGGAGAAAGCCGCTGAGCGGGCCGAGAAAGCCGCCGGCAAAGCCGAACGCGGACCACCCACTCCCTTTGCTGTAGAGTCCGAACCGGCGGAGCAGCAGGACAACGCGGAGACTCCGCCCAACGAAGAGGCCAATCCTGACGCAAACACCGGCTGATTGCCTTTTGACTTGTGCGCCGGTCTTGGCCGGTTAAGGAGCCGCAAGCGAAACTTCCGCAGCGGAGCACAAGCGTGACCCAGCGCAAAGTCCTGGTCCTTAACGGACCCAACCTGAACCTGCTCGGCACGCGCGAGCCAGAGATCTATGGGCATGACACGCTGGACCAGATCGCCGCGCGGCTCGTCGCCCGCGGCGAGGAATTGGGGCTTGCAGTCGAGTGCCGCCAGAGCAACCACGAAGGCGTGCTGGTCGACTGGCTCCACGAAGCCCGCGCAGCCGGTGTCCACGCGGTACTGCTCAACGCGGGGGCCTATACCCACACTTCCATTGCGCTGCTCGATGCTATCAAGGCGACCCAGCTCAAGGTGATCGAGGTCCACCTCTCTGACCCCGAAACCCGCGAGCCTTTCCGCCATTTGTCCTACGTCGGCATGGCCGCGGTGGACTGCGTCAAGGGGCTTGGCGCCGAAAGCTACATGGTCGCGTTGGAACGGGCCGCCGCGCTTTAGACTTGCCTCTCCCTTCGCTCCGCCGCATAGGCGGTAGCCCTGTTTCAGATATGGGGATCGCATGAGCGAGACAAAGGGCGCTGCCCGCAGCGGCGGCATGAACATCGACAGCAAGCTGGTGCGCGAGCTGGCCGAACTTCTGGCCGAAACCGGCCTCAGCGAAATCGAAGTCGAAGATGGCGAGCGCAAGATCAAGGTCGCCCGGCAACTGACCGCCGCCCCGACCATGGTCCACCATTCCGCCCCGGCCCCGGCCGCCGCTCCGGCCATGCCACTGCCCTCCGCCGCGCCGGAACCTGCGGCAGTCGATGCCAATGCGCTCAAGTCGCCGATGGTCGGCACCGCCTATCTCACGCCCGAGCCCGGCGCCGATCCGTTCGTAGCGGTGGGCAAGCAGGTCAAGCCCGGCGATACGCTGCTGATCATCGAGGCGATGAAAGTGATGAACCCGATCACCGCCGATCGGGCCGGCACGATCAAGGCAATCCTGGTCGATAACGGGCAGCCGGTCGAATACGATCAGCCGCTGGTCGTGATTTCCTGATCCCATGGGCATTTCCCGAATTCTGATCGCCAACCGCGGCGAAATCGCCCTGCGTATCCACCGCGCGGCGCACGAAATGGGGATCGAGACCATTGCGGTCCATTCCACCGCCGATGCCGATGCCATGCATGTGCGGCTGGCCGACCACGCGGTCTGCATCGGCCCGCCCGCGGCCAAGGACAGCTACCTCAACGTCGCGGCGATCATTTCGGCCGCGGAAATCACCCATGCCGACGCGATCCACCCGGGCTATGGCTTCCTCTCGGAAAACGCCCAATTCGCCGAGATTGTCGAAAGTCACGACATCACCTGGATCGGGCCCAAGCCCGAACACATCCGCACCATGGGTGACAAAATCGAGGCCAAGCGCACCGCCGGCGCGCTGGGCCTGCCGCTGGTTCCCGGATCGGACGGCGCGGTCAGCGACATTACCGAGGCCAAGGCGATTGCCGAAGCGGCCGGCTATCCGGTGATCATCAAGGCCGCCAGCGGCGGCGGCGGGCGCGGCATGAAGGTCTGCAACGGGCCGGACGACCTAGAAACTCTGATCCAGCAGGCCGGGACCGAAGCCAAGGCCGCGTTCGGCGATGCCACGGTCTATATCGAGAAGTACCTCGGCAACCCGCGGCACATCGAATTCCAGGTGTTCGGCGACGGCAATGGCGAAGCGATCCACCTGGGCGAGCGCGACTGCTCGCTCCAGCGGCGCCACCAGAAGGTCCTCGAGGAAGCCCCCTCACCCGTGATCACCCCCGAAGAACGTGAGCGGATGGGCGGGATCGTCGCCAAGGCGATGGCCGGCATGCATTATCGCGGGGCCGGCACGATCGAGTTCCTGTGGGAAAACGGCGAGTTCTATTTCATCGAAATGAACACCCGCCTGCAGGTCGAACATCCGGTCACCGAAGCGATCACCGGGGTCGATCTGGTGCGCGAACAGATCCGCATTGCCGATGGCAAGCCGCTGTCGGTCAAACAGGAAGATATCGAGTTCAACGGCCATTCGATCGAATGCCGGATCAACGCCGAAGACCCCTGGACTTTCGCCCCCTCACCCGGCCTGGTCACCGCCTATCACCCGGCGGGCGGGATGAATGTGCGGGTCGATTCAGGGCTTTACGCCGGATACAAGATCCCGCCGTACTACGATTCGATGATCGCCAAGCTGATCGTCAAGGGCCGCACCCGCGAAGGCTGCATCATGCGCCTGCGCCGCGCGCTGGAAGAAATGGTGGTCAGCGGCGTCAAGACCAGCATCCCGCTCCACCAGGCGCTGATGAGCGAGCCGGACTTCATCCACGGTGACTATACGATCAAGTGGCTGGAAGAGTGGCTGGCCAAGCGGCAGCCCTGATGTTTGGCCCGGCCCTGTAATGCCGAGCGGGCTGGAACGTCGCGCCGCGCGCGCGATCGAGCGGCAGCTTGCCTATCAAGAGCGCAAGTCAGCTCGGATCAAGGGACACGAAGCGACGGTCATTGCGCAGATGAAGGCCCATTCAGCGGCGGTGCGGGCACGGCTGGAGGCGGTCCGCCCGATTGCACCTGACGCGCACGTGCTCGAGGTCGGCTCGGGGGCCCATGGCCTGATCTTCTATTTCGGCACCCCGAACGGCGTCGGCGTGGACCCGCTCGCAGACCGCTACGCCAGGATGTTTCCCGCATGGCATGATCGCGCGCGAACCGTGACCGCGTTCGGCGAGAGCCTGCCGTTCGCAGCGGCCAGCTTTGACGTGGTGCTGTGCGATAATGTTGTCGACCATGCCGAAAATCCCCGGCGCATTCTGGAAGAGATCGTACGGGTGATGCAGCCCGGTGCGCTGCTGTTCTTCGAAGTCAACGTGCACCACCCGGTTTACCACCTGGCCGCAATGCTGCACGCCGGCTGGCGCGCGCTAGGGATCCCGTTCGAGATCACGCCATTTGCCGACCACACCTGTCATCTGACCCCGGCAGCGGCGCGCAAGCTCTTCGACGGCCTGTCGCTGGAGATCGTCGAGCATAGCGATACGGTCGAAAAAGTGAAACGCAACGCGCGGGCGATTGCGATCCGCCATGCCGGGGACCGGCTCAAGCGGCTGTTTTACAAGAATGCCGCCTACGAAGTGATTGCACGGCGGACGTAGCGAAGATCCCTACTCCAACGGCACTCCAGGCATCTGCTTGGCTGTCCTGATGGTCAGCGAAGTCTTCACACTCGCCACATTGGGTGCAGGCGTGAGTTTGCTGGTCAGAAACTCCTGAAAGCTCTGCAGATCCTTGCTGACGATCTTCAGGATGAAATCGATCTCGCCATTGAGCATATGGCATTCGCGCACTTCGGGCAGATCGCGCATCGCTTCTTCGAACTGGCGGAGCGAATCTTCGGCCTGGCTCTTGAGCGAAACCATCGCGAACACGGTGATCGCGAAGCCCAGTTTCGAGGCATCGAGATCGGCGTGATAGCCGCGAATCACGCCGAGTTCTTCCAACGCCCGGACCCGGCGCAGGCAGGGCGGCGCGGTCAGCCCGACGCGCTGGGCCAGTTCGACATTGGTCACCCGGCCTTCGTTCTGCAATTCCGACAAGAGGCGGCGGTCGATGGAATCGAGATTGGCCATGGCACCCACCCTTTCGCGGCGCAAAGCGCAGCGCCGTGCTGCACTTTGGCAACTTTTGCCGCGCTGCATATCCCCGCGCGATAATATTATTGTTTATGGCCGCAACTGTCCCGCTTTGCAACGCACCTTTCGCAAGCCCCCCGGGGTGGGGACAAGTCTGGTAAACGGCCTCGCGCGCATGTCGCGCAATGGCCTAGGGAACTGCATGCACTTCGACGATCGCCTTGGAACCGTGCTGCGCATGCGCGCCGACGGGGCGGGCATGCGAGGCATCCAGTACCGCCAGTTGCTCGACCTGCTCGGCACCCTGCCGGTCGAAGCCAGCGGCGAGCAGCTTGAAGCCGCCTACGACCGGCTCGGCGAGCTGGGCGGCGCAATTCCTGCTGAAAATCGCACCGCAATGCTGCGCGAACCGGCGTTGCGACTGCGCGCGCCGCGGCTGGTTGCAGCCCTGGCCAGCGGCGAGCCGGCGGTGGCCGCCGCTGCCCTGCAATGCGCCCAGCTATCGGACGAACAATGGTTCGACCTGATCCCCGCCCTGCCCCCCGCGGCGCGCCCTGCACTGCGCCAACGCCGTGACCTTTCTCCGGCGGTCGGCGGCCTGCTCGCGCGGCTGGGCATCAACGAGCGCGGACTTCCTCCGGTCACCTTGAAAGCGGTCGAACCGGCCACGCCGATACCCGAACCGGCCAACGAACCGCCGGCCGCGCTCGAACCCGATCTGACTGGCGCCGAAGTGATCCAGAGCGATCCGCCGCAACGCGGCGAAGGGATTGGCGCGATCGTCAAGCGGATCGAGGCCTATCGCCGCGCCAAGCAGGTGGTCGAACATCTCCCGGTGGGCGATTCGCCGCGGCTGCCGCTGGGCGAAGAGCATGTCCTGGCGGTCCCCGGTGAAGTCCGCGCCTGCGATTTCGCCACCAACGTCGAGCTGCGGGTGACATGGTGCGATGCCGGGATAGCGCCGATGCTGACCGGCTCCCGGTTGTCCGGCGACGCCGAATTCACGCGCCTAGCCCGCCAGCGCCAGCCTTTGCGCGGCCAGTCGATTGTGCTGTCTGGAGCCGCGGCGATTGCCGGGAACTGGCGGCTTGATGCCGCACCCTGGTTCGATCCGTTGAGCGGCCACTTCCTGGGCTATCGCGGTCGCCTGCGGCGTCCGCCCAGCGCCGCCTCTTCGCCTGCCAATCCGCCAGTCTCCGACAGCCAGGCCGACCGGATCCGCCAGATGCTGCACGAGTTGCGCAACCCGGTCAACGCGATCCAGATCGGGGCCGAGATCATTCAGCAACAGCTCTATGGTCCCGCGCCGCACGAATACCGCGCACTGGCGGCCAACATTGCCGGGGACGCGGCACGGATGCTTTCGGCCTTCGAGGAACTGGAGCGGCTGGCAAGGCTCGAAAGCCGGGCGATGGAACTCGATCCTGGCGAGACCGATCTGGCTGCGGTGATCGAGGCAACCGCAGTTCAGCTTGGGGCACACACCAAAGGGCGTGGCAGCGGCTTTGAACTGAAGATCGAAGCTCCGGACATGGCTGTGCCGTTGGCCCGGATCGAGGTCGAACGGATCGTCTGGCGCCTGCTGGCCACGCTCGCCGGGATCAGCGCACCCGGGGAACACCTGAAACTGCGGTTGCGGCGCAAAGGGGGCGAAGTGCGGCTCGATGTTGCCCTGCCCGCGCAGCTTGCCAACCGCAGCGAGGACGAGATTTTCCGCGCCGCCGCCGGATCGGTCCCGCAAGTGGTTGCTGCCGGGGTATTTGGCCTGGGCTTCGCGCTACGGCTGGCCCGCGCCGAAGCCCGCGCGGCGGGCGGAGATCTGGTTCGCAAGAACGAGCGGTTGCGGTTGAGCCTGCCGGGCTTGACCGAGACCCTGCCCTCCCATACCGAGAGCGCAGCCTAGCGCGCACGATTGCGGCATGAAGGGGGACATTTTCTTGGCTGCCTTGCGGATTCCCGACCTGCCGGAAAATCCTGAATTCGTGCAGTTCAAGCCCGGGCTCGGCCAGCGCTTCGTGCTGACCGTCGACACCGAGGAAGAGTTCGACTGGCTCAAGCCGATCGAGCGCAAGGCCCACACTGTCCACACCGTCGCGCGGCTGGCCAAGTTCCAGGAGTTCTGCGAGGCGCAGGGCGTGGTGCCGATCTACCTGATCGACTACCCGATCGCCACTTCGCCCGCCGCGCAGGAAATCCTGCGCCCTGCGGTGGCTTCCGGCAAAGCCGAGGTCGGGGTTCAGCTGCACCCCTGGGTCAACCCGCCGCACGACGAGGAGGTGACCGAGCACAACACCTTTGTCGGCAATCTCCCGCGCGAGTTGGAGCGCGAAAAGTTCCGCCGGCTCAAAGACGCGATCGAGCGCGGCTTTGGCGCGAACCCGCTGATCTACCGCGCGGGCCGCTATGGCGTGGGGCCCAACAGCGCCGAGATTCTGTCTGAAGGCGGAATTGCCATTGATAGCTCGGTGCGCACCAGTTTCGACTATTCGTCCGGCGGTGGCCCCAATTTTCGTGGATTTCCGCTGCGCCCCTACTGGCTTGACCGGGGGGCCGGGCTGATGGAGATGCCGCTGACGACGGTCTATTGGGGGCCGCTGCGCCAGCTCGGCCCCTGGCTCTACCCGCAGATGTGGCGTGCGCCGCGGCTGCGCGGGGTGCTGGCCAAGATCGGGCTGCTCGAACGGATCCCGTTGACCCCCGAAGGCGTCACCGCCGAGGAGGCCATTCGCGGGATCGACATCGCGCTCGACGAAGGGCTGCCCTTGCTGGTCTTTTCCTTTCACAGCCCATCGCTCGCGCCGGGCTACACGCCTTACGTACGCAGCGAGGACGATCTCGACCGGCTTTACGACTGGTGGCGCGAGGTTTTCGCCTACCTGAAGCAGCGCAATGTGGCCAATGCGCGGGTCGAAGACCTTGTCGCGTCGGTCGCGCTTGCCTAAGGCCGCCGCTGCGGCTAACCCGCGCCGTCGCTTCGTGCTGATGGGCCTGTAGCTCAGTTGGTTAGAGCTGGCCGCTCATAACGGCTAGGTCGCGGGTTCGAGTCCTGCCGGGCCCACCACGGCGAACGAGAAATACCCCAGGTCGGGGAGTGGCGCAGCCTGGTAGCGCATCTGCTTTGGGAGCAGAGGGTCGCAGGTTCGAATCCTGTCTCCCCGACCAACATCCGATTTCAGGCTATCCTGAGCTTGTCGGAAGCGAAGCTCAGGACGATCGGACTTGGTTGGCAGGCGTATCAGGTTTCCCGCACCCAGCTCTAATTCCGGCGGTAGACTGCCACGGTGCAGACGGCATGATCGAGCCGCTGATCGTCCGGGCCGTACAGAAGCTGGTTGGCCGCGCGGCCGCGTTCCAGTTCCAGTACGGGCGAGAACCGGCCTGCAACCGCCATGTCCGCAAGGCGGAAGTGGACGTTCCACAGCGCGAGCAGGCCGCCCGGGCGGAGCAGATTTGCCAGGTTCCCGGCAAATAGCTCGGCCTGGCCAAAGGGCAGTATCGCCGCGCAGGACGAAGGGCGTTCCTCCTCAAGCCGAGCGTGCCGCAGGACCGCGAGGCACAAGACCGCATCAAACCTCTCGCCCGCAAGATCGGTCGGATCGCCTGAATGGATCAGCCTGATCGCTCCGTCCCCAGCGATGGCGCGCCGCGCTTTGGCGAGACTGCGCGCATTGATATCGACCCCGGTGATTTCCGCATGCGGCAGCGCCTTGCGCAAGGCCAGCAATTCAATGCCGAAAGAACAACCCCATGACAAGACGCGCGGGCGTTCCAACCCCGCGAGTTCGCGGGCAACGAAAGCGATGATTTCGGGGTACCGCCCGGCCTCAGTCGTCGCCTCGGGCTGGAGCAGTTGCCCTGGACGTTCGCGTTCGGCCCGGCGCACCGCCCGGTAATGCGGATGGAAAGCGCTGCGCAATCGCCGGACAAGCCACCTGACACCGGGGAAACGCTTCACAGACTTGCGCCACTGGTTCATCCGAACTCCCCGCCCTCATATCTCACGAGCTTCATGTCCTACTGAATGTAGATTCTGAGCCAGCGGCTCGGCTTTCCCGTTTTCGGTTCAGGTTTCAACCCAGTCTTTGCCTGACGCCCAGACCAAAAGCTGGCCGTGGGTTTGACAAACACCGCAAACGGCTGGCACTTGCTGCGGAAAGCGAGGCACCGCAGGTTCCGCGTAAAGGTCAATGGTTGCGCGACAAAGGAGCCTTGCTCACATGGAAATCGGAGCGCAGTTCGGCTTTGGACTTGAGCTTGCCAGCGACCTTTGGATTCCGGGTGCCGTTGCGCCTGCCCCGGACAGCAAAGCTCCCGCGCTCCGGATTGCCATCGCGGCCGCGCAATCGAACAGTCCTGATGCGCGGTTCGACCGCGAGGGAGAGGCGATTGTCTACAGCCATCCCGCCGGCAGCTTTCGCTGCCATCCAGACAGGATCGAGATCGCTCCAAGTGAGCCGGCCGATCTCGAAGACCTTGCCGTGCTGCTGATCGCCAATGCCTTGCCTGCGGTGCTATGGCTGCGCGGGGCCTTCGTTCTGCATGCGGCCTGTGTCAGGTTGCCGGATGGCTTGACGATCGCCATCGCGGGGCCAAGCGGTGCCGGCAAGTCCCGGCTGGCGGCAAGTCTTGTCGAGGCCGGTGCCGAGCTGATCGGCGACGACAGCCTGGCGTTGATGGTAAGCGGTGACGACGTGCTCGCTGCAGGGCTGCCCGGCGGCTGGTTTTCCCGCAGCGAGGAAGGCTCCCCCAGACAATTCGTGAGGATCCCGGGAAAGGCGACGAGCGGGATGGCTCGCCTCGACCTCCTGGCGATTCTTGATGGCGAGCAGCTGGCTGCGGGCGGGCATTCCCCCATCACCGCGTTCGAGTTGTTGATGCAGAACCGCCACCGGCCGCAGATTCCATTGCTGCTTGGTTTGCAGAGGCAGGTGCTGGCTCATGCAGTGCAGATCGCCCGGCGATTGCCGCTGGTCGGGCTGGGTGCTTGCCGTGGATCGATCGAAGACCTGGCAGCAACGCGGACTGCCCTGGGTCACTTGGCGCGTAGTGTGCGTTATGCTAGGCCCCCCGGCTTGATGGGCAGTGCCGGAGAATGAACCGGCAATCGCCGCAGAAGGGAATTTGAAATGGGCGAACAGCTTTGGAAACGCAGCGATGATTGGGTCGGATCGGAGATCGAGGATGCCTTCGTCATGGTCAACATCGAAAGCGGCAAATACGTCGCGCTGAACATCACCGCGACCACGGTTTGGGAGGCGATGGAGACCCCGGTTGACCAGCCGGCGATCGAGCGCGCCTTGCGTGAAGCCTATTCGGTCTCGCCGGAGGATTGCCATCGCTCGGTAACCGCTTTGCTCGCACAGATGCAGGACCTCCAGCTCGCCAGCCAGGCCTGAGCCGGCTAAACGGGCCGAAGCGATGAATGCCGGGTTCTCCCTCGTCGCTGAAACGCCCAAGCGGCTGACCGGGCGCGAGGAACGCGCGCTACTGCTGCGCGCGTTTGCGCAACGCGATACGCCGGGTATCCGGCTCAAGCTGGCGCAGCTTCACAACCGGCTCGATGCCTTTGGCGAGACCATTGCCTTGGTCGACAGCGCCGGTACGCCGAGCGATTTCGTCACCGCCAAGGCCCTGTTCGTGGCGCTGATGGGCCGGCGCGGACCGGGAGACATCGACCGCGCGCTGGCCGTGGCGAAGCTCGCCGAAGATCTGGCCGACAGCGACCTTAGCCGCGCCAGTGCCCGGTGCGATCAGGCGGCGGCGCTGCTGCGCGGCGGGCACACGGCGCAGGCTGAGCAGATGCTCGAATCCGCATTGGCTCTCGATCCGGCGAACGATGAAGCTTTCCGCCGCCTCAGCGGCCTGTGGCTTTCGCGCCGGGAGCCGGACCGGGTTCTGGCGCTGGTCGATGCAATCGAAGCGCACGGTGTTGCCCATGTTCAGCTGCTGGGCCAACTGACCAAGGCCTTGACCATGCGCGGCGATATCACCGCAGCGCGCGAGCTGGTTGGCCTCGATCGGTTCCTGTTTCAATCCGTCCCTCCCGCTCCCGAAGGCTGGGCCGATTTGCCCAGCTTTCATGCCGCTCTGGCGCTGGAACTTTTCGATAGCCCAGGTCTGCGTAACGGGCGCCATGGTACAGCGTCGGTCGAAAGCCAGCGGGTTGACGAACCGGCCACTGCGGCGACCCCCGCGATGCGCGCCTTGCAGCAGCTGATTGTCGACTATGCATCGCATGCAACAGACCGCCTGCCAGCCAAAGGGCACCGCTGGCTGACAATGCGCCCAGCCAGTGCGCAGTTGCGCATGTGGTGCGTCATCACCGAAGCCGCGGGCTGGGAGCGGTGGCACATGCACCCGCAGGGCTGGGCCACCGGCGGCTACTATGTCGAGGTTCCCGAGGCGGTGCAGCAGGGCAGCGGGCCGGCCGGGTGCCTGGAATTCGGCCTCCCCGATCACCGGATCGGCCGCGACGTAGCCAAGGCCTTTGGCTCAAGTTTGGTGCGCCCGCAGCCGGGGCTGCTCAATCTTTTCCCTTCGCACGCTCACCACCGCACCCATCCGCACGGGGCGCAGGGGCGTCGGATCTGCATTGCTTTCGACCTGATTCCCGATTGAGCGCCGACTTGCCTTTCCACGCGCGCTTTGCCGGACTTGACTGGAGCGCAGACATTGCGCTCGACCAGTTCGATCCGGCGCCGGTTGGCATGCCCGGCGCGATCGCGGTGACCCGCAAACCGGCGACAGACCTGGCGCCTGCTGTGCGGACAGTGGGGCGGGCAAGCATCGGCGCCGATGGCGTACGGTTCGATTGCGACGATGAAGTCTGCTTCGAAATGCGCGGCGGCGATTCGATCGGCTGGATCCCGGGGCCAGACTGGTGCGGGCGGTTGCCGATCTCGTTTTTCAGCTCGATGACCGCAATCACGCTAGCCTGGCGGGGGATCCTGCCGTTGCATGCCTCAACCGTGGTGCTGCACGGCAAAGCCTGGCTGATCGCGGGCAGCCCCGGCGCGGGCAAATCGACCCTTGCCGCCGAACTGCTCGGCGCGGGGGCGCTGTTGCTCGCGGACGACCTGTCCCCGCTCTCGCCCGGGCCGTATCCGCTGGCCTGGCGCGGGCGCCCGGCTATGCGGCTACACCCCGAAACCTGCGGGATCGTCGAGCATGCCGCTCCTCCCGAAGCGATCGGCGATGAGCGTGGCAAGCTGCTGGTCCGGCCCGCAGCGCGCGCTGAGGACCGGGCCTGGCCGGTGGGCGGCATTCTGCTGTTGGCCAACACCATCGGCGAGGGGCACGGAGGTTTGGAAAAGGCTTTGGCCTATGGCACGATCCTGTTTCGTCCCAAGATCATCTCCGCCTTGCCGGACCGAGCGCGGCTGCGCGCCGGCCTGCTGGGACTGGCGCGCAGCACCCGCATGGCGGTGATTCCGCCGGTCCGGGGATTTGACCCCGCGGCCCGCGCTGCACGGATTGAAACTACGCTCAGCGTGATCGAGCGGCTCAGCAAATCAGAATCAATTGCCTAGGACGCCGTGCTCAAATTCGGGACGAATCAGGAACCAACCGGCATAGACTCGCCTTGGCCCGCCATCGGTTACAGGCGTCACCTGGTGTTCCAGTTCCGGCCGCACGGCGAAAACCAGCATTGAGCCTGGTTCGGGGTGGTCGAAAGTCAGGAACGGCATCGATTCTCCCTTGCGGCGCAGCTGGAATTGACCGCCGCTAAAGGGCCGGTCTGACAGGTTGATCACTACCGCCAGCAAGCGGGTCAAGTCATCCTGGTCGCCATGCCAGCCAAGGGCATCCTTCTGGTTGGCCCGCGTTTCAACCAGCCGCCCGGCAACTGCCCGCAAGGGCTCGGATCCGGTTGCCCGCTCAAACCAGCGCAGCAACGCGGGTGAATGGAGCAGCAGCGACAAGGCCTTACCCACGCGCTGCGGCGATTCGATCGCGCGCCAGCCGATCCCCTCGACGAAATCGTCGGCAAAATTGGCCTGTGCCGCCCGTTCAAGCAACTTGGCAAGATATTCGGGAGCGAACACCCCGGAAAAACTGACGGCGCAATCCCGGTCGAACTGCTCGCGCCAGGGCTCAGGCGCTCCCGAAACAGACACGCCAAATTGACTGATCTGAAATGGCGCGCCTTGCATCATCCAATTCCCAACCGAATGCGGAGCCATTGCCCCAAAACCAGCGTTGCAGGATAGGTTGCGGCGAAAGCGAGCGGATAGGTGTGCAGTCCCATCGCTGCGGCAATCGCCAGGTGGAACAGCAGGAACAGACCCAGCACCACCGCAAGCCAGCTGGTCGGCAGCAACAATGCCAACGGAAACAGGACCTCCAGCACGATCACCGACCAGGCCAGAAGTTTCGCCGGTCCGTTCGCGCGCACAACCCGGGCCGCCCAGCCGCAGCCATGCATGTAAGAACTCAGCACGCCTTGGATCGCGGTCCCGTTGCGCCACACGGCGTGGCGCAGTTTGGCAATGCCGGCGGTCGCATAGGCCAGGGTCAACTGACCACCGATCCAGAGCGCGCCGGCAAATGTCAGCACGGGCTGGTCGAGGGCAATGCCGGCGGCCTGCAGGAGGCCCCCGGCTATCACCACCATCGCCACTTTGTCCGAACCATCGTTCGCGCCGCGCAGGGCTTGGGTTGCTCCGATCAGGCCAAGTGCAACCAGCGCGATCAACGGTTGGCCGGGGAGAAGAACCAGCCACAAACCAAGCGCCGCCTGAATTCCACCAAGCAGGGCAAGGAAGCGCGAATCGTGCAGCAAATCGAACGGCCGCCACTGCGTCCAGCGTGACCTGCGCAATCGATGCAGATCGCGCCCGAGCGGACCGCCGCCAGCCCATTGCGGCGCATCGACCAGCCAGCCCGCCCCCGATAGAAACGCCCAGGCTCCCAGCATGCGGCAGGTCGCTTCCAGAACCAGTTCAGCCGACATCACCGCACGTGCCACAGCGAGAGATAGCGCAGGAAGACCGGACGTTCGTGCCGGCCCCGGGTGGCCACCACTGCGAACTGAAGGGCCTGATCCCTGTCCGGCGAAACCACGTCGAAACAGGCCCGCAAGAGGGTGAGATAGGCGAGTCCGGCAGGATTTATCGGTTCGGCTGGATGTGCTCGCCCAAGCATCTCTGCATAGGCAAGAAGCTGGGCCTGGCTGCGGCCATGCGGGTTCCAGATGAAGTGCCAACCGCTACGAACGGCCGGCGCGATAACGGGTTGCCAGGGTGTTGGCCGGGTCGCGTCTCCGATCGCCGCAACCCGTGCGAGGACATGCCAGTCATCCGACCAATCGGGATCGAGGCCAACCGCGTCCTGGGCGAAGAACTTCCACTGCGGCACCAGCGCCAGCGCATCGAGCAAGTGGCCTTTGGGACCCACCGTGCGAAACTGTTGCAGCACCGACGCGGTCAGGAGGATCGCCACTCCAGCCAGCACGATTTGGGCCAGCTGTTCAGCCAACGCGACGCTCAAGGGCACGGCGGCGCTGGACAATCAGTTCGGCCAGGGACAACGGCCGGGCGCGGACCCCCGCTGTGCCCCGAAAGCCAGCCTTCTGTTCCCACGCGACCACCAGTTGTTCGAGTTCGTGCAATTCACGCGCACTGAGCTTCATGGCAGAAACCTCTGAGCCCATTCAGGTTGCGGCGCCGGGCAGCCGTTTGCGCGCCCGAACCAGGCGATCCGATTGGCCGCAACCCAGCGATAAACTGCTGTTCGAACGAAAGTGGGCGTCCATCGCAACACCCTGGCCAACCGCCATGCTCCGCCGAGCCCGACAATCGCGGCAATCGCCGCATCGGCCCCGGTTATCGCGACTTCACCCGACAGCGTCACCATCGCGCCAGGATCGGTTGGGTCCTGGCCGCTGTCGGCAAAAATTTTGCGGCCGGTCTCGGAATCGCTGGCGGCGAAGCTCAGGCGCCCAGATCGATCGTGGCGCAGCAGAAACCGCACGAACCCGTGGCACAGCCCGCACGTTCCATCGTAGGCCACGATGATCGGCATAGCTGTCAATACGGCTTCAGGTCGAAGGCAACGCAGATCCGCTTGCCCGGGCCAAAATGGGGGTAAGTGCGGTGAAAGACGTGTGACGGGAAAGTCAGCATCATCCCCGGTTCGGGTCTCACCGGGGTGGTGCCATAGGCTTCTGCTGTCTCGATCCCGGTAAATTCTTCCGGCAATCCAAAGGCAAGGCATCCGCCCAAATCGCTGCCCAATGCGATCTCATCGGGAATCTGGACATAATAGACCCCGCTCAGCCAGCCGAACTGGTGGACGTGCCAGCTTTCGAACCCGTCACCTTCGGTAAGCACGCACCAGGCGCGCAGCAGGGCCTGGTCGGGCTTGTCGGCCAGCCAGCGATGGTCGAGGCCTTCGAGCAGGCCAACCTTGGTCTGGATTTGCGCGGCCAGGTGCCGCAGCAGCAACTGGACCAAGGGCGCATCGGGCCGGGCCAGATAATCGATCCGCCAGGTGTAGTTGGATGCACTGCCATACCGTTCATAGCGCATGCCGCGATGGCTCAGCAGTTCCACCGCCAGCGCGGCGTTGAACGCGGCAAGATCGTCCCAGCCCGGCGGAGGGGGCAAGACCCGGCTGCTGCTCAGCGCCGCCAGCCCCTCGGCTGCGCGCGCCGCATCAAGATCGCCGCAGGCCGCTTCGCCCAGCACCCGGGCGGCATGCAGGCGAGCATGGCCAACTCCGGAGGCGGTCAGCCCCTTGGACCATTCGACCAGCGCCGGGGCCCGGCCCTGTTCGAGGTCAAGCGCAGCCAGGCGTTTGCAGGCATCTTTGCTGTGCGGATCGGCTTCCAGCGCGGCCTCAAGCGATTCGCGCGCAGCCTTGGTGTGCTGCAGCCGGCGTTCGGCCTTGGCCCGATCCGCCAGAGCCGCCCCGCGCTGCATCGGGGACTGCGCAACCTCAAGCGCGCGATCCGCGCGCTGGCGGGCTTTGGCAGTGTCTGCTTCGGTCTCCATGGCCAGAAAGGCCCGGGTCAGCATGATATGTTCGGCAAAGGCAAGATCGCCTGCGCCATCCAGCACCGAAACCACTTCGGCGAAATCATCGTCCTGCGTCGCGAGTTGAACCCGGCGCAAGCGCAACGCCGGCGACTTCGCACGGTCATGGGCCAGCCGGGCGAGCTCGCGCTCTTGCGCCAGCGTCAAGACCTTTACCGGCTCGTGGACAATTTCCAGCATTTGCAATCGGGCCCCTTGATGTCGCAGCCCTACATAGGCCGACAGGCCAGCTAATCAATCACGCTCTGGTCATTTGCCGCCCAATATCGCTCAATCCGCAATACGCATCCGGCTTTCCTTCGGTGAAGTCTCGTGCTATACAGCAATCAGAGATCATAATTGCGGCTTTGGAATGTGGTCGCTCGAAGCTCTGGAATGATCGAAGTAAATCGAGCTACAAGGACAATTGAAAATGGCCCATTCGGAAGACAAACGCGACCTCAAGGCTTGGGTAGAGCCCACGATTCGCGAACTCGATGTTCGTGAGACGTTCGCGTTCCCGAATCTCGGCGCCGATGTCGGCGGCAATCCCGCACCCGATTGCCAACGCTCCTAGTCGCAAGGGCCTGCCGCTCGGCGTGCCATTCATTGTCAGACGGTTGCTCGTTCCGTTCAACCGGGCTCAGTCCCGGCTTGCCAGTCCGCGCCGCTGCTATCCTCGTCTTTGAAACGATAGCCGTTTCGTCCCTGAGCCGGATCGGATCGGTGATGCAGTGACGCTCGCGATCGACGATTTCCAGCATTTGCAGTTGGGCCCCGTGCTGTCGCAGCCCTACATGGGCCGACAGGCCAACTAATCAATCACGCACTGATTATCTGTCGCCCATCGTCGATCAAGGGGCAGTTTGCGTCCACCCTTGCTTCGGTGAATTATCCTGCTATCCGGTAAATCATAGTCTCACTAGTAGCCTCGCGATGTGGTCGCTCGAAGCTCTGGAATGATCGAAGTAAATCGAGCCACAAGGACAATTGAAAATGGCCCATTCGGAAGACAATCGCGAACTCAAGGCTTGGGTGGAGCCCACGATTCTCGATCTCGATGTTCGTGAGACGTTCGCGCTCCCGAGACTCGGAGCAGATGTCGGCGGCAATCCCTTCCCCGATTGCCAGCGCTCCTGATTCGCCGGATCGGGCGCGGATCTGGACCGCAAGGTGATCCAGCTGCAGCCGCACCAGCGTTGTCTCGGGCCGGGCGAGCGCGTCGATCCGCTTTGCAATGAGGTCGGGACGAACGAACTCATGGTTGGTGAGTAATTCAAAAGGGATTTATGCACATGACACCTTCGCAGAACGATAGCGACCGCAAGGCTTGGGTAGAGCCCACGATTCGCGAACTCGATGTTCGTGAGACGTTCGCGTTCCCGAATCTCGGCGCCGATGTCGGCGGCAATCCCGCGCCTGATTGCCAGCGCTCCTAGTCGCAAGGGCCTGCCGCTCGGCGGCCCTTCATTATGAGGCAGTTGCTCGTTCCGTTCAGCCGGGCTCAGCCCCGGTTTGCCGATCCGTGCCGCTAAAATCCTGGCCTTTGAACCAATAGCCGTTTCCGTGGGTGACATGGATCGGATCGGTGATGCCGTGTCGCTCGCGATATCTGTCGACGGCCAGCTTGCAGCCGAACAGGTGCCAGTCATCGATCACGACCACGCCGCCGGGTGCCAGCAACGGATAGAGCCAGGTCAATGAATCCATGACCGAATCATGCGAATCGGAATCGAGCCGGATGAAGGCGAACTGCCGTTCCGCCAGGCCCGGGAGCGAATCAGCGAAAAGTCCGGCGAGAAGTTCGATCCGGCCATCGAGCATTCCGGCGCGAGCGATGTTCGCCGTAACTTCGTCGAGCGACGCAATCCAGCGGTCGGGCCAGAGATCAACCGGGTCGTGGAGGAACAGAGTGCTTGCCGGGATTCCGGCAAACGAATCCGCGGCGATCACTTGGCGGTCCGCCATACCCCAGGCGTCAAGCACCGCACGCATTGCAATCACGGCCCCGCCGCGCCAGATCCCGGCTTCGATGCAATCACCGGCGACACCCCTGTGCCCCAGTTCGATCAGCAATTCCTCGATCAGGTCCAGCTGACCCTTCGCAAGCAGGGTCAATGGCAAGCACTGGCGCGGTACTGTCCAACCGCCAGCCTTGATATCGTAGTGGCTGAGGGCATTGTAGGCTTCGAATTCGCGGTCCCCGCCTAGCGCCGAATAGCCGGTTACCATGCGCTTGACGGCATCGACATAGGCGCGGCGCAAATCGGGCTCGGTCATCGCAGCGCCACCGCGTCGGCCGGGCCAGAAGGCAGGTCGTAGCGCGCCCTCTCCCTTCCTTCACGATCGAGAACGACAACCTCTCCGACCAGACCGTCGCGGATCTGGCGTGCACCAAAGCTTGATAGCCCGGCCAGCAGGTGGCCCTGGCAAAAGGCCAGCGCGCGGGTCATCAGGCTTTCGCTCAGCTTCAACCGCTGCCCCGTGCTGTTGATCAGCTCACCACTGGCCGAAGCGCTGTGCCACACGGTGCCTTGCGCGTCGGTGACGATATCGTGGCACATGTAGCCATCGATGAATTGGCGTGAGACCGCGTTCCACTCCCGATCGAGCCATACCAGCTCGCTCTTGCGCGGAGCGGGGGCCTTGCCGTTGTGCAGCAGCAGTGCAATCCGGCCCCCCACTTCGGCCAGGCTGTTGACGTGGTGGTAGGCTCCGCTGGTGTCGGTGACGGGGGCAACCGGCAACGGGGTCTTGCTATCCAGCCGACACCCGTCGAGGGCAAACCGCAGGATTCGCTGGTTGGCAGTGTCGACCAGGCATATCAGCCGGTCGATAATCTTCAGTTGATGGGCATTGCCGTGCAGGCCGGTCACCAGTACGCGCGGATCGGACAGCTGGCTGCCGTCCCAGTTCATCCGGATGATTCGCCCGATGTTGGCAGAGTGATCGCGCAAGCCGCAGTTCTCATACAGGTAGATATGATTCTCGTGACGATCTATGCCAAAGAACCAGCCATGCGAAACAAGTTCGATCCCGTCCGGCGAAACCGCGAAAAGGCCGCGATGCGTCGTTACCAGCCACCAGAAACCGCTGAGATCGGTACGGGCGATCCGGACCGTTCCCTTGGCATAGGATTCCCTGTTCAGGCTGACGCGGATCGCGCGGCGAACGTCCTTGTCGAAGACCGGTTGCATTTCCAGTCCTTTATCGCACTCATGCCCATAGGCAAGGCCACAGGCGTGTCGCGGCATGGCTGATCCGGTCCATTCGGGATTGTGGGGGCTGGTTCGCGCAGATGGTGCGCCGATCGCTCCCGCTGATTCGGCCCGGCTCGGCCTTCCGCGGACCGACAGCGATCGCACGGCAATCGGCCTCGATTCGCAGGATCCGGAGCTGGTTGACGCGCTTTGCGATTCTGGCGGGCAGACGATCCTGACCGGATGGATCGCGGATCGCGGCGGCCTGGCGGTTCGGCTTGGGATGCCAGCTGGAAGCAGTCCCGCGGCATGCGCGCGCGCGGCGTTGATGCGATTCGGCAAGGATGCTCCTGCCGAAATGCTGGGCGAATGGTCACTCTACCACAGTGAGCCAAGCGGTGCGGTCTGGCTGATGCAAGCGGCGACAACGCGCGATCGACTGTTTTTCGCGGCGAGCGGCGAAAGGCTGGCGTTTGCCCCCGATGCCATGGTGCTTCGCAAGCTTGACTGGATCGATGGCGAGCTTGATCCGGAGACAGTCGGCTTGTCATTGGGCCGCTATGAACTGCGCCAGCAAATGGGTGCCCGATCGATCTTCCAAGGGATCGAGAAAGTCCCGCCGGGCGGCAGCATCAGATTCGCGGGAGGCCGATCGGTCCAGCGCGGTTCCACTCCGATGTTGGTTCCCCAGCCCGGGTTTGCCGGAGACGCTGGCGAAGCCCTCGCCGCGTTGGAGGGAACGCTGCGCACTGTGCTGCGCGAACGGCTTGGCATGACCGGGCGCACCGCGATCCTGCTCAGCGGCGGTCTCGATTCATCGTTGCTGGCTGCGCTTGCCGCCCAGGAGCTTGCGGAGCCGCCACTCGCCTTTTGCTCGATCGCGCCGCCAGGCTCGGGGATCGTCGACGAATTCTCCTTCGCCGAGGCTGTGGCGAAACAGCATGGCATTGTGATCGAACCGGTCTGCCCCGACCCTGAAGCCGATCCCTTTCGTCCGGCGTTCCAGGTGCTGGCAGGAGCCGAAATTCCCTTGCTCAGCAATCGGCATTGCCTGACCAGCCGCTTTCACCAGGTTGCACGGGGACTGGGCGCGACCATGCTGGTCAATGGCACTTATGGAGAGATGTCGGTCACGTCGCGCTTGCCCGGACCGCCCAGTTTGCGCCAGCGCTTGGGAGCGGTGCGGCGGCTGATTGCATCGAAACTGCGGCCAGATCATGACGATTTCCATGTCGTGCTCGCCCCGCACCGCCTGGACATGCTGGCCCAGCGCCGAACCGAACCGGCACCAGCAAGCGGGGCAATCCCGGAGGAGCCCGACTTGATCGGCTACATTGCGGGTAGCGAGAAAGCCCTGGCCCAGCCCAACGCCTACTACGCCGGGGCCTTGCGGATGGATTTCCCATACCGCGACCTGCGGCTGCTGCGGCTGTATGCCAGCCTGCCGCGAACGATCGCTTATGATCTGGGAGCCGACCGCGGCCCAGTTCGGTCCATCAGCAAGGGCCTGCTGCCCGAATCGGTCCGGCTGCGGCAACGCGGCATGCCAGCCGATCCGGGACACTATGCCAGGCTGAAGGCCTTCGCGGGGCCCGCGCGCAGCCGCATTGCCGCGTTCCGCAGGGCCGGTATCGACGATTGGCTCGATCTCGGCTGGCTCGACCAAAACCTGGCCCGGGTCGCCCAACGGGGCGTGACTGACGTTGGCGATGCCAACCGGGTACAACTGACCGCCCTTGCCGCCGAATATCTGACCTGGGCGCGGATCGGGACGGCATGATGCAGCCGACCTTGCCGACCGAGGACCCTGTGCCCGTCGCGCCGCCGCTGCGTGCCTACTTTGCGTCGCTGCTGGCGATGGGCAAAGCGCGGCAGGCCTGGCTCTTGGCGCTGGTGGTGCTTGGCACTTTTGTCGAAGGGCTGGGGATAGTGCTGCTGATCCCGCTTGGCAGCGTGATGTTTGGCTGGGCGACACCCGACAGCAAGCTGGGCCAGATCGCCGAGCCAGTGCTTGCCGGGTTTGGCCGCGGCGAAGGCCTGGCACTGATGCTGGCCGGATTTATCGCCTTGATGCTGCTGCGCGCCCTGATCCTGATCCGCCGCGACATGGGGTTGTTCGCCTTGTCTGCCGAACTGGTCGATCACTGGCGCGGCCGGTTGATCGCCGCGCTGGTCCACGCCGAATGGCGGCAATTGCGCGCCCTCAATCGCGGCAATGTGGAATTCGCCGTCACTGGCGATGTTGCCCGCCTTGCGGTGGGCAGCGATCAGCTGCTGCGCGGGGTGGTGGCGCTGGTGCAGTTGCTGGTGCTGCTGGCCCTGGCGCTGCAGCTTTCCCCGCTGCTGGCGTTGGCCGCCGCCGCGCTGTTGCTGCCAGCCTTGCCGGCGGCCACCAAGATGGCGCGGGCGGCCTATTCTTACGGCCAGACGCTGACCAGCCAGGGCGGCAAGCGCCAGGGTGCGTTCGGCGAATTCATGGCAGGGATGAAGCTGGCCAAGGCACACCGCGCCGAAGATCGCTATGCCGATGAGTTCATGACGATCTCGGCCGATCTGAGGGAAAGCGGTTTGCGCTATACCGCGATGCGGATGCGCGCCAATTCGCTGTTTCAGCTGCTCGCAGCACTGCTGGCGGCGGTGCTGCTGTGGGCCGGTGTGATGCTGGTGCATATCTCGCCCGGGGTGCTGGGTGCGCTGCTGGTGCTGTTTGCGCGGATACCCGGCCCGGCGCTGGCGCTGGCGCAAGGGGCGCAGTCGCTGGCCATGCTGCTGCCGGCGATCGTCAACCTGCAGCGGCTGGAGGCCGATCTTTCCTCCGATCCCACCCCGTCCCCGCCGCCAATAGCGATCACGCAGACGCCGCCGCGCATCACGCTGACCGGCGTGATGCTGCGTCACGATCAGACCCGGCCCTTGCTCGAAGGGATCGACCTTGAGCTGGCCGCTGGCGAGCTGACAGTGCTGCTCGGCCCGTCGGGCAGCGGCAAGACCAGCTTGGCTGACCTGCTGATTGGCCTGGCCGAGCCCGATGCCGGCACGATCAGCATCGATGGCGAACCGATCGCAACGCCAGCCGCGCGCGCCGCCTGGCGGCAACGGATCGGTTATGTCCCCCAGGACCCGTTCCTGTTCGACCTGTCACTGACCGAAAACCTGCGCTGGGCTGCGCCCGAGGCGAGCGAAGCAGAAATGTGGGCGGCGCTGGAAGCGGCCGATGCCGCCAGCTTCGTGCGCGCTGTGCCCGGCGGGCTTGGCGCCCGCGCCGGGGATCGGGGCGGGCATTTTTCGGGCGGGGAGCGTCAACGCCTGTGCCTGGCCCGGGCCTTGCTACGCAGTCCTGCACTGCTGGTGCTCGACGAAGCGACCAGCGCGCTCGATCCGCAAAGCGAAGCGCGGCTGCTCGCTGCTCTGCAGGGCCTGCGCGGCAAGGTGACGATCCTGATGATCGCTCACCGGATTCCGGCTGACTTCCGCCCGGACCGGGTCATCCGCCTGTCTGATGGCCTGGTTGCCGGATGAGTCCGCTGTTCACACTGATATGGGGCGAGACATCCGCGGCGGCGGCGCTGGCGGCCAGACTTGGCGAAGCGGATTGGCTGACCTTGAGCCACCAGGCTGCTCAGCACCGTTTGCGGCCCTTGCTGCATGTGCGGAGCGCAGCGGGATCGTGGACCGTGCCGCCGGACCTCGCCCGGCAGTGGCGGGCCAGCTACAAACGCGCGACGCTGCGCGCGCTTGGGCAGCGCGCCGGGCTGACGCGGATCGGCGCGGCGCTTTCGGCCCAGGGAGTGCGAACGGCCGTTCTTAAGGGTGGGGCTTTCGTGTGGGCACCAGGCCTGGATCCGGCTTTGCGTCCAATGCGTGACCTCGACCTGCTGATCGCTCCGGAAGACTCCGCGCGGGTGGTCGAAATCCTCAATGCGGCAGGCTTCTCGGGCGGCAGCGCGGAGCTGGCGGAATCGGGCAAGCACCTGCCGGCAATGACTTCGCACGCAATCACGGTCGAGCCCCATCTGCATCTGTTCGATACCTACGATGACCAGGCTGCGGAGCGTGAACGTCAATTTATCGCGCGGGCCTGGCAGCGGGCCGAACCGTCCGTAGTCCGAGGCGTGCTCGCGCTTTGTCCGACCGACACGTTGCTGCACCTGATCCTGCATGCGGTGCTGGATCACCAGTTCAACAATGGCCCGCTGCTGCTGGGCGACCTCGCGGCCTTGACCGGATCGGGGCGGATCGATTGGGCCCTGTTTTGGACCGAGGCCGAGCGGCTCGAGGCGGTGCGCGCTTGCCTGTTGGCGCTGGGCGTGGGTCAGGAACTGGCCGGGATCGAAGTTGACTGGGGGGAGCATAGTCCTGGCGCCTTTGGCGCAGACCAGGTTGAGCGGGTTTCGAGGCTCATGCTGGTCGACATGACGCACCGTTCGGCGGTCAGTTGGCCGGGACAGCTGCTGCGCCTCTCGCCGCGCCGCTGGCCCAGCCAGGTGCTAATCATGCTGCGCCGCCGCCGCCAACGTGATGAAAGCGGCGCAGTAGCTGCAGGTGGCACAGGCCTGCGCGCCGCCATCAGCCACGCGCTGGGCACACAAGGACGAGCTGACATAACCGACGCGGTCGGGCTTGCGCGCTGGCTGCGGCGCAAGAACTAACCCAGCTGCACCAGCGGAGTAAAACCCGGCAGTCCGGCCCCGCCGGTCAAGATTTTGTCTCCGCTGGTCAGCCAGGCATGCGCGGCAAGATCGCCGCCTTCGTCGAACCGTGCGCCCAGGTGCAGCACCGATCCCTGCCCGCGCAATGCCAGCATCAGCTTGGCTGCCAGCGCCTGAGGCAGGCAGACGGCCTGCCAGGGAACATGTCGCGATGCGGTCAGCACCGCACGACCGATCCGCAGCGCCACATCGGGCCTGCCCGGCGCGGGCGCGGGCTTGCGCAGCCAAGGGCCGAGCCAGCGGAACGGCAGCCACACGATGTAAAACCGCGCAAGGCCCAGCCACACCGCGGCTTCAAGGATCAGCAACCGGTCGCGCATCCGGTATTTTCGCCAGGCGCGCCATTTGCGGCGCAGCGTTCCAGCCGACCGATCCGGGTCTGGCCTTGCTTCGTGCCGGTCTGGGTCCGTCACCACGATCTGGCCTGCCGGATTCGCAGGCGGTTCGTGACAATGCTGCCCACCACGCCGATCCGGTCGCCGGGATTGAGGTCGATCGGCTCGGCGAAAGGAAAGAAAATCAGCGCCCAAGATCGCGACGAATCGGGGCCTGGGTGATTCTCAAAACTGCCAAACTCGTCCATTTGCAGCCTGAACCACTGGACAACCCCGTTCACTGTTCCGCCCGAAGCAACCAGGTCGAGGGTGACGCGTTCGGCTTGCGGCTCGGCCGATGCAAAGTCGAACGCAAACAGGTCGGCTGTTTTCCCCCGCAACGATAATGCGGGATCGTTGACCTGCACATTGAACCGGGCCGAGCCAAGCTGGTTGAAAAGCGAAAGGTCAAAACCGCAAACCTCGCCGATCTTGCGGTGGTCCAGCTTGGCATAGTGGGCCAGCGCGACTCTTATCTCGCCGCCTTGAGGGATGAAACGCGCATCAGGCTTGGCCAGCCGCCGGACGGCGTCCTGCATCGATGGCAGCACTCCTTCGCAGACAAAGTCCTTGCCGATAATTTCCGAAATGACCAGATCCGCGCGCCCCCCGAAATCGGCATCTGGATCAAGCTTGCGCGAGCTGCCGGCATGAATCGACACCTGATCGGCATAGCCGTTCTGGCGGACGATTTGCTCGGCCATCGCGGCGATCACCGGATTCATTTCGCAAGAGTGAATCTCCCGCGCGCCAGCCCGCGCCGCCATCATCGCCAGCAGGCCCGAGCCGGACCCGATATCGAGCACCTTCATTCCCGGGCGCACCGCGCGCTCGATTGCCTCCTGGAAGGCCTGGTTGCGAATATCGTCCTGCAACATCGGGAAGTGCCAACCAGGCACCGTGCGGGCGAGCAGCGCTCGCGCATCGGAGACAATCTCCCGATCATCCGGCTTTAGTTTCAACGCATCCTGCGCCAGCTCATGGCATCGCTTGAGGTCGCCGCTCCGGCGTGCCTGTTCAGCCAAGACCATCAGCGCGCGGGCATTGTTCTTGGCCGCAGCTACCAAGGGTTCGAGAGCTTTTTCTGCAAGGGCGTTGTCGTTGTCCATCCGGACTGCATAATGCTGCTAGGGGTAATGTAAAGGTTGCCAGAGACCGCGGCAAAGAGCGCAGATCCCATGCAAAGCGGCACAGTGCGAGCACCTCTTGTCTGGCTTGCCAGGAGATCATTGGGCAAGATCGGAAGCCAGCCTCGCGATTTCCAATTCCATCAGTTTGGCGCGCTCAGGTGCCGGGCGATGAACACGGCTTCCCGACGCCGGTCTGTCAAAGCCTTTGCCGAACCGTCGCATGAACCGCGGAGCCGCCCAGGGATCAAAGCCTGCCGCAGCCAGCAGGCGGACCGACAAGCGATCAGCTTGATCCTCGAATTCGCGCGCCAGCTCAAACCTTTTCTTGGCAGCCACCCGGCTGCGGCCTTGCTGCTCCCACGGCGCGAGTTGGGCCCGGTGTTCGAGGATCGAATGAGCGAGTTCGTGGGAGAGCACGAAGGCGATGTCCTCATCGGAGAGCGACCCCACCAATGCCTGACCCAGCTGAACCAGCCGACCATCGGTCCGCGCGAACCTGGCCGATCCGGAAACCACCTCAAAGCGCGCCCGGCAAGCCGGGACCGGTCTCAGGACAAAGTCCCTGGCCTTGCCCGCCCGGACAACGGAAATCTGGATGGCGTCCTGCGGCGGCAGCGAAATCAGCGCTTCTTCCGCCTGGTCGCGCCTGGTCGTACTGCCGCTGCCTTTGATTTCCGCCGGATCCAAGCGCTTTCCGTTCACCGCGATTAGTTCGTCGCCTGGCTCGATCCCGGCCAGCGCCGAGGGGCTGTGTCCAACCACCCCCGCCACCGACACACCACCAATCGGTCCATAAAGCCGAACTGCGGCATCGCGCCACGCGCCATGGAACTGATCGATCGAGTGAAGGATCAGGCCAGTGGCTGGCACTTGCTTTGCGCATCGTTTGGCATTCGCCGTCGTTAGGCGAAAACCCAGTGAGCCAACTCGAAGATCGTCCTGGCTTAGTCGTTGAAGGACCAATTCGCGCTTGCCAAGTTGCGCCTCTCCATGCGCACCGGAGCCTGCAATCGCCCAGAGCGAAACCATTGCGGTGAACCAAAAACGAGGGATTTTCGGCAGATAGCGCAACAGCTTACCTCTCTCAATGCACAGTCTACCGCGCATGAATCCCAGCTTTGGGCCACCTCGACAGTCCGGTTCATCCTTTAGCAACGGATTTCCGGGCATTGCTGAAATCGGTCCCTGGCCGCGCAGTCAAACTACCTGTTTGCCATCACTGGGATTTCTTGCTAGTACCAAGTCTCAATTTGCGAATCCACCCTAGGAGTGCAGTTCAATGAAGTTCCTGAAGCATCTAGTGGTCGTGACAACGGCGTTTGCGATGTCTGCCAGCCCCGCGTTTGCAGCCGGTGCCAATGCTGGACAGGCTCGCGCCTCGGCTCCGATTGCCCAGTCTGAACAGTTGGACGATGAAGAGGGCGGCGACGGCTGGATTCTTTATGCGTTGCTCGGTATCGCTCTTGCCGCGGGCCTGATTTTCTTGCTTGACGAACCGGCGAGCCCCTGACGCTCTGATTTCACTTCGCGCGGGTCCTAGGGTCCGACGGAGAGACACGGGCTGCGCGAAAGCGCGGCCCGTTTTCGTTTGAGCGAATAGCCCTGCTGCTTCGCTTTAGTGTCTGTTCCACTCGGGTGGAATCAACACCGCCCTCCCGGCCACCCACAGGTTGCCCCAGGATAGGGTGGCCGACCCCTTCGGCGAGAAGATATCCTCTGGACATTTTCTTGCAGCTCGGACGGGAGCGGGCCAATGCCTGTTTCAGCTTTGCTGAAACAGGCTCTAGAGCGTGATGAGATTAGGTTTGAGCATATCCTGAGTTGACCAGATATGCGGCGCATTCATTTGGTGGGAAGTCGTCAAGCAACGCTCCGATACGTTTCCAGGTGGCCTCGGCGGTCCGTTCTGCGGCTTTGCGCATG
>JANPMA010000189.1:0-5878 GCA_031422595.1 Novosphingobium sp. | reverse complement strand
CAGCTCCAGCGCGCAATCCTCCAGCCGCGCTATCCCGCGATCGATCGCCAGCTCCCACGCGGCGGAAAAGTGCTCCGCGCCGGGCATGTTGCGCAGCCTGTACAGCGCCTCCAGCGAAGCCCCGATGTGCCGAGCGGCCTGCGTCACGATCCCGGTCGCGGCCAGCGAGGCGATAAACGCGCGCTGCCGATCGGGCGTGATCGAATTGCGCCGCGGCGCGCGGTGGATGTAGGGGGTGAAGCCCAGCAAGGGATCATCGGGATCGGGCGGCTCGGCAGTAAAGGCCGTCCGGCTGGTCCGGCGCGAAGGGCGGGGGGATTTGCAAACCAGTTCCTCCCCGGACCGGGAAGGGGGACCATCCGCAGGATGGTGGAGGGGCACGTGCGAGTGATCCCAACCGTCGAGTTCGACCAACGGAGGGGGTTCTGGTTCACGCGGAGACGCGGAGGCGCGGAGTGATCTGCGAGAACGCGCCACGCCAGCTGCTGGGTCAGGGGCCACCGCTCCATCTGAAATCTTATGAGCCATGGGTCGGCCTTTCCTGCAGCCATTGTTGGAGTGTCCCCTATGGCGGAGCAGGTTATGCGAGGTGGGGGTGTGTAGGAAAATGGTTTTTTGGGGCCGAGCTAGGCCGCGATGTCCCAGATCCGGCGCCAATTGGGGGCGACCTGTTCGGCTGGCGCGTCAAGCCGGTCCATTTCGGCCTTGAATTCGGCCAACAAGGCTTCGCCTTCGCCCTCCTTCAGCCATTCCGCCCAATACGGCGCCATCCCGGTGAAGAAACGCAGGTCGCGCGCATCCCACGGCATGGCGTGCTTGGTGCGGACGAAGGCCAGCAATCCGGTAAATTTGGTGCGGATCGTCTCAGGCGTTTCGTCGCCGTTGACCCGTTCCAAGGGAAAGCCGCCGACGATCAGTACGTCGGACTGCACCTCCGGCGCTTCGGGCAGGCGCAGTTCCCCGGCTTGCGGGACATATCCGAACAGATCGTCGATACCTTGCGCGCTGGCCATGCGGGCTTAGTGGCGGGCAGGCAGGGCTGGGTCAACCACCATCCAGCAGCTTTTCGACAAGCGCGTCGATCTCTGCGGCCAGCCCCAGTTCGATCAACGAATCCCGCACCCGTTTGCGCGCCCGCTGGAACTTTTCCCCTTCGACCAGATCGACCACCTTCGCGGCGGATTCGGCGCGTTGGCCGGCGTCGGCCAGAGCGAGATGTAGTTCGTTCTTGGGATCAAAGCGCGGGATCGGGAGGTTCCAGATCACTTTGTCGAAATCGCGCGCACCGAACTGGCCGCGTGACTGATATTGTTCAGCACGGGATCGAGTAACTTCACTATTTAGGAGAGTGCAAAGAAAATTTGCTTCGACCTCTGACACTGGCTTTGTCCAATAGAGCTTGTGCTCAACAACCGCCTCGGAATCTCGAATGACACACGCAGCGGGAAGTGAACCCGATGCAGCATAAACCACCCTTAGGCTTGGAATTGGGAACTGATTGGCGAGTCCTTTTTGATAGTTCCACCGCTCCGTGATGCTAATTCGCTCGCCTGATGGGAATGATTTCCAGACCTTTTCTGCATTGGCGAGCCATTGGCCTAGCTTTGGAAAATGGTTGCCACCTTCCATCGCTGTTTGAGCATTCTTGATTAGATTTTGACCGCTTACAGGAATAACTGCTTCGAATGATTTTAGAAATCGGTAAGGCAGAATGCTCTCGCCTACCAAGACAGGTCGTAAAAACTCCGCTTCGACTTGCCCTTCAAGCGAAGGTTGGGACTTCCAAGGCTCCTTCTCCAGAGGACTACGAGCGCTTGATACCAGGGGGGCACTCGGATCAGAGCCCAGTCGGCCAAGCGATCTTCGTTCAACAAAAATGAGCACACGCGGAAAAAGCGTTGCACCACACAGAAACTGCTTCCGATAGGGTGATCCTTGCTCTTGTGAACCTGTGGAAGGAGCCGGAACCCTTTCCATTACCTTCAAACGCGCGTCCGCCACTTCCTCAGAAGCATCGCGCAGCGGCAGCCAGCCGGAATAGGCCCTCACTGTGTCCGGCATCATCTTGCCAATGGCCCGCTTTCGGCCGAACACTGCACAGGAAGGGACGGGGAACAGCGGTGTAACGCTGTCGTCCATTGTCCAGGCTTCGTCCCAGGCAATGTTGTAGCTGGTAAAGCGCCCTTCGCGGAATTTAGCGAACTGGCCGCGGGCCATCACCGCCAGTGGCAGAACAAAAGCCAGCCTGCCGCTTGGGCGCAGATAGAGGTGCGACGCCCGTACCGTAAACAGCCCGCACAAATCATTCTGCGTGGCGAACTTGCCGCCGACATAGACCCGCTCACCCTTCGCCATTTCCTTGAAGCGCTTCTGCAAGTCCGCGCTCATGTGCCGGTAAGCCACCCACGGCGGATTGCCGACAAGTACATTGGCCCAGCCGCCGCCGCTGGCCAGCGCCAGCGGTCGCGAAAGGTTGCGCGCAACATAAGACCAGATCGTGTCGCGCCCTTCCAGCCGCAGCTTGTGGAAGGTTTCATAGGTAACGCCCAGATCCTTGATCGCCTGGGCTTCTTCCTTGGTGATGTCGCGCTTGTAATGCTGTTCGGTTTCGCGGGTAATCTGCGCTTCGACCTGATCGCGGCTGCGATTGCCCAGCGATCCGGCGCGCATCGCCTCGATCGCCTTGTCGAACAGACCCGGATCGCGGCAGAAGGTTTCGGGAAAGCTCAACTGTTCACGGTTGCCTTCGCCGGCCTTGGGCGGGGGAACCTGGATCACCAGTTCCTTTTCGATCAGATCCTGCTTGATCGAAAGCTGCATCGAATCGCCCAGATAGACCGGGATCGAGAAGCCACCTGCGCGCTTGTCGAGCGCAGGGGCGAGCGCAAGCAAGAAAGTAACTCGCGCGATGATCACCGCGACCGGGTGAATATCGACCCCGGCCACGAACTTGCAGGCCTCTGCCGCGCGATCCTGCGGCGCGAGACCGGCATCTTCGGCCTCAGCCAGAAACCGTCGCACGGCATGAAACACGAAAGTGCCCGAACCGCAGGCGGGATCGAGCACGCGCTGTTCCAGCGGGGCCGTAACCGCATGGCGTACCACCTTCGCGGCAAGCCAATCAGGTGTGTAATACTCACCTAGTCCGTGCCGTTCGGTCGCGTCGATCAGGGCTTCATAAAGGATCTTGAGGACATCGCTTTCGACTTCGCGCAAGCGGAAGCGGCGGACGTGGGTCATGATCTTGGCGACCAGCGCCTTGCCTGCCGGAGTGGCCACCATCCAATCGAAGAAATCGCTTTCAACCGCGCCGGTAATCCCGGCCGAGGCAAAGGCTTCGCCGGAGAGCATCCGGGCCGGGTCTTCTTCGCGCAAGTCCATCACCGCCAGCGCGATGCATTTGGTGACGATGACCAGATAAGAGTGGCGGAACCACAGGCTCTGATCTTCGACTTCCTTACCGTAAACCAGCTTGAGCATATCGGCCCACAACTGACGCTTCAGCGCTTCGGCGGGATGGGCCGAAACCTCGTCCCACAAGGCGCGCAATTCGCGGTCAACCCGCTTGAAGGCAATCGAATCAGGGCCGAGTTCGTTGCGAATCGTCAGTCCGTCCGGCGGCAACGAGCCCTTGAGCGCCAGCACGCCATCAAGCCAGGCCAGAAAGGCCTCACCCTCTTCGGGGTTGAGGGTGGTTTCCTTGAGCTTGACCAACGTGGCGCCTGACATCTCATAGACGATCCAGCGGCGACCATCAGAGGCGATTCCGACAAAAGGCTCGCCATGTTCGCGCTCACAGTCGGCGAGGTAGTCTGGCATTCTTTTCTCGACGTCGCCAAGTTCGCGATCGAGATCGCGTTTGGCCTCGAACACGGTCCGCCCGATCAGCGCATCCAGCCGTCCGCAAATCTCGGGCTGGCGTTTCTCAAAACGCAGCGACGCCCGATCTGCGTCGAATTCATCGAACAACAACTGGGCGAAGTAGCTTTTGACTTCGTCATGGCCGGGCTTGCGCGCCAGGTTGCGCAGCAGATCAAGAGTGGTATCGGAAAATGACATTGCGGGTGCTGTGCCAGATAGCCAAGGCTGACGTAAAGAGCCGATTGATCCACACAGGATTGCTTGACCAAATCCAACATCCCCCCTAAGGGCCGCGACTTCCGGGCTAACCCCCGGTTGAGCTGAACATTGCCGGTGCGTCCTTTTCGCAAGGGTAATCCGTCAAAGTAACCCGGTCTTTTCAGGCGGGTGGAGTGTTATCGGCTCGCGTATTCACGAGGTCGCTTCAGGCGGCCAGCGGTCCCGGGTCAGGCCCGGGACGACGTGGGTGGCGCGATTCGTTTGCTTTTCATCCTCCGGCCGAGGCCATAATCAAGGTGAAGAGTACTTCATGCCTACGATCAACCAGCTGGTCCGCAAGGGCCGCGTGCCGCAGAAGGCCAAGAGCAAGGTCCCTGCGATGGAGCAGAACCCGCAGAAGCGCGGCGTTTGCACCCGCGTTTATACCACGACCCCGAAGAAGCCGAACTCGGCTTTGCGCAAGGTCGCCAAGATCCGCCTGACCAATCAGCGCGAAGTGATTTCGTACATTCCGGGCGAAGGCCACAACCTGCAGGAGCACAGCGTCGTGCTGATCCGCGGCGGGCGTGTGCGCGACCTTCCGGGCGTGCGTTACCACGTGCTGCGCGGCGTGCTGGATACCCAGGGCGTCAAGGACCGCAAGCGCAGCCGCTCGAAGTACGGCGCCAAGCGTCCGAAATAAGCGAACCTTGCATTTCGGCGTCGTCCCGGGCTTGACCCGGGACCGGTGGCCGGAACCGCATCGTTTGCCGCATTAGTTCTTCGAGGTTTCGCCAAGCGGCCAGCGGTCCCGGATCAAGTCCGGGATGACGGGCCGGGAAGCCTCGGATAGTTGGAAGGAAGCCCAACCAATGTCACGTCGTCGTCGTCCCGAGAAGCGGGAAATCCTGCCTGATCCCAAGTTCAAGGATCAGATCCTGTCCAAGTTCATGAACAACCTGATGATGGACGGGAAAAAGTCGATTGCCGAAAGCATCGTTTATGGTGCGATGGAAACGATGGAAACCCGGGCCAAGTCGGACCCGATCCAGCTGTTCCACGATGCCCTGAACAATGTGAAGCCGCAGATCGAAGTGCGTTCGCGCCGGGTTGGCGGGGCCACCTATCAGGTCCCGGTCGAAGTGCGCCCCGAGCGCGCTCAGGCGCTGGCGATCCGCTGGCTGATCACCGCCGCGCGCAATCGCAGCGAAACCACGATGAGCGCCAGGCTTAGCGCCGAGCTGCTCGACGCCGCCAACAACCGCGGCAACGCGGTCAAGAAGCGCGAAGACACCCACCGCATGGCCGACGCCAACCGCGCGTTCAGCCACTACCGCTGGTAAGAGGAAACACCGACAATGGCCCGCAGCCATCCGCTCAGCATGTACCGCAACATCGGGATCATGGCGCACATCGACGCTGGTAAAACCACGACGACCGAGCGCATTCTCTATTACACCGGCAAGAGCTACAAGATCGGCGAAGTCCACGACGGCGCCGCGACCATGGACTGGATGGAACAAGAGCAAGAACGCGGCATCACGATTACTTCGGCTGCCACCACCTGCTTCTGGAACGATCACCGGATCAACATCATTGATACTCCGGGCCACGTTGACTTTACTATCGAAGTCGAACGCAGCTTGCGCGTATTGGACGGTGCGGTCGCCTGTTTCGACGGCGTCGCCGGGGTTGAGCCCCAGTCCGAAACCGTCTGGCGCCAGGCCGACAAGTACGGCGTCCCGCGGATGTGCTTCATCAACAAGCTCGACCGTACCGGTGCCAACTTCAAATACTGCGTCCAGTCGATCATCGACCG
>JANPMA010000188.1:0-2601 GCA_031422595.1 Novosphingobium sp. | reverse complement strand
CGCCGGGCCCGAGGCGCGCTATTGCCCGGCCGGGGTCTATGAATTCCTCGGCGTCGAGGAAGGCAATCCGCGGCTCCAGATCAACGCCCAGAACTGCGTCCACTGCAAGACCTGCGACATCAAGGACATGACCCAGAACATTAACTGGGTTACGCCCGAGGGCGGCGGTGGGCCGAACTATCCGAATATGTGATGCTGGGATCGGTGCCTTGCGAGTGTTCCGAGCTAGGCGACTTCGCTGTCGTCCGGATGGGCGACCCCTCCGGACTCGATGAGCGAGTTTTTGATACGGTTAGACGTGTCGGCGATCACGGTGGTGAGCAATGGTGGCTTTACGCGTCGCATTGCACGAAATGCGGGCAGGATTGGATGATCGCCCAAGAGGAGCGCATCCATGACAACTATTACTTGAAACGCCTCTCCACTGACCAAATCACTGCGATTCGCGAGCGAGGAGAATGGCCAGGTGACTTCCTACGCTTTGAGGATGTGATCAGGCTGGGTCCCGACAACAAACAAGTGTGTCACTTCTTCAATTCCGATGACCTCACAGACACGGTCAAGGAATTGATGGAAGCGAGAGATGATATCACGGCCGCAGAAATCTCATATTTGTTCTGCTTGTCCGAGGAGGAAGCTCGGCATCTGATGCACAAAGCAGCCAACACGAGTTGGGCAACACTTCGCCCATTCGCGTGATCATGTCTGCTCAGGAAACCGCCTACGCCAAGATCAACCTCGCGCTGCATGTCCGCGCCCGGCGCGCGGATGGGTATCATGAGCTGGAGACGCTGTTTGCTTTCGTTGATGCGGGGGATCGACTGTCGGTCCAACCCGCGCCGCGCGACGAGCTTCGAACGCTTGGCGAATTCGGCCAGCAACTGACTGACCCATTTGACAATATCGTGATGAAGGCGTTGTCCGCTTTGCCCCGGCCACAGGGCTGGGCGGTGACGCTGGAGAAGAACCTGCCGGTTGCCGCCGGGCTGGGCGGGGGCTCGGCCGATGCCGGGGCGTTGTTCCGACTGGTTGAGCGGGAGTATGGCCTGCCGGATGATTGGCAGGCGCGGGCGGCGCGGTTGGGGGCCGATGTCCCGGCCTGTGTCCGCAGCGAAACCTGCCTGGGCCGCGGCACCGGGACCGAGCTGGAACCGGTCGAGAGCGACCTGGCGGGCATGGCGGTGCTGCTGGTCAATACGCGCCTGCCGCTTAGCACCGGCCCGGTGTTCAAGGGCTGGGACGGGGTGGATCGCGGCCCGCTGCCCACTGGCCCGGTCAGCCACATCGCCCAGCATGGCCGCAACGATCTGGAAGCCCCGGCGCTGGCGCTTTGCCCGGCGGTAGACGAAGTGCTGGCTGCGCTGCACCAGACCCTGCCCTGGCTGGCGCGGATGTCGGGTTCGGGCGCGACCTGCTTTGCGCTATACGACAGCCCCGCGCTGCGCGATGCCGCCGCGCAGGCGATCGCCGCCGCGCATCCCGGCTGGTGGCTGATGTCGGGAGCCCTGCGGTGAGTGAAAGCGAAGCTTTCCGCATCATCGGTCAGCCCCGTTTCGGCGGCATCCTGGTGGTGTCCGACCACGCCTCGAACCGCGTGCCCGCTGACATCGACCTGGGGGTCCATCCCGAACTGCTTAGCCAGCATGTAGCAGTCGATATCGGCGTGGCCGAAGTCGGCGCGCTGATGGGCCAGCGCCCCGGGATCGCCGCGTTCCAGGCGCAGGTCAGCCGGCTGGTCTGCGACGTCAACCGCGAGCCGCATGCCCCCGCCGTGATCCCGATCGCCAGCGATGGCCACGCGATTCCCGGCAATATGATCGATCACGCAGGCCACCTCGCCCGGCTGGAGCGGTTTTTCCACCCCTATCACGCCGCGCTGGCCGAACTGCTCGACTCTGCGCCGCCCGCGTTGATCCTCTCGCTCCACAGCTTCACCCCGTGCCTTGCCACCCATCCGGACGAGCCGCGCCCCTGGCAGGTCGGCGTGCTCTACAACCACGACGATCGCGCCGCCCGGTTCGCGATCCCCTTGCTCGAGGCCGAGGGCCTGGTGGTGGGCGACCAGCAGCCCTATTCGGGCCAACTGCTCAACTACTCCATGAACCGCCACGCTGAGGCTGACGGGCGGCCCTACCTGGGGATCGAAGTGCGCCAGGACCAGATCGGCGATCCGGCCGGGCAGGCGGTCTGGGCCGAGCGGTTGCACCGCATCAGTAACGAAGTGGCGTTGAAGCTGGGCGGCTAGGCGTGTAGGGCGCAGGCACAGCCCCTCGCTTTGAAAGATCGTTTCATGCCCGTCTACCGTTCCCGCACTTCCACCCATGGCCGCAACATGGCCGGCGCGCGGGGGCTGTGGCGGGCGACGGGGATGAAGGACGGCGATTTCGGCAAGCCGATTATCGCGGTGGTCAACTCCTTCACCCAGTTCGTGCCGGGCCACGTGCACCTGAAGGATCTGGGCCAGCTGGTCGCGCGTGAGATCGAGGCTGCCGGCGGCGTCGCCAAGGAATTCAACACCATCGCCGTCGATGACGGGATCGCGATGGGCCACGATGGCATGCTCTATTCGCTGCCCAGCCGCGAACTGATCGCGGATTCGGT
>JANPMA010000187.1:0-2000 GCA_031422595.1 Novosphingobium sp. | reverse complement strand
AATGAACAGCCTGATCGCGGCGCAGTGCGCTGACCGCGATGTGCGCTTTGGTGCTCAGGTCGAGCGGATCGAGCGCATCGGGAACGCTTGGCAGTTGCGGGGCCCGGGGCTGCGCGAAGGCCCTTTTACAACACTGGTGATCGCCATTCCCGCCGAACAGGCCGCGCCGCTGCTGTCGCTCCACGATCTCGACATGGCGCGCGAGGCCGCTTCCGCACGGTCACACCCGTGCTGGACCGTGCTTGCCGCCTTTGCTGATCCGCTCGCTGGCGTGCCCGCTTTTCTGCGCGAACGTGGTGTGATCGCCTGGGCGGCGCGCAACAATTCAAAGCCGGGACGTGGGCCGACTGAATGCTGGGTGATCCAGGCCGGATGCGAATGGTCGCAGCAGAACCTCGATCCCGCACCCGCCGACGTCGCGACCCGGTTGCTCGCCCAGTTTGCCGCCGAGACTGGCCGAGTGCTGCCGCCCGCGACTTTCCTAAAGGCCCACCGCTGGCGATTTGGCCTGGCCTTTGCACAACGCGGCGAGGTTCAGTGGAACCCGCGGCTGCGGCTTGGGGCCTGCGGGGACTGGTGCATGGCTTCGCACGTCGAAGGGGCCTGGCGCTCGGGCGTCACCCTGGCCGATCGGATCGCCACGGGCCTGCCTGCCGGGTTGGATCAGCCCGGCCATGTGTTGGACGCAGCTTGATTCGGCTCCGGCCCGGTCAACAAGGGCACTTTTGCTAACCGCGCGGTCCTGCTAGGCGCGCCGCATGCTTAACCTGTCCGGGATAACCGTTCGCCTTGGCGGACGCACGATCATCGACAATGCCTCGGCCAACCTGCCACCGCGCGGGCGGATCGGGCTGATCGGGCGCAACGGCGCCGGCAAGTCCACGCTGGTGCGGGTGATCGCGGGACTGCTCGAGGCGGACAGCGGCGAAGTGGCAATGCCGCGCGGCACCCGCCTTGGCTATATCGCCCAGGAAACGCCGGGCGGCGATGCCTCGCCGTTCGAGACGGTGCTTGCCGCCGATGGCGAGCGCGCGGCGCTGATGACGGAAAGCGAGACTAGCCATGACGCCCACCGCCTGGCCGAGATCCACGAGCGCTTGATCGCGATCGAGGCCCACGCCGCCCCCAGCCGGGCGGCGCGGATCCTGGCCGGGCTTGGCTTCGACGATGCCGCCCAGCGCCGCCCGCTGGAAAGCTTTTCCGGGGGCTGGCGGATGCGTGTGGCGCTGGCCGCGCTGCTGTTCTCGCAGCCCGACCTGTTGCTGCTGGACGAGCCCTCGAACCACCTCGATCTCGAAGCCGTGCTGTGGCTCGAGGATTTCCTGCGCTCCTATCCGGCGACGATCCTGCTGGTCAGCCACGAGCGCGATTTCCTCAACAACGTGGTCGATCATATCCTCCACCTGTCAGGCGGCAAGCTGATGCTGTACCCCGGCGGCTATGACCAGTTTGAACGGCAGCGGGCCGAACGCCAGGCGCAGATCGCCTCGGCGCGGGCCAAGCAGCAGGTCGAGCGCGAGCGGCTACAAGACTATGTCGCCCGCAATTCAGCCCGCGCCTCAACCGCGAAGCAGGCGCAATCACGGGCCAAGGCGCTGGCGAGATTGCAGCCGATTGCCGAGCTCATTGACGATCCCTCGCTCAGTTTCGATTTCCCCAATCCTGATGAGCTGCGCCCGCCGCTTGTGACGCTTGACCTTGCGGCGGTGGGCTATGGCGAAGAGCCGGTGTTGAGTCGGCTTAACCTGCGCCTTGATCCCGATGACCGGATCGCCCTGCTGGGCCGCAACGGCAACGGCAAGACCACCCTGGCGCGGCTGCTGGCGGCACAGCTGGCGCCGATGGCCGGGGCGATGAATGCCAGCTCGCGGATGCGGGTGGGCTATTTCACCCAGTACCAGGTTGAAGAGCTGGACCGCGCCGAAACCCCGCTGCAGCACATGACCCAGCTGATGAAGGGCGCGAGCCCGGGGGCAGTGCGCGGCCAGCTGGGCCGGTTC
>JANPMA010000186.1:0-25710 GCA_031422595.1 Novosphingobium sp. | reverse complement strand
GCGCAGGCTAGCAGCTTTGTTGCGCTTGAGAAGGTGCAGCACATCCCTATTCTGCCAGCGACAGGAGACCAGACATGCTTGCGACTCAAGCCTTCATCGAAACCACTGGCGGCCCCGAAGTGATCCAATGGCGCGAAGTGGACCTGCCCGCCCCCGGCGCGGGTGAGGTGCTGATCCGGCACGAGGCGGTGGGGCTGAACTATATCGACACCTACTTCCGCACGGGCCTTTATCCCGCCGCCATGCCGAGCGGACTGGGCATGGAAGCCGCCGGGGTGGTTGAGGCCGTGGGCGAAGGGGTGCAGCACCTCAGGCCCGGCCAGCGCGCGGTGACTTTCGGTGCGATCGGGGCCTATTCCAGCGCGCGGATTGCGCCGGCGATGCAGTACCTGCCATTCCCCGACGGCGTTGACAGCCGGACCGCCGCCGCCGTGTTCCTGAAAGGCGCGACGGTGGAAGCCCTGGCCGAACGCTGCGCCCCGCTCGCCGCTGGAGAATGGGCGCTGGTTCCGGCCGCAGCAGGCGGGGTAGGTCAGTTACTCGTCCAATGGCTGAAAGCACGCGGAGTGCGGGTGATCGGCACCGTTGGCAACGCGGAGAAGATCGCACTGGCCACAGCCGCCGGAGCCGAGGCGGTGTTCCTTTCAAATGACCCTGAGCTCGCCGCCAAAGTGCGCGCCGCGACCGGAGGTGACGGCGTTGCGGCCAGCTATGACGGGGTCGGCGCGGCGACCTGGGAAGCCTCGCTCAAATCGGTCCGGCGGCGCGGCACGATTGTCAGCTTCGGCAATGCCAGCGGCCCGGTCACCGGCGTCAACCTCGGCGTGCTGGCCGCCCAGGGCTCGCTGTTCGTAACCCGCATGACCCTGTTCGACTATTACCGCGAACCGGCCGAAGCGATGGCCGGCGCTGCCAAGCTGTGGAACATGGTTGGCAGCGGCAAGCTGACAGTCAGGATCGGCCAGACCTATCCGCTGCTGGAAGCCGCGCAGGCCCACCGCGATCTTGAGGCTCGGCTGACAACCGGATCGACGCTGCTGCTGCCATGAAGCCGCCGCTCATCGAACTGATCGGCCTGCCGAGCGACGTCAACTCGTCGTTCGAACGCGGCCCTGCCCTGGCCCCAGCGGCGATCCGCGCGGCCTTGTGGTCCGATCGCGGCAACCTTGCCTGCGATGACGGGCAAGAGATCGGGATCGACTTCGAACTGCGCGATCGCGGCGACTTGCCGCTGAGCGAGACGGCAGAGGACGATGCCCTCATCTCAGCGGCAGTCCAGGCCAGCATCGCCTCGGGCGCGGCGCCGCTGGCGCTGGGCGGCGACCATGCCATGACCTATCCGGTGGTGCGCGGGATCCACGCGGTCCACGGACCGGTGACGATCCTGCATTTCGATGCCCACCCCGACCTTTACGACAACTTCGAAGACAACCCGCGCAGCCACGCCTCGCCCTTCGCGCGGATCATGGAGGCCGGGCTGGCCAAGCGGCTGGTGCAAGTCGGGATCCGCACGCTCAACGCCCACTGCCGTGCGCAGGCGCAGCGGTTCGGGGTCGAGATCGTACCGATGGCGGACTTCACGCCGGATCGGGTCCCGGTGCTTGAAGGACCGCTTTACGTCTCGATCGACCTCGACGGGATCGACCCGGCCGAAGCCCCCGGCGTTTCACACCCCGAACCCGGCGGGTTGACCGTGCGCGAAGTGCTGGCAGTGCTGCGCCGTCAGACCGCGCCAATCGTTGGCGCCGATGTGGTCGAACTCAACCCTCGCTTCGATTCCCACGAGCGCACCGCGATCCTCGCCGCCAAACTGGTGCGGGAACTGGCTGCGCTGATAGTTCGGAATTCGGTCTAAACCCGCGCGAACCAGATCACGTGACGCGGGCCTTTGCCCTTGCCGTTCTTGTCGACCCGCGCGCGGACTTCGACTTCCTCGACGTCGAAGCCCACTTCGCTGAGCCGCCGCGCAAACTTGAAGTCGGGAAAGGCCGACCACACCGCGAGCACCCCGCCTGGCGCCAGCGCCTGGCGGGCGTTGTGCAGGCCGGCCTTGGAATAGAGCCGGTTGTTGTCGGCGCGGACCAGTCCGTCGGGTCCGTTGTCGACATCGAGCAGGATCGCATCGAGTGGTTCGGGGGCGAGCAGGATTGCTTGCGCAACGTCGCCCATGTCGAGCCGCACCCGCTTATCGTCGAGGCAACCGGCCGCCACTTGCGCCATCGGCCCGCGCGCCCACTGGATAATCTCGGGCACCAGTTCGGCCACGGTCACTTGGGCCTTGGGGCCCAGCTTGGCGAGCGCGGCGCGCAGCGTGAAGCCCATGCCATAGCCGCCGATCAGCACGTGCGGCGCCGCACGGCCCTGCAACCGCTCAAGCGTCATGGTCGCGAGCGCTTCTTCCGAGCCGCGCAACCGTGTGCTCATCAGCTCGTTATGGCCCATCACGATCATGAAATCGCGGCCGTGGGCATAGAGCTTCAGCTCCTCACCCCCGGGGACCTGGGCCGTGCCAAGCAGTTCGCGGGTTAGCACTAGGCCGCGCGCTGGGCGCGGTCGACGGCTTCCTGATTGAGCATATCGGCCAAGAGGAACGCCAGTTCGATCGACTGCGCGGCGTTGAGCCGGGGATCGCAGTGGGTGTGATAGCGGTCGGCCAGTGCCGCATCCGAAATCGCCACGGCGCCGCCCATGCATTCGGTCACGTCCTGCCCGGTCATCTCGATGTGAATTCCGCCCGCATGAGTGCCTTCGGCGCGGTGAACCGCGAAGAAGCCGCGCACTTCGCCCAGGATCCGGTCGAACGGACGGGTCTTGTAGCCGCTGTCGGCCTTGATCACGTTGCCGTGCATCGGATCGCAGCTCCACACCACCGGGTGCCCTTCGCGCTTGACCGCGCGGACCAGCGGGGCAAGGCCCGCTTCGACCTTGTCATCGCCGAACCGGCTGATCAGGGTGATCCGCCCGGCTTCGCGGCCCGGATTGAGCACATCGAGCTGGCGCAGCAATTCGTCCGGGGCCAGGCTGGGTCCGCACTTGAAGCCCAGCGGATTGCCCACTCCGCGCAGGAATTCGACATGCGCCGAGCCTTCGAAGCGGGTCCGGTCACCGATCCACAGCATGTGCGCCGAGCAATCGTACCAGTCGCCGGTCAGCGAATCCTGGCGGGTCATCGCCTGCTCGTAGGCCAGGTGCAGCGCTTCGTGGCTGGTGTAGAAGCTGGTGCCCTGAAGCTGCGGCACGGTCTGCGGATCGATTCCGCAGGCTTGCATGAAGTCCAGCGCCTCACCGATCCGGTTCGATACTTCGGCGAACTTGTCGGCCCACGGGCTGCGCCCCATGAAATCGAGCGTCCACTGATGAACCTGACGCAGATTGGCATAGCCGCCGGTCGAAAAGGCGCGCAACAGGTTCAGCGTCGCGGCGCTTTGCGAATAGGCCTGGAGCAGCCGCTGTGGATTGGGGATCCGCGATTCCGCAGTGAAATCGATCCCGTTGATGTTGTCGCCAAGATAGCTGGGCAGTTCGACCCCATCCTGCACTTCGACTGGCGACGAACGCGGCTTGGCGAACTGGCCGGCCATCCGGCCGACCTTGATCACCGGCTGCTTGCTGGCGAAGGTCAGCACCACCGCCATCTGCAGCAGCACGCGGAAGGTGTCGCGGATATTGTTGGGATGAAACTCGGCAAAGCTTTCCGCGCAGTCCCCGCCCTGCAGCAGAAAGCCGCGGCCTTGCGCCACTTCGGCCAGATCAGCCTTGAGCGCGCGCGCCTCGCCCGCGAACACCAGCGGGGGAAAGCTGGTGAGCGTTTCGGTTACCCGGCCAAGGGCGGCGGCGTCGGGGTACGACGGCAGATGCCGCGCTTCCTGTGCCGTCCAGCTGTCAGGGGTCCACATGCTCGCCACTTCGTTTGCTCCAGTTCACGAAAGCGCGCGCCATAGCGCCACATCGCGCCAATTGCAAAGAGTGCAAAGCCGATCGGTGCAACCGCGAAATTTTGTTACGCAATCCCGGAGCCCGTTCGTCCCGAGCGAAGTCGAGGGACCGCCACGCATGCTGTCCCTCGACTTCGGCCACTAGGCCGAAGTTTATCCTGAGCGCGGCTGCCAAGCCGCAAGCCGAAGGGCTCGGGACGAACGGGTCTTGGGCTAAGACAGTACCCTACTTCGAAAGAACAGCCCCCGGAACCCAGCCCGGCAGGCTGGCCAGAGTGCGGCCTTGCGGCAGGACCGCCAAGCGCCAGCTGGCACCCTTGTTGAGATACTTCTTCGCCAGGGCCTGCATTGCCTCGGGCGTGGTCACGGTGAAGTCGCCCAGCACGCTGCGCACCGTGTTGAACCGCGCCGGTTCAGTGGTCGCCCCTTCCATCAGGTACATGATGAAGGCGCTGCTGGTCCCCGCCCGGCTGAGCTGCTGCTTGAGCGGTTCGGTTACCAGGTTGAGTTCGTCGGCGCTGACCGGCTTGGCGACCAGGTCGGCCGCGATCTCGTCGGCGGCGGCGAAGAAGGCCGGCACGGCTTCGGGCTTGAGCTGGGCGATCACCATGATCTTGCCGCCGCTATCCAGATCGATCGGCCAGTCATTGACCGCTTGCGGCGAATAGGCCTGGCCCAGCTTCTCGCGCAGCTTGGTCAGCACCCGGTTCTGGAGGATCTGGGTGAGGATCTCCAGCTGGCGGCTCTCGCGCACATTGGCAGCCCCGCCCCCGGTCGGCCAGGCGATGATCGCCGCCGACTGGTCCTTGTCGCCGTCATGGTAAAGCAGCACCGGGCTGAGCGAAGGCGCCAGGGTCTTCGCCGTGGCCGGGGCGGTACCGGCCGGCAGGGCGCCGCGCGCAGGCAAGGCGCCGAAGGTCTTGGCCAGGGCCGCCACCGCCTCGTCGCGCTTGAAATCGCCGAACAGGTGGATTTCGATCGGGCCTTGATTGAGGATCGGTTCCCAGACCTTGTGGAAGCCATCGACGCTGGTGGCTTCGAAATCCTGCGGGGTGGGAGTGCGGAAGGTCGCGTCCTTGTTGCGTTCGTAGAACCGCAGATCGCGCTCGAGCACGCCCTGCGGGCTGGAGGCATAGGCGGCGTAGTTGAGCTTGCTGGCGGCCTGCGCGCGCAGCACCGGGTTGGGATCCCAGCGCGGCGTGGCGAACTTGGCGGCGAACAGGTAGAGCTGGTCGGGCAAGTCGGCGGCGCGGGTATCGGCGGCGAAGACGAAATTGCTATCCTCGATCTTGAAATCGAAACCCATTTTGCGCCCGGTCATGATCTTGTCGATCTCTTCCTGGCCCAGCTTGCCCTCGCCCGAACCGACCAGCGCCAGATCGCCCAGCGTGGCATAGGGCGCGGTCTGCGGATTGAAGGCACGCCAGCCCGCCCCGAAACGGACATTGAGCGTCACGCGTCCCGGCTCGTCCTCGGTTGGCCAGAGCAGCACCTTGACCCCGTTGGCGAAATCGATCTGCTCGATATCAAGCAGCCCGGTGCTCTTGGTCGCGCTGGGCTGCTGCGGCGTGCCGACTGGCGGCAGGCTGGCAAAGTCGATCGGCTTGGCATCGACCCGCGAATTGCCGTTGGCGGTAATCGGTGCGGCCAGCGCAAGCCCCAGCGACTGGGCGCTGGCCTCGTTCGCGGCAGGCGTCACATAGACCGAACGGGTCACGGTACCGCGGAAGATCGCGCGGGTGCGCGCCAAGACATTGGCCGGGGTGAACAGCGGGATCGAGCGGCGGAAGATATCCTGCACGGTTTCGGGCGAGGCAATCGTCTCACGGATGTCGAGCGCGGTGACCATGTCGTCGGCCAGCCGCGCGCCGCGTTGCAGGCGGCGCTGTTCAACCGAGCTTTCGAACGCAACCGCGAATTCCTTCACCTCGCGGTCGATCTCGGCCTGGCTGGGCGGCTTGGCCATGGCATCGGCGATGACTGCGCGGGTATCGCCCAGCGCGGTCTTCCAGTCGGGCCCCAGCGGCGTGATCGAGACGTAGGTGATGTCGGCCGAACGGCTGACCTTCTGCTTGTCGACCTGCGCGACCAGGAAGCTGCCCCCGGCACGCGCACGGCCCTCAAGCCGGCGGTTGATGATCGCCTGGGCCAGTGAATCGATCATGATTCCCTGGTTGTAGACCACCGTATCGCGCACCGGCCGCCACGGGCGTAAGATAGCGTAAGTGATCTGGCGCGGCAGGGTCGGCTCGACGATCACCCGGGTATCGCCGACCGGGGCCGGACCCTTGCCGCCCTTGGGCAGCAGCGGATCGCCGAACGACGGCTCCGGCGTGCGCGGACCGACGCCTTTCCAGCCGCCGAACCAGGCCTTGATGCTGGCTTCCAGCTTGGCCGGGTCGATATCGCCGACCGCCACGATCACGCAGTTCTCCGGGCGATACCAACGCTGGTGGAAGGCGCGGACCGAGGCCTGGGTCGCTCCGGTAAGTGCCGCTTCGGTGCCGATCACCGGACGCGAGCCGAGCTTCTGCCCGGCGAACAGCGTTTGCTGGGACTGCTCGAACACACGATCGGCCGTACCGCCTCGCTCGCGCTTTTCGGCCAGCACAATCGGCACATCGGACTTCAGGTTGGCATCGGACAGGGTCGGGGCGGTCACCATGCCCGACAGCAGCTTGACCGCCTCGTCAACCTTGCCGTCATTGATGTCGGGCAGGTCGAGCTTGAAGGTGGTGCTGATCGGGCCGGTCAGGGCATTGGTATCGCTGCCGAAAGTGGCCCCCAGCCGCTGAAATGTGGAGATCGCCTCACCATCACCGAGGTATTTCGACTGGCGGAACACCATGTGTTCGAGCAGGTGCGAAAAGCCCATTTCGCTGGGTTGTTCGTAAAGCGATCCAACATCCATCCGCACCCGGATCGAAACCTGATCGGGCGGCACCCGGTTCTTGCGCACCGCATAGCGCACCCCGTTGGGCAGCTGGCCAAAGATCCATTCCTTGTCGATCGGAATATCGCTGCCGCGATAGAGCCAGGGAACCGACGGATCGGCCTTGGGCGCGCGGGCGATAGCTGCCGCCGCTTGCTTGACTGGTGCTGTGGCAGCCTCAAGCACCGGGGCGACCACCAGCGAAAAGACCGAAAGGACAAGAGCGGAAAGGCGCGCAGCGCGTGATCTGAAATGCATAGGGGACGGACTATAGGCAGCCACTTTGTGACTGGCCAGTGAATAACCGGTGCGGTGCCCCGCGTCAGGCGGCTACTGCCGCTCCCACACCTGCGACTTGCAGATCAGCCCGCCCAGGATGCAGCCGCTGATCTTGAGGCGATTGGCATCGATCTGCTTGATCGTTGAATAGAAAGTGCCGTTGCGATCGGGGACAAAGACCTTGCCCTGCCACTTGCCGGTTCCAGTCTGGCGATAGTCCTGCAGCAGCCTGGTACCGATCAGCGGCGGTGCCCCGGCCTTCTTCGCGGCAGCCTGCGCCTCGGGCGAAGCGGCGATCACCGTGCCGCACAAGAGCTTGCCGCACATTGCGGTGGACACGGTGACATTGCGCTTGGGATTGACCCAGTTGCCCACCACCGGGCCGGGAGGCAACGCCGAAGTCGCCGCTACCGAACCACCGGCCAGCAGCGTCAATGCCAGCGCGGCAAGGCCCAAGCCATTGCGAAACAGTCCCATCCGGCAAGTTCTCCCTGTCCGTGCTTTGTTGCACAGGTGCGGCGGGGCATGCAAGCGGGCGGCTGCCCGGCTGGGAGTGGAAGGGCGGATCGGGGTCAAGGACTTGCTCGATAGCTGATCTGCTGCCCGCCCAATCGCAGATTGCTTGACCTGCGGCCGCTCGCGCCTACATGGGCGGGTATGTTTATTGAAACCGAATTGACGCCCAACCCGGCCACGCTGAAGTTCCTGCCCGGCGAGCAGGTGATGGCCTTGGGGACCCGCGATTTCCGCGACGACGAAGACGCTACCGCATCTCCGCTCGCTTCTGCTCTGTTCGACCTGGGCGATGTGACCGGCGTGTTCTTCGGCCGCGATTTCATCTCGGTCAGTGCCGCGCCCGGCGTGGACTGGTCAGCGCTCAAGCCGCAAGTCGTGGCGATCCTGCTCGATCACTTTGTCACCGGCGCACCGCTGTTTAGCGGACCCGACGCCAGCGGCATTGCGGTTCCGCCAGAGGATAGCGATTTCGGTGATGATCCGGCGCAGGCCGATGTGATCGCGCAAATCAAGGAACTGATCGAAACCCGCGTACGCCCCGCTGTGGCGGGCGATGGCGGCGATATCATCTATCGCGGCTTTCGCGAGGGCGTGGTCTACCTCACCATGCAAGGCGCCTGCGCCGGTTGCCCCAGCTCCACCGCGACGCTCAAGAACGGGATAGAATCGCTGCTCAAGCACTACGTTCCCGAAGTAAGCGAAGTGCGCGCTGCCTGATTCGTTCCCGATCCCGGAGTTTGCCATGACCCAGCCGCTTGCCGATGCTGCGCTCGACCAGCTGTTTCGCGCCGCCCGCACCTACAACGGCTATCTCGACAAGCCAGTTTCCACCGAGCAGCTTCACGCGATCTGGGAGCTGATGAAGATGGGGCCGACCTCGGCCAACATGCTGCCCGCGCGCCTGATCTGGTGCACCAGTGAAGAAGCCAAGGCCAAGCTGGCCCAGTTCTGCCTACCGGCCAACGCCGAAAAGGTGCTGAAGGCCCCGGTAACAGTAATCATCGGCATGGACATCGACTATCACGAGAACCTGCCCTGGCTGTTCCCGCATGCCGATGCCAAGGCCTGGTTCGAAGGCAATCTGCCGCTGCGCGAAGTATCGGCGATGCGCAATTCGAGCATGCAGGGTGCCTATTTCATCCTGGCGGCGCGCGCGCTGGGGCTCGATACCGGGCCGATGTCGGGCTTTTCGAACGAAGCGGTCGATGCCGCGTTCTTTGCCGATACCCCGTCGGTGAAAAGCAATTTCATCTCGACACTGGGCTATGGCGACGCCGCCACCATCTTCGAGCGCAGCCCGCGGCCCGATTTCGGTACTTTCAACGTGATTGCCTGAGGTGCGCTGCGGACCTCCGTCCGCAGCTTGCAACACCGGCCCGCTCCCCCGGCCCGACCACCCCAAGGGTACCATGTCACGGGTGGTCGGGGCGCCCCGACAAAACGTCCCCCGGACGTTTTGCGACTTCGGAGCACGGGAGCGGGCCGGTGTTGCAAAGGCCAAGCCGGATGGCTTGGACGCACTATGACAAACAAAACTGACGGGCTACACCCCAACCGATGAAACTGCTGGCGATCGATTGCGCGACCGAGGCCTGCTCGGTTGCCCTGTTCGAACATGGCGCACTGCTGGGCGGCGATTATCGCGTGCTGGGGCGCGGTCATGCCGAAATGCTGGTGCCGATGATCGCCGCGCTTCCCGGCAAAGGCCGCGCCGATCGGATTGCGGTCTCGCTCGGCCCTGGCAGCTTCACGGGCCTGCGCGTCGGCCTCGCCGCGGCGCGGGCGCTTGCCCTGGTCTGGGGGGCGGAATTGGTCGGCTATCCCACGCTGGCCTTGGTCGCCGCGATGGCGCGCGCGGCGCATGGCGCCCAGCCGCTGGGTGTGGCTATGATCGGCGGACATGGCGAGTGGTTCGTGCAAGAGTTCGATGCCGACGGCACCGGCCTCAGCCCGGCCCGCACGCTCGCACCCGCTGAAGCAATCGCAGCACTAGGCAGCGAATTGGTTGCAGGCAGCCGCGCGGCCGAACTGGTTGCCCAGCGCGGATCCGGAACAGCAATGGAGCTTTGGCCCGATGCGCGGCAGGTTCTGCATTTGCCCGAGACCGCGTTTGCCGCCGATCCCGCGCTGATTTATGGCAGAGCGCCCGACGCAAGGCTGCCCGGAGCTGCCGCTTGATTGCGCCGACCGACGATCTCGACCGGATTATGGCGGTCATGGCCGCGGCTTTCGATCCCGCCTACGGCGAGGCCTGGACCCGGCGGCAAGTCGAAGATGCCTTGCTGACCGGCAATTGCCACTATGGCCTGGCTTTCCATCAAGGTCAGTGTGCTGGCTTCTTCCTTACCCGAAGTGCATTCGATGAAGAAGAACTGCTGTTGCTGGCGGTCAGCCCACAATTCCGCCGGTTGGGTATCGGACAGAACCTGATCGATCGATTTATTCAAGAGGCCCGGCAGCGCGGAGCCACGCGACTGTTTCTGGAGATGAGGCAAGGGAATCCTGCTGAATTCCTCTACCTTAGAAACCACTTCGAGCCGGTTGGTACACGGCCGAATTACTACCGTACCCCGCACGGTGATCGTTGGGATGCCATAACATTTACGTCCAGATTGGATTAGTTTTCTTCAAGTATTTGCCAATTGTCCCGTTTTGCGGGAACTTCCTTTGTTGATATCTTGCCAATTGCAGCTTGAAGTTGTGCGGGAATCGGCTTAACTGAAAATCGCCACAGAAAGCCTGCGGCAAAGTCCGCAACGGACAGGGTCGATAAATGAAGAAAGGAATTGGTCATGGATGCAACCCATGCCGATGTTAACGAAATGCTGATTACGCTGACGTCCGATATTGTCGCAGCGCATGTCAGCAACAACAGTGTCTCGGTCGATGATGTTTCTGCTCTGATCAGCAACGTCTATGGCGCGCTGGCTGGGCTCGGTCAGGCCGCCGTGGTCGTGGAAGTGATGCCCGAACCGGCAGTCTCGATCCGCGCCTCGATCAAGCCGGACTTCATCGTCTGCCTTGAAGACGGCAAGAAGCTGAAGATGCTCAAGCGTCACCTGATGACGCGTTACAACCTGACCCCGGATCAGTATCGCGCGCGCTGGAACCTGCCCGCCGACTATCCGATGGTTGCGCCCAACTATGCCGAAAAGCGTCGCGAACTCGCGAAGAAGATCGGCCTGGGCCGCAAGCCTGGCGTGAAGCGCGGCCGCAAGAAAGCAGCCTGAACTTCACCTCAGTCACATGGTTGAAGAATCGCCCCGCCGGTCTATGATCGGCGGGGCATTTCATTCAGGGCAGGGTCTTACGTGCAACAACCGATCGACATCGAAGCACTTTGCGCCGAACGCGGTCTGAGGATCACCGAACAGCGCAAGGTCATCGCCCGGGTCCTGTCCGAGGCAACCGACCATCCCGATGTCGAAAGCCTGCACGAACGCGCGGTGGCACTCGACCCGAAGATCTCGATCGCCACAGTCTATCGCACGGTGCGCCTGTTCGAAGAGGCAGGGATCCTGGATCGTCACGACTTCGGCGATGGTCGTTCGCGCTATGAGGCCGCGCCCGAAGCCCACCACGACCATCTGATTGATGTCGAAAGCGGCAAGGTGATCGAATTCGTCGATCCCGAGCTTGAAGCACTGCAACGCCAAATCGCCGAGAAGCTTGGCTACCGGCTGGTTGATCACCGCATGGAACTCTACGGAGTTCGGCTGGAGCGTGACACCTGATGGCCCTGGCGCTGGCTCGCCCGCGGCGCATTTCTGTGACCGGCTGGCTGCGCGCGGCGATCCGCATTGCCTGTATGGCGCTGCTCCTGCTCGTCTGCGTTTCCCTCTTCTACGTCCATCGGCTGTTCAGCCGCCATAACCCCTGGCCGCGGGTGTTCCTGGCCGGGGTCGCCTGGATCGCCGGTGTCGATCTGGCCTTCAAGGGAAGCAAGGCAGCGGGCAGAGTGTTCCTGCTCGCCAACCATGTCAGCTGGATCGACATCCCGGCGCTTGCCGCCGCCAGTGGCACGGCCTTTGTGGGGCACGACGGGTTGGCCTCAATGCCGGTGCTCAAATGGCTGTGCAAGATGGCCGATACGGTCTTCGTCGCCCGCCATGACCGCGCCAGTGTCGCCCAACAGGTCGAAGATGTTCGCACCGCGCTGTCCGACACCGGGGCGCTGGCGATCTTCCCCGAAGGCACCACCAGTGACGGCACTGGCCTGCTCCCGTTCAAGAGTTCGCTGCTGTCCGCCTTCGAACCGCTGCCGCCAGGGATCACGATCCAGCCGGTTCTGCTGCACTATGGCCCCGAAGCCGCGCAGATCGCCTGGGTCGGCGAAGAACACGGGCTCGACAATTTCCTTCGGATCCTGGCGCGGGGCCGCCCGGTGCGGATTGAGGTCCGCTTTCTGCCTCCGTTGACCGGAGCCGCGCTTGAGAACCGCAAGACCATCGCCCAGGCCGCGCGCGAGGCGATCTTGCGCGAACTGACCAGCTAGTCGCATTTCCATCTGAAGGATCACCACCGATGAAAAGCTTCCGCGAGCAGCTGGTTCACGATCTTGAAGCACCGCCAGCCGTTCGTGGTTTCGGAAGCGGCTGGTTTTCAGGCTTTTTCGCAATCTTGCTGGCGGTGATCGGGCTCTGCTTCGTCGGCGCCCTGCGCTGGCAGATGAGCTTCGCCATGCCCGAATTGGCAGCGCTGCGCGACTGGACCGGGTTTCGCGCGCTGGTTCACGCGACATTGCTGACGTCCTATGGCCTGGCCCTGCTCAGCCTGCTGTTGCGTCCGCGCAAAGCGCTGGGGATTACTGCGCTACTGATTACGCTGACCGCATCGATCCTGGGTGGCGCCGATGCCCAGCCGCACGAAAGCAACAATTGGGGAATCTTCTTCGGGCTCGATTTCTTCGCGATAAACATGGTCGCCACCGGACTGATGTTCGCTCCGCTGGAACGGATTTTTCCGCGCCGCCGCGATCAGCGCCTGTTCCGCCCCGAATGGAGCGAAGACCTGTTCTATTACCTGATCAGCTCGATGCTGGTGCAGGTGATCACTTTCCTCGCGCTGGCCCCGTCAGGTTACATCAACGGCAATCTTGGCTGGCTCGATGGCATCCAGGCGAGCGTCAGCGCCCTGCCCTGGCTGGTCCAGTTCGCGCTGGCGATGGTGCTGACCGACCTGGCGCAATACTGGTTTCACCGCCTGTTTCACCGCATTCCGTTCCTCTGGGGGTTCCACGCCGTCCACCACAGCGCCAAATCGATGGACTGGCTGGCCGGCGCGCGGATGCATTTTGTCGAGATTGTGCTGCTGCGCGGGGTGACTTCGCTGCCCTTGCTGACACTTGGGTTCCTGCCCTCGGTGATGCAGGCCTATGTCGCGGTGGTCTATGTCTATGCCTCGCTGGTCCACGCCAATGTGCGCGGCGATTTCGACTGGTTGGGCAAATGGGTGGTGGTGCCGCGGTTCCATCACTGGCATCATGCGATCGAAGCGGAGGGGGTCGACAAGAACTTCGCGATCCACTTCCCGCTGCTCGACCGGTTGTTCGGGACCTATTACTTCCCCGAAGGCAAATGGCCCAGCGGCTATGGCGTGCCTGAGGAAGTGCCCAAGGGTTACCTGCCGCAGCTGCGCTATCCGTTCGTGCGCAAGCAGGGCTAGAGAGAAACGACGATGCCCGCCCGGCCGCGCTTCGATAGCATGGAAGCGATCCCGATCGCCGCTGCCGGCACGCCGCTGCCGCTGGGCTTGGCTGGGACCCTGCGGCTGTGGGCGCGCTCCGCGCTGCTGGCGCTGGTCCTGGCGTTTGTGGTGCCGCTGCATTACCTGTTCCGGCTGGTCAAATACGGCTCACCCTTTCCGATGTGGTTCCTGCGCGCGGCGGCCTGGATCATCGGTGCACGGGTCAAGATACATGGCGTTCCGCTCAACCGCGACGTGTTCTTCATGCCCAATCACGTTTCGTGGTTCGATATCCCGGTGATCGGCGGGATAACCGGATCGGCTTTCGTCAGCCGGGCCGAGATTGCCGACATGTTCATGCTCGGCTGGATGGCGCGGCTCAACCGCACGGTCTTCACCAAGCGCGAGGCGCGGATGAATATCGCCGAGACGATCAACGTCCTACGCGAGGCGATTGCCGATACCTGGTCGGTGGTGGTCTTCCCCGAAGGTACGATCACCGACGGCCATTCGCTGCTGCCGTTCAAGACCACCATGCTTTCGGTGCTCGAGCCGCCGCCGCCGGGCGTGCTGGTCCAGCCGGTGGTGATCGATTACGGGCCGGTGGCCGAATGGATCGCCTGGCTCGACCAGGAAAGCGGGATCAGCAACGCCCGGCGGATCTTCGCCCGGCCTGGCAGCTTTCCAGTCAATGTCTATTTCCTCGATCCGTTCGATCCGCACGACATCGGCGGGCGCAAAGCGATTGCCGCCGAAGCCCGCCGCCAGATCGAGGCGCGGATGCTCAAGTCGCTCGGCAAGCCGCTGCGCCCGTTCCGCTATGACCTGCCGATGGTCGGTTACGTGGCGCCGAAGGGAGAGGTTTGAATCCCCGGGCAAGGGCGCTATAGGCCGCACCCCATGCACCCTACCCCGCCTCCCAGGACCTACCGGGTCAAAAGCTTCGGCTGCCAGATGAACGTCTATGACGGCGAGCGGATGGCCGAGCTGCTGGCCGAGCAGGGCATTGCCCCCGCGCCCGAGGGCGAAGAGGCCGATCTTGTCGTTCTAAATACCTGCCACATCAGGGAAAGAGCGGTGGAGAAGGTCTATTCGGACATTGGCCGGTTGCGCCGCGAGGATGGCACCGCGCCCTTGATTGCAGTCGCCGGATGCGTCGCCCAGGCCGAGGGCGAGGAGATCATGGCCCGCGCCCCGTCGGTTTCGATGGTGGTTGGACCGCAAGCATATCATAGACTTCCGGCGATGATCTCAGAAGCTGTCGAAGGACGCCGCTCGGTCGATACCCAGATGCCGGCCGAGACCAAGTTCGACGCGCTGCCGGCCCGCCGCAAGGTTGGCCCCAGCGCTTTCCTGACCGTCCAGGAAGGCTGCGACAAGTTCTGCACCTATTGCGTGGTGCCCTACACCCGCGGCGCGGAAGTTTCACGCCCGTTCAACGATCTGGTCGATGAAGCGGAGAGACTGGTCGAAGCCGGAGCGAAGGAAATCACGCTGCTCGGCCAGAACGTCAACGCCTGGCGGGATGACGCGGGCCGGGGGCTGGAAAAGCTGATCGAGGCGCTCGCCGCGCTGCCCGATCTGGCGCGCATTCGTTATACCACCAGCCACCCGGCCGATATGACACAAGCGTTACTCGACGCGCACCGCGACGTACCCAAACTGATGCCCTTCCTGCACTTGCCGGTGCAATCAGGCAGCGACCGCGTCCTCAAGGCGATGAACCGCAGCCACACGGTTGAGAGCTACCTCGAAATCCTGGGCCGTGCTCGCGCTGTCCGCCCCGACATCGCCCTGTCGGGCGATTTCATCGTTGGCTTCCCCGGTGAGACCGATGCCGAATTCGAAGACACGCTGAGGCTGGTCGAACAGGTCGGCTATGCCCAGTGCTTCAGCTTCAAATACTCCCCCCGCCCCGGCACCCCGGCGGCGACGATGGATGGGCAAGTGGCACCAGCGGTGATGGACGAGCGGCTTCAGCGCCTCCAGGCCGCACTCAACACCACCCAGCTCGCTTTCAACCAGGCCTCGGTCGGCAAGCGCTGCCAGGTGCTGGTCGAGCGCAAGGGCAAGCTGACCGGCCAGTGGCTGGGCAAATCCCCGTGGCTGCAATCGGTGCACTTTACCGGCGAAGCGGCGTTCGGCGACCTGGTGGAGGTAGTCCTGACTCAAGCTGGGGCCAATTCGCTCCACGCCGAACTGGCCTGAAAACCGATCCGCCGGCCGAGATGGTCTCGGCCGGCGGCAGGTGCGTTCCGGTCAGGATTTCCCCCACGCGGAGGGAGCGCCCTGTTACCAGAAGAAGCTGCGGTAAACGCGGATCACCCGCCCGGTGCGGATGTTGACCAGCACGACATCGTTGCCGTAGCGGACCCAGCGCTGGTTGCGGCCAGTTGCCGGCAGGCGATAGCGTGCAGGATTCGCAACCCAGTAATTGCTGCGGTAATAGCTCGGCTGGAACTGATAACCGACGGCGACCGGGCGATAGCGATAGTTCTTCGGGCCACGATAATTGCCCATCCGGAACGTGCTGCGGTGGCTGTTGCGGTAATCGCGCCAGTCTTCCCGGTTCTCACGCGCGTCTTCGCGCATTTCCTGGCGGGCAGCATTGGCCCGTTTCGTGTCGCCGTTGCGGGTGTGACGCTGAACTTCCTGGCGATCACGTTCTACCTCGCGCTGGCCGTTGCGGACTTCCTGGGCGCTTTGGGCGCTGGCCATGCTGGGCAGCAGCGCCGCTGCAGCAAGCACTGCAAGCAGGTTCTTACGCATTTGCATTCTCCTATTCGAAGGTCAGCTGCGATTGGACCGCAGCGAGAGTAGTTGCTCCAGGGCACTTAACGCACAGCGAGCCGGAAAGTTGCGCGGCGGAGTTAAATATGTCGGCTGGTGTGACACGCCTGACCTTTTTTCCACTACCAGCAGGCCCCAAGTCGCTTGCGTGTAGCGGCGCGGAGCCTATCCTTCCGACTCAGGGCCAGGCCGGCCCGACGCGAAAGGAGCGCCCCAAAAGCCCCTATGGCCCGCAAACCTGCCCGCGCCTATCATGAGGCGCCCAGCCGTCCCGAAGCCCCTCGCCGGGCCAGGGCCGAAATCGAGTTCGAAGAAGCGACGATCCTTGGCGCGCTGTTCGGCCAGTTCGACGCCAACCTGGTCCAGATCGAAAACCGCCTGGGGGTGTTCATTGCCGCGCGCGGCAACCGGGTCCAGATCGAGGGGCCCGAAGACGGCGTGGGCCGGGCCCGCGATGTGCTCAAGGCGATGCACCAGCGGCTGATCCAGGGCCATGAGCTTGAGCCCGGCGCGGTCGAATCGATCATCGTGATGTCGGCTGAGCCGACGCTCGAAGGGATCGTCACCGGCGATGACGGCGCAGCGCCGATCATGATCCGCACCCGCAAGAAAACCATCGTCCCGCGCAGCGCGATGCAGATCGAATACATGCGCGCGCTTGCAGCCAAGGACATGATCTTTGCGCTGGGCCCGGCCGGTACCGGCAAGACCTATGTCGCGGTGGCGCAGGCGGTCAGCCAGCTGATCACCGGATCGGTCCAGCGCCTGATCCTCTCCCGCCCGGCGGTTGAAGCCGGCGAGCGGCTGGGCTTTCTGCCCGGCGACATGAAGGAAAAAGTCGATCCCTATCTGCGCCCGATCTACGATGCGCTCTACGATTGCATGCCGCCCGAACAGGTCGAGCGCCGGATCGCCAGCGGCGAGATCGAGATCGCCCCGATCGCCTTCATGCGCGGGCGCACCCTGGCCGATAGCTTCATCATCCTCGACGAAGCGCAGAACACCTCGCGCGAGCAGATGAAGATGTTCCTGACCCGCTTCGGCCAGAACAGCCGCATGGTGATCTGCGGCGATCCCAAGCAGGTCGACATCCCCGGCGGCCCGGCGATGAGCGGGCTCAACGATGCGGTTGGCCGGCTCGAGGGGGTTGAGGGAATCGCGATAACGCGCTTCACCGTGAGCGACGTGGTGCGCCACCCGATCGTCGGGCGGATTGTCGAGGCCTATGAGGGGAAGGACGGCTAGACGGCCATCCCCTTGAGCGACAGGACCAGCGTCATCGGGCTACTGGGCGAAGCGACAAACCCGTAACGTATGTAGAAAGTCGTGGCCGCATCGGAAATCGCATGAACCAGCAGACCGCGCGCGCCCACTATTTGCGCGGCCTGGACGGTCCTCAAGACCGCGTCCTGCAGCATGGCGGTTCCCAATCCCGCACCTTGCCGGGTACGGTTGATGGCTAACCGGCCCAGCACGGTGACCGGGATAGGATCGGGGATATTGCGGCGGAGCGCAGACGGCGCATCGGTTACCGCAATTGCCCCGGAAGCCAGGCAATAATAGCCGATCACCCGGCTGCCTTCTGCCACCACATAGCTGCGCGATGCCCCGTTGATCTGATTGGAACGGGCCCGGCGTTTCAGCCAGTCATCAAGGCCCGGTACACCGCACTCGAACGCGGTCAGGTCGTGGGCGTCGGTTAGCAGGGCCGGCGCATGCACAGCCCTTCACCGTGCCCAGGGGCGTGGTGCTTCCATCAGCCGGGCAAACCGCTCTGCGTCGGGCGCCGCATCAAGCAGCTCAACGAACTTGTCATAGCTGTCATGATCGACCCGGATCAGCGTCTGATCGAGCAAGGCCTCCTCGGCGGCTCGGCGCGCGGCATCGATCATGAAATCTGAGCGTGACTTGCCCTGCGCCTTGGCCGCGCGATCGATCAGGCTGCGGATATCCTCGCGGACCCGCAGGTTCACCGCCTTGGCGTGCGACGCCTTCGATGTTGCCATGTCCATTCTTGCGCTTCCTTCCGCACGAGATACACATTGTGTATCAAATGAGGATTGCAATGACAAGTTGGACTCACTTGCCGCATTGCTGGCGCTGCCCTAGCCAGCGGCGATGGACCTTGAAATCTCCGAAGAGGGCCCATGGCCCTCTCCCACCAATTGGGCAGGCCTTGTGGCTGCCGCCGCAAATGCCACAGCCGCTTGCGCGCCCGAACTCGCCAACCCGCGCTTATCTGCCAGCATTGCCTTGGCCAACGACGCCGAAGTCCGCGCCCTCAATGCCGAATGGCGCGGCAAGGACAAGCCGACCAATGTGCTGTCCTTCCCGATGCTCGATCGCGGTGACCTGCTCGCCCTTGCGCCTGGTGGCCCGCCCGAACTGCTGGGCGATATCGCGCTGGCGCTCGAAACTTGCCAGCGCGAGGCGGCCGAAAAGGGCATCAGTCTGGAACACCACGTGGCCCACCTGATCATCCACGGCCTGCTCCATCTGGCCGGCTACGACCATGAGACCTCGAGCGAAGACGCCCGCACAATGGAAAGCGTAGAAATAAAGGCGCTTGCACTGATGGGCATTGCCGACCCATATGGCGACCACGACGAGGCATAGGGAATTCAAGGCGGCCATGGCCGAAACACCTTCTGGAGACGGAGACAGTAGAAACTGGCTGGCGAGCATCGTGCGCCGCCTCAGGAACCTGGCCGAGCCGGACCAGTCGCTGCGCGCGCAGCTGGAAGAAGCGATCGACGAGCACGAGGAAGACGGCGGCGAGGATGCCGAAGGGGACCTTTCCCCGCTCGAGCGGCTGATGCTGCGCAACCTGCTGCATTTCAGCGAGCACGACGCTGACGATGTGGCGATTCCGCGCGGCGAAATCATCGCCCTGCCCAAGAGCGCGACCTGGGACGAGGTGGTCGCCGCCTTCGCGCAGCACGGCCATTCGCGCCTGCCGGTCTATGGCGAAACACTCGACGAGATCATCGGCATGATGCTGATCAAGGACGTCTTCCCGTTTCTGGCCGCGCGCAAGCCGCCCAAGGACTGGACCACGCTGCTGCGCCAGCCGCTGTTCGTGCCGCAGGCCCGCAACGCGCTCGATGTCCTGAACGACATGCGCGCCAGCCGGGTCCACCTGGCGGTGGTGGTCGACGAATATTCCGGCACCGACGGGATCATCACCTTCGAGGACCTGGTCGAGGAAATCACCGGCGAGATCGAAGACGAGCACGACGACGCGCCCGAGGCCATGCTGGTCCAGCTTGTTTCAGGGATGTGGGAAGCCGACGCCCGGGCCGAGCTTGACGAAGTGGGCGAAGCGGTCGACCCGCGCCTGGCCGAAGTTGAGGAAGACGTCGATACGCTGGGCGGGCTGGCTTTCGTGCTGGCCGGCCAGGTTCCGGCGGTTGGCGCGATGCTGGGGCATGACAGCGGCTGGACGCTGGAAGTTGTTGCGGGTGACGCAAAACGCGTTACCCGTCTGCGTCTCCATCCGCCTGCTCCCCTGGGCGAAACGGCCCTTCGACAGGCTCAGGGTGATCGGAGCTAGTTGACTTGGCAATCCGTCGCCTCCCTCCCCTGCGTGCGATCGAGGCCTTCGTGCGGATCGTCCGAATGGGCAGCGCCCGCGCTGCCGCGGATGAACTGGGACTCAGCCCTTCCGCCCTCTCGCGCCGGGTTGCCGCGCTGGAGGATTTCATCGGCAAGCGGCTGTTCACCCGGCAGCACCAGGCGATGCGGCTGACCGACGATGGCCAGGCCTTTTATGATGCGGTCAGCCCCAGGTTCGACGAATTGGCCGCCGCGGTCGAAGGCCAGGTCGAAGACAGCAAGGTGCTGCGCCTGCATTTGGGCGTGCTGCCGCTATTTGGCACCCAGCGGCTGTTCCCGCGCCTGCCCGAGCTGCGCAAGGCGCATCCCCGCCTGCACATCGACATCGATACCAGCCCGCACCTTGACACCCGTGTCGGCGACACGCTCGATGCCGCGATCGTGCTGGCCAAACAGCCCGATCCCTCGTTCCACGCGGTCCGGCTGGATCACAATATGGTCTATGCGTTCACCTCCAAGGCGCTGGCCGAAGAGATTGGCTCGAGCCCAGATGCGGCAGTGCTTTCGCGCCAGACTTTTGTGATCCACACCGAATTGCCCGACAGTTTCGTTGCCTGGAAGCAGGCCTTGGGGATGCCAAAGCTGCAGCCGGCCGCGGTCGATCATTTCGATTCGGGCCAGATGATCCTCGAGGCTGCGGCCAACGGCCTGGGTGTGGCGATCATGCACGACGACCACTTCCGCCGCAGCCACGACAACCGCTTGGCCAAGCTGTTCGACGTCGAGGTTGAAAGCCCCTATTCCTACTGGTTCATCTGCCGCCCCCACGCGCTCGAATTGCGCTCGGTGCGGATCTTCCATGACTGGATTTCGAAGGCGGGGCTGTAGCGCGCTGGTTTGATCCTGATGGATAGCCCCTCCCCGGCGGGGAGGGGTTGGGGTGGGGGCTCCACATCCGAAAGGCAGAACCCCCATCCCAACCCTTCCCCAAAGGGGAAGGGCTTGATGGTTCGTTTTGCGATGAAGAATCTCTAGGCCGCTAGCAACAAACCTCTAGACTCATCGTCATTGGCAGGCTTGCGTGACGCAGCCCCGGTGCGGCGGGTACGGCGTGAGCGGCTGCGGCCCTTGAGGTAGTTCCCGACACCAGCTGCGCGGGTCGCGGCCACGGCAGTGCCGAGACCCAGCAGTGCTTCGGCCAGAGTGGCAATTTCAAACGTAGCGAACCACACTGCCAGTTCGGGCAGGACCATGGCCAGGAACATCGGGGCATCGCCCGCCAGTGCCCAGATCGCCGCATAGAGCAGCAGCGCGGCTCCGATCGCGAGGACTGCGCGGGCTTGGAGACGGGTCGACTGGAGAGCCGAAACCGCCTTGACCCCCAGCCTCGCCGTGGCTCTTCCAAACGGCAGGTCCGGCCAAATCGTCGCGCAAGCCAATGCCGCCACCAGCGCCACTACGATCCCCAGCATTGCATTCCCCCTCTGGCTTTTTCACAACCGATGTGGGGAGATCACCGGACCGATACAAGCCCGCTGGCATGCCGCCGGATGCTGCGGCATCATCGCACCCATGAAACGCCGATTCGTTCTTGCCGCCCTACCCGCTGCGCTGCTGGCGCTGTCGGGTGCCGCCAAACCGAAGCCCAAGGTCAAAGCTGCACCGCCGCCCCCACCCCCACCGCCGCTGGGCGATACGGTACAGGTCGAACTGGTGACCACACTGGGCAGCATAATCGTGGAACTCGATCACAAGCGCGCGCCGATCACGGTCAGGAACTTCATGCGCTATGTCGATAGCGGGCGTTACAACGGGATGGTGTTCTACCGGGTGATGCAACTCGCCTGGGGCAAGCAGCCCAACGGACTGGTCCAGGGCGGGCTCAATGACTTTCCGCTCAAGCTGTTGCCGCCGATCGCGCACGAGCCGACCAGCGTGACCGGGCTCAGCCACACGGTCGGAACCCTCTCGATGGCGCGCAATGCACCGGGCACCGCGCGGGCCGATTTCAGCATCCTGCTGTCAGATCTGACCAGCTTCGACGCCGACCCGAAAAGCCCCAACCCCGAAAACCAGGCCGGCTATGCCGCCTTCGGGCACCTGGTTTCGGGGATGGAGGTGATCCGCAAGATCTACGATTCGCCGCGTTCGCCCAGCAAGGGCGAAGGGGTGATGAAGGGCCAGATGCTAGAACCCAAGATCGCGGTGCTGAAGGCGCGGCGCTTGGCCGCGCCTCCTGCTGTCTAGCTAACCGTCGCCTTCACAATCGCGCCCGGCTCACGCGGGGGTTCGCCCTTGGGCAGATTGTCGACGTGTTCCATCCCTTCTTCGACCACGCCCCAGACGGTGTACTGGCGGTCAAGAAAGCCGGCATCGTCTAAGCAGATGAAGAACTGGCTGTTGGCGCTGTGCGGCGCATTGGTGCGCGCCATCGAGCAGACCCCGCGGACGTGCGGTTCGTTGTTGAATTCGGCCTGGAGGTCGGGCTTGCTGGAGCCGCCCATGCCGGTCCCATTGGGGCAGCCGCCCTGGGCCATGAAGCCGGGGATCACGCGGTGGAACTTGACCCCGTCGTAGAAGCCTTCGCCGGCCAGTTCGACGATCCGCGCGACGTGGCCGGGGGCGAGATCGGGACGCAGCTTGATTTTGACATCGCCGCCGCTGCTGAGCGAAAGGGTAAGGTATTCGGACATTGGCTCGGTCTCCTGATGATTTGCGCCCCGATATAGGGTGCTTGGGCACAAAGTCACGCCCCCGGCATCTGACCGGGTTGCTTTTGTGATCGACCGGCCTAGACCTCCGCGCATGAGCGCCGAAGATCGCACCGAGAACCTGCTGGAAGCCGTGTCGGCGGCGGGCGAAGTGCGCGAGTTTGAAACGCACGACGATGAAAACACCCTGACCCGCGATTTCGTCCGGCGGGTCCGCGATGCGCTCGAAGCGGGCGAAACCGACCAGGTCTACGAACTTGTCGAGCCGCTCCACCCGGCCGACGTCGCCGACCTGTTCGAACTGGTCGATGCCGACGAGCGTCCGGCGCTGGCCAAGGCAATCAGCGACCTGATGGGCAGCGAAGTCTTCGCCGAGCTCAACGATCACGTTCGCGAATTGCTGGTCGAATCGCTGCCCGCGGGCGAAGTCGCCGACATCGCCGAGCGGCTCGATACCGACGACGCAGTGGCGATGCTCGAGGACCTCGACGAGGAAGACCAGCAGGCTGTCCTCGCCGAAATGGAGCCCGAAGACCGCGCCGCGATTGAAAGCGCGTTGTCCTATCCGGAGGAGAGCGCCGGGCGCCTGATGAGCCGCGATTTTGTCGCGGTGGGCGAGCATATGAGCGTCGGCGGCCTGATCGATTTCCTGCGCGACAACCAGGATCTGGCCAACGAGTTCTGGGAAATTTTCATCGTCGATGCGCGGCATCATCCGCTGGGTTCATGTGCACTAAGCTGGATCCTGCGGACCCCGCGCCATATCGCGCTGAGCGATGTGATGACCCGCGAACAGACACTGATCCCGGTCGGCATGGACCAGGAAGAAGTCGCGCTGCGGTTCCAGAAATACGCGCTGATCTCGGCCGCGGTGGTCGATGCCGACGGGCGGCTGGTTGGCCAGATCACGGTCGACGACGTGGTCCACATCATCCAGGAAGAAGCCGGCGAAGACGTGCTGCTGCTCTCGGGCGCTGGCGACGGCGACGTCAACGAGCCGATCCGCGACAGCTATGTCAGCCGCGTGCGCTGGCTGATCGCCAACCTGGTCACCGCGCTGTTGGGTGCGACGATCATCTCCAGCTTCGGCGGGGCGATCGAAAAGCTGGTGGCGCTGGCCGCGCTGTCACCCATGGTTGCCTCGATCGGCGGCAATGCCGGAACCCAGACCATGGCTGTGGCGGTGCGCGCGCTGGCCACCAACCAGCTGACCCGCGCCAACACCGGCCGTGTGCTGTGGCGCGAAATGCGCGTGGCGATGCTCAACGGGCTGACGGTCGCCACGCTGATTGGCGTCGCGACCGCACTGGTCTTCGCCAATCCGTTGCTGGGCGCGGTGATCGCCACTGCGGTGATGGTCAATATCATCACCGCCGGGCTGGCCGGGGTCGCGGTTCCGGTGCTGCTCGACCGGATGGACCAGGACCCGGCGGTGGCCAGCTCGGTGTTCGTGACCATGATCACCGATTCGATGGGCTTTTTCGCCTTCCTCGGCCTAGCGGTGCTGAGCGGACTGGTCAGCTGATGCCGCTGCACCTGACCAAAGTTGCCTTCAAGGCCACCTCGCTTGAAGAAATGCACAGCTGGTTCGCCGACCGCGGCGAAGTGGCCAAGCTCACCACCCGCTACCTGCCCAAGCGCCACGCCGAGCTGATCGGCGGCTCGCTGTTCTGGATCTTCAAACGCCAACTGGTCGCGCGCAGCGAAATTGTCGGCTTTGAAGAGGCCGAGGGCGGGCGCACCCACATCCTGATTTCAAGCAGGTTGATCGACGTCCTGCCCAAACCCCACCGCGCGCACCAGGGCTGGCGTTATCTCAGTGACGACGACGCCCCGCGCGATCTGGCCGATGGCGAAGTGACCGGCGACGTCATGCCGGGCAAGCTGGCCGGCGATCTGGCCCGGCTGGGGCTGGTCTGACGCTTACCAGGCGATAAGCCGCGGCACCACGATCCGGCCCAGCACGCCCGTCAGCACCACAGTCATCCCGTGCCACAGCCCGATATGGATCAGATCGTTGTGCGGGCAATACAATGAAGCGGCGAAGATCCCGGCCGCGCCTGCGGCAACCCCGGTCAGCAGTCCGGCCCGCTGGGGCAGCGAAGGGGCCCCGCGGCGCAGCCACAGCACCAGGGCCGCAGCGGTCAGCAGGCCCCAGCCCAATCCCTGCTGCGTGCAGAACATGTCAACAGAAGCGCGTCCCAGCGCCAGCGGCTCACCGCGCAGCCACTGAAAGGCGATCAGCACCGTGGCGGCGGCGGGCAGCACACCGGCCATCAGCGCGGTCCAGCCCCAGCCTTCGCGGCGCAGCCCGACATAGGGCCGGGCCAGATCGACCACTGCCCAGGCCGAGGCCAGGGCCAGTACCAGGAACAGCCCACTGCCCATCAGCAGCATATCGTCCGGCCGGCCGGCCATGATGTCGCTGCGTAGCCCGTGCAGCGTGGCCACACCCAGCACCCCGCCCAGCAGCGCGAGCACGGCATAGGTCATCCCGGTGCCCAGCCGCAGCGGCCTGACCGGTTGCAGATCGGCAACCAGCCCGGCGATCAGATCTTCGGAATTGCGGGCCATCGCGTCAGCCTCTTTCTATCAATGCGGCGAGGCGTTTGAGGCCCCGGTGAATGTTGACTTTGACCAGGCTCTCGCTCTGGCCGGTTGATTGCGAGGCTTCGGCGATCGAGAAGCCTTCGATCTTGACCAGTTCGATCGCGCGTTGCTGGGCATCGGGCAAGGCTTCGAACAGCCGTTCGAGGCTGATCCGCGCGGTAATCTCAGGCTCGTCGCTGGCCGTGTCGGCAAAATCGGCGCTCAATTCGTCTTCGGCGCGGCGATAGACCAGCCGCAAGTGATCGACATAGCGATAGCGCGCGATCGCCGCGAGCCAGGGGGTAAAAGGGCGCGAGGCTTCGTAACTGGCCAGCTTGCGGTGGACCGAGAGCAGCGTCTCCTGGACCAGATCGTCAAGCTGGCACGGCGTGGTCCGCCGCCGGAAATAGCGCTGCAACCACTGCCGCGCGGCGCCAAGCAGCGCCGCATAGGCCTGCTTGTCGCCGCGCTGGGCCAGGCCGGCGAGGTGGCTTAGGGTGGTATCGTCTGCAATCACTTGCGGCCCCGTACCAGAACCGCATCAAGGCTCAGCAGCCCGCCGCCGCGCAGCATCAAAGCCAGCGCCAGTGCAGCCCACAGCGAATGCTCGGGCCACCAGGCTTCGGGATAGACAAACAACTGGATCGTCAGCGTCATGCCCAAAAGTCCCAGCGCTGCGCCGCGCGTGAAGAGCCCGGCGACGAGCAAGGCGGGTAGC
>JANPMA010000185.1:0-26789 GCA_031422595.1 Novosphingobium sp. | reverse complement strand
TTACTGCGCGGAAGCACCCGGCCCTTGGTCCCGCGAGGAACTCGATCGCATGTTTGGCTTGCTCAGCAACTTGCCTGATACACCGGCAAAAGCATGGACCATGAAACATGTCATGCTCGTCCGTGAGCCGCGAGTTTGCTGGAACACCAAGTGTGCCAAAAGCCTGTGGCCATCGCCCAGTGCGGGCCGTGCAGATGCTAGTGGTCAGAGAGCGCTATTTGACAACGGCCAGCTAGCGCTATTCTTTAATGATCGGTTCTTTTCGGAAAGCCCTGCAGTCCAGCGCTCACTGTTCGCGTTCGAAAGCGGCAAGGCTCTGTTCTTAAGCTTGGGTCCGAACCCACCCTGGTTTGACAAGAATTTGGGCAACTATAACGCCGCCCTAAGGGAGATGGGTTTTGCTGGAAGAGCGCCAGGCGAACCCAATGCCGACCTAGTTGACGGGGCTTCGGCGCTTGGCGGGCTGTTCAGAGTCGCGATGCTGCAAATCCCCCCCCGTGCCGGTTGGCGTGAACCCTTGGCGAGGCTTGATAGGCTTTTGCGTTCGAAGCCCTGAGCACACACTTCAAACATAAGATTGTCGCCAGGTCTCGCCCCGGTACTGTCAATCTAACCAGCATTTGGTGCGGGGCCGAGATTTCGGCACCGCAACGTTGAGGTAGCCTTACCAATTTACCGATACGATCAGAGAACAAAGCGGGTCAGAAAGCAGATCGGGATTTCGCCGCGGAACTGCCTAACCAATCTGGCAAATGGCGGTGCATTTACTTTGACAATGCCCTGCCGGTCCATGCGTCTCAACACCGGTAGTCCAGTAGCGAACCTGGAATGTCCGCTCTCCCCAACAAATAGGTCGTTGCGGCAGCCTGATGAATGACCCGATTGCGGACATTGGAACTTTTGTGTTGCACATTTTCACATCGCAGCTGAGCTTCAGTTTTTCGGCGTGGGGAGTCTGACATGGCAGAGAACGAACTTGCCACCGCTTATACGGCGGCTTGGAACACTGGGCGACCAGAGGCCGTAGCGGCATTCTTCGCTGCAGAGGGCGCCATAACCATCAATGATGGAATCCCTTGGGAAGGTCGTGATCGCGTGGCGCAAATGGCAGCGGGGTTTTACGCGGATATTCCCGATCTCAATCTGGTGTGCGACGGGCTACGAACTTCTGGGGATCATCTGGTATATCTTTGGACTTTCACCGGAACCCATGCCGGAACGCGCAAGGCAGTGAAAGTCCTCGGCTGGGAAGAGTGGGATGTTGATGCTGAAGGCTTGATAAGACTTTCGCGTGGTTGGTTCGACAGCGAGGACTATGCGCGTCAAACCCAATCTTGATGAAGCCGATTGCTAAGGTCGGTCTACGACCGATTCCCGCGACAAACTCGACGCTGCAGCCGGTCGGCGAGCGTCCGATCGCGGCCATTGGCGGGGCGGGTGAGTCGGCATCCGTTTACGGTTGACCGCACCAGCTACCAATAAGCCCGCCGATGGGGACACCGACGGGCTTACTCATTGCTCGGGCAACGGGGGGCGTTGCCGAGTTCACTTAAGCTAGCTACTCTTGGGCCGTTAACACCCATTGAGATCACTTATTTTTGTCACGACAAAATGGTTGAGGTCCGTCCCTCGGCAAGACGCCGCCCAAAGGACGGCGCCTGCCTGAGTTCAGTAAGCCGTAACGTTAGCGGATCAGCGCCTGAATGACCGACTCGACCAAACGGGTCTTGGGGTCGACGCTGTAGAGGTAGCCGTTGCGGTAATAATAGCGATTGTCCGCGTCCAGGTTGTACTGGTTGCGCCAGTCGGTCGGCACCTGATTGTAGCTCCACTGGCCGTAATCGCCGTTCCAGCGGTCGCCGACGTTGAAGCTACGCTTGGCGATGCCCGGCGGCAGGCAGCCATTGTTCTTCTTGGCGAGGCCTGGCGGGCATGAGCGGTTGCCCCAGTAATTGGCGGTGGTGCGCCCTAAGTAAATACGCTTGGCTTGCTTGCCCTGATGCTTGGCTTGCTTGGCCTGATGCTTGGCTTGCTTGCCCTGATGCTTGGCCTGGCCCTGATGCATCGTCTGACCATGTTTGGCCTGTTTGCCCTGGCCGTTGTTCTTGCCGGGGTCGGCCGCAGCCGGAGCCGCGAGAGCTAGCGAGGCGGCGCTTGCCGCAAGTATGAGTTTGTACATGGGGTATTCCTTCCGAGATACAGTCATCTCTCAACCCCAACGCATGAACCTTAGCTTTTGTTCCCGAGGTTCGTAGAAGGCTTTGTCCGCTCTCCCCAACATTCGCGCCATTCAACTCGCTGCGGCAGCGATTGCTTACCGGACTTTGTGCACGGTACCCTAGCCCCCTCAAGCCATATGAATCGCCTTGGTCACCAGATAGCTGTCCATGCCTTCGGGGCCCCCCTCGCTGCCAAAGCCTGAATCCTTGATCCCGCCGAACGGGGCATCGGGCGCGCCGATTGCGAAAGTGTTGATCCCGACCATCCCGGCCTCCACCGCATCGCCCAGCAGGTTGGCGGTGCGCAGGCCTTCGGTGAAGGCGAATGCGGCGAGGCCGTAGGGGAGGCGGTTGGCTTTGCTGACCGCGTCGGCAAGATCGGTGAACGGCGCGGCGACCGCTACGGGTCCGAAGGGTTCGTTGTTCATGATCTGGGCGCTGTCGGGCACATCGGCCAGCAGGGTCGGCTCGAAGAAAAAGCCCGCGTTGCCGCGCTTGCCGCCGGCCATCACCCGCGCGCCCTTGGCCGCGGCGTCCTCGACCAGCGCCTCGATCGCAGCCGGACGGCGCATGTTGGCGAGCGGGCCCATCTTGCTTGCCGCGTCGAGCCCGTGGCCGGTGGTCACGCCGTGGGTGCGCGCAGCGAAGCCATCGACGAAGCGCTGGTAGATGCTTTCCTGGACATAGAACCGCGTCGGCGAGACGCAGACCTGCCCGGCGTTGCGGAATTTCTGCGGAACCACCAGGTCGAGCGTCTTTTCCAGATCGCAGTCCTCGAACACCAGCACCGGGGCGTGGCCGCCCAGTTCCATCGTCACCCGCTTGAGCCCGTCGGCGGCGAGGCGCATCAGGTGCCTGCCGACCGGGACCGAGCCGGTGAAGCTGACCTTGCGGATCACCGGTGAGGCCAGCAGATGCCGGCTGACCGCATCGGGCACGCCGTGGACCAGTTGCACGACATTGCCGGGCAATCCGGCGTCGAGCAGGCAGCGCACCAAGGCGCCGGTGCAGCCCGGGGTCTCCTCGGGCGGCTTGGCAATCACCGAGCAGCCCACCGCGAGCGCCGGGGCGAGCTTCTTGGCCATCAGGTAGATCGGGAAATTCCACGGGCTGAAGGCCGCGACCGGGCCGATCGGCTGGCGGTTGATCATGGCGCGCTGGCCGGTCGGACGGACCAGCGTACGGCCATAGATCCGGCTGGCTTCCTCGGCGCACCAATCGAACAATTGCGCGCTCGACATCACCTCGCCGCGCGATTCGGCCAGCGGTTTGCCCTGTTCCAGGGTCAGCAGGTGGGCGATGCCATCGGCGCGCTCGCGCAGCAAGGCGGCGGCCTTCCTCAGCACCGCCGAGCGGGTCTCAACCGGAGTCGAACGCCACTCGACGAACCCCTTGTCGGCGGCATCGAGTGCTTCGTCGAGATCGGCCGGGCTGGCCAAAGGCACTTCGGCAATCGCCTCGCCGCTGGCCGGATCGACCACCGGAAACATGTCGCGGCCTTCGCCGATCTTCCAGGCACCATTGATGAACAGCGCCAGGTCGGCGTCGTAGCTCTTGCTCATGGGGAGTGTCCTCACTTTCGTGAGGGGGATTTAGGCGTCGTGCAGCGCGTTGACCAGAGTGGTGCGCAGCGAAATCAACCGCGCGCGATAGGCGAAGTTGGAATTGACCGGCGCTTCGGTCATCGCAGGTGGCATGACCGATGCGCCAGGTGCCTGTGGTGTGCTGCTGGTGTGCCCCTGAAGTGCCTTCCTGGCACCCTTCAAGGTATAACCCTCGCGGTGCACCAGCCGGTCGATCGCCTCAACCATCCGAACGTCCTCGGTCCGATAGTATCGCCGCCCGCCACTGCGCTTGAGCGGCTGCAGCATCGGGAACTGTTCTTCCCAATAACGCAGCACATGCTGGCGGATTCCCAAGGCCTTGGCGACCTCGCCAATAGTCCGCAGCGCCTCCGGATCTTTGCCGTCGGCGAAGGTCGGAGGCGCAGCGTCGCTCATCCCTTGGCGATCCGTTCCTTGAGCATCTGGCTGGCCCGGAAGGTCAGCACCCGGCGCGGGGTAATCGGCACTTCGACCCCGGTCTTGGGGTTGCGCCCGATCCGCTCACCCTTGTCACGCAGCAGGAAGGTTCCGAACCCGGAAATCTTGACGTTTTCGCCCTGTTCAAGCGCGTTCGACATGTGGTCGAGAATCGATTCAACCATCGTAAGTGATTCCGAACGCGAAAGCCCAAGCTTGCGGTTCAGTGCTTCGGCCAGATCGGCCCGTGTGAGAGTATTCATGGAGCGCATCAGCCCCTTCCCTGACAATGTTCGCACAACCCGTGATTCGAAACATACTCCTACACGCTGCGATTGCAATGCGGCTGTCGGGAATCTGTCGCGGAAATCAGTGAACTAGGCGCGCAGGACGCAGGCACCCCAGGTAAATCCGCCGCCCATTGCCTCGAGCACCAGCAAATCGCCGGGCTTGATTCGCCCGTCGCGAACCGCGGTATCGAGCGCCAGCGGTACCGACGCGGCCGAAGTATTGGCGTGCCGGTCAACCGTGACCACGACCTTCTCGGGTGGGAGTCCGAATTTGCGCGCGGTCGCATCAAGGATCCGCTGGTTGGCCTGGTGCGGAACCACCCAATCCACGTCCTTGGGTTCGATTTCTGCCGCCTTGAGCACTTCGGTCAGCACCCCGGCAAGGTTGACCACGGCATGACGGAACACTTCCTGGCCCTTCATCCGCAGATGACCGACAGTCCCGGTCGAGGATGGTCCGCCATCGACATACAGCAAGTCGCAATGGCCCCCATCGGCGTGGAGCCGGGTGGCAATGATCCCGGGTCCGTCGTCTGCCACTTCGCGCGTTTCGAGCACCACCGCGCCGGCCCCGTCGCCGAAAAGGACGCAAGTGGCGCGGTCTTCCCAATCGAGGATCCGGCTCATCGTTTCGGCGCCGATCACCAGCGCGCGCTGGGCCAGACCCGTGCGCAGCATCGAATCCGCCACCGTGATGGCATAGAGAAAGCCCGAGCAGACCGCCGCGACATCGAAGGCGATCCCGCCGTTGGCGCCGATCGCGTGCTGAACCTTGGTGGCAGTGGCCGGAAAGGTCTGATCGGGCGTGGCCGTGGCCAGAATGATCAGGCCGATGTCCTTGCCTTCCAGCCCGGCCGCCGCAAGTGCAACCTTGGCCGCGGCGATTGCCAGCGTTCCGGTCGTCTCGCCCTCACCCGCGATGTAGCGGTTGCGGATCCCGGTGCGCTCGACGATCCATTGGTCGCTGGTATCGACAGTTTGCGCCAATTCGGCATTGCTGACCGCGCGCTTGGGCAGCGCTGAGCCGGTGCCGATCAGGACCGAGCGACGGATCACGCCGAAGCCTGCGAGGCTCTGCGCAGGTTTTCCTCGCCCAGCCGGGCTAGATCGGCGGCAATCCGTTCGGTCAGGTTGGCCTCGAGCAGGCGCGCGGCAACCGCCACCGCATTGGCGACACCCAGCGCATTGGCCGAACCGTGGCTTTTCACCACAACGCCGTTCAGCCCAAGGAACACCGCGCCATTATGGTTGTTGGGATCGAGGTGATGCTTCAACAGCTCGGTCGCGGGGCGCGAGACCAGAAAACCGAACTTGGAGCGCAGCGAGCTGGTGAAAGCCCGGCGCAGCAGATCGGTGACGAACCGCGCGGTGCCTTCCAGCGCCTTGAGCGCGATATTGCCCGAGAAACCGTCCGAAACAACCACATCGACATCGCCGCGGCAAAGCTTGTCGGCCTCGGCGAAGCCATCGAAGGACATCGACAGATCCGCGGCGGCAGCTTTGAGCTGCGCGGCGGCGGCTTGCAGGTTTTCGGTACCCTTGTTTTCCTCGGTCCCGATATTGAGCAGCCGCACCCGCGGGGCCTCGTTGCCGGTGACAATCCGTGAATAGGCCGCGCCCATGATCGCGAATTGCACCAGGTTGCGGGCATCGCATTCGGTATTGGCGCCCAGATCGAGCATGACCAGGTCATTGTCGCCCAGCGTCGGCAGCAAGGCCGACAGCGCCGGGCGATCGATCCCCGGCATGGTCCGCAGCGCCAGCTTGGCCATCGCCATCAAGGCGCCGGTGTTGCCCGCGCTGACTGCAGCCCCGGCTTCACCCTGCTTGACCGCGTTGATCGCCATGCCCATCGAAGTGGTCTTGGCCCGGCGCAAGGCCTGGGTGGGCTTTTCATCGCCGCTGACCACATCGGGGGCGTGGAGAACTTCGGATGCAGCGCGCAGGTTGGGGTGATTATCAAGCGCGGCCTTGATCCGCTCTTCATCGCCGACCAGCAGAAATTTGAAACGATCGTGGCGGCGCCGGGCCAGCGCTGCCCCTTCGATCATCACGCGCACACCTTCGTCGCCGCCCATCGCATCAACGGCGATACGCGGCAGGCTCATATGCGCAATCTCCGGCTAAGTGAGCTTAGAGCCCGACCGCGATGATTTCGCGTCCGTTGTAGTGACCGCAAGCGTTGCACAGGTTGTGCGGGCGCTTGAGTTCGCCGCAATTCGGGCATTCGTGGAATGCTTCCACTTTCAGCGCATCATGGCTGCGCCGCATGCCCCGGCGTGAGGGCGAAGTTTTTCTTTTGGGGACAGCCATTGCGGCACCTGTTCCTGCAAATTCCGGTTTCGTCTAGGTAAGCCTTGCCTGGGCCATAGCGGTCGGCGGCTTGCGAAGGCGCGCCTATAGCGAAATTCTTGGCCGTTGCAAGCACTACCCGTCCCCATTTCGGGGATGGTCTGACAGGGGAGAGATACCAATGGAAATCCTGCTACCCACCACACTGTGCATGGCCGCCGCCGCCGCGCTGGTCAATTTCTGGCTGGCACTGCGCTGCGGCCAGGTTCGGGCGAAGGAAAAGGTCAGCTTCGGCAGCGGCGGCAACGAGCTGCTCGAACGCCGGATGCGCGCCCAGTTGAACTTTGCCGAGAACACCCCGTGGGTGCTGGCCATGGTCGGCCTGATCGAGCTGGCGGCCAAGGGCGGCACCTGGCTGCCCTATGTCGCCGGTGCCTATATCCTGGCCCGCGTGGCGCACGGCCTGGGCATGGACGGCGGCAAGCTTGAGGCCGGCCGCGGCGTGGGCGTGATGGTCACCATGCTGGCCCAGATCGGCCTGGCTGTGGTGGCGATCATGATCGCGTTGGGGAAGATGTAGCTCTCAATCCTCCTCGAGCTTGCTCGGGGAGGCCATCAACTCAGCGCATAGTCGCTGACGAACCCGTTGACCTGCCGCTCGCGGCCGAAAGTGCTGGTCGGACCGTGGCCGGGGATAAAGGTCACATCATTGCCCAGCGGCCACAGCTTCTGGGTGATCGAATCGATCAGGTCCTGGTGATTGCCGCGGGGAAAATCGGTACGCCCGATCGAGCCGGCAAACAGCACGTCACCGACAATCGCCAGGTGCCCGAGCGGATAGTGGAACACCACGTGTCCGGGCGTGTGCCCCGGGCAGTGAATCACATCGAGCGTCGCCTCGCCCACGGTCACCGTATCGCCGTCTTTCAGCCAGCGGTCCGGCTCGAATGTTTCGGCGTGCATCCCGTATTTGCCGCCATCCTCGGCCAGTTTCTCGATCCAGAACCGGTCGTCCTCATGCGGCCCCTCGATCGGCACGCCCAGCTCTTTCGCCAGCATCCCGGCCTGCCCGCAGTGATCGAGATGCCCGTGAGTGATCAGCAGCTTTTCGATCGCCACCCCAACCTTGGCAACCGCAGCCTTGAGCTTGTCCAGATCCCCACCCGGATCGACCAGCGCGGCCTTCATCGTTTTGGTGCACCACACCAGCGAGCAGTTCTGCTGGAGCGGGGTCACGGGAATGATCCCGACGCGAAGGGGCGGTTCGGTAGTTTCGGTCATACCTGGGATTTGGCGCGCCGAGCCCACAGATGCAAGGTTTGAGCGCATTGCCTCGACCAGCGAACCTGCTAACTTTGTTCCAGGTCGCGCTAAATCGGGGGATTTTTGATGGCCGAGAACCGCGTGTCGACCCATAAAGGACGGTTCTTTTTCAAGACTGCGATTCTGATAACAGCGCTGGTTTTGCTAAGTTTTCCGATAACCTACTTCATCCCGCTTGCAACCGGCAGCAAGTCTTTCACGTTGCTGCGGCATTTGCACGGGCTGGCATTTTTTGCCTGGATCGGACTATACCTTTTCCAGACCCTGCTGGTGCAAAAAGGCAATGTCCGGCTCCACCGTGAGTTGGGAATTGCCGGAGTGGCGTTGTCCGGCACCATGCTGCCGCTAGGCCTTTGGCAAGCGGTCACATCCGCGGGCGAGCGACAATCCAAGGGGGTGGCCCAGCCATTCGAATTCGCCATCTACAATCTGGTCGACATCCTGGTTTTCTCCGCCGCCTTCGGCTGGGCGATCTTTGAGGCAACGCGTAGAATCGAATGGCATCGGCGCTTGATGTTCATTGCTGCGCTCAACCTGTTTGGACCAGCATTCTCCCGCGTGATCTTTCTGATCCCAATGCCATTTCCCTGGTCAGATATGACTCCCAATCTTGTTGCTGACGCACTGTTGATTGCACTGGCGCTTTACGACCGGAAGAAACTAGGCAGCGTCCATCCCGTCACTCTGGGGGCAGCGCTGGTGCTGATCCCATTCCACGCAGTTGAGCCGCTCATTGCGCGAAGCGAATCTTGGAACACCATCGCTCCAACCTTGTTCGGCTTCTCCTAAAGCCGCCCGCTCTTCCACACCACCCGCCCGATCACCTCGACCTCCCCCGGTTCCAGTTCGATCGTGCGGTAGGCCGGGTTATCGCTGACCAATGCGACCACGCCGGGGCGGGCGAGATCGAGGCGTTTGACCATCAAGGCATCGCCGGTGCGGAGCACGTGGATCCCGTCGCGCCAATGGCGCGGGGTGCGGTCGACCAGGATCTCGTCGCCGTCGCGCAGGGTGGCTTCCATCGAATCGCCTTCGACCCGGATCGCCGAGAGCTGCGCCGGGTCGAGACCCTGTTCGCGCAGCCAGCGCGCGGAGAAGCGGAAAGCGCCGATGGGGAGTTCCTCCCCCGCCAGCAGCCCCGGCCCGGCCGAGGCGCCCAGCGGCAGGCGCGGCACGTCGACCCAGTCGCCGCGTGGCTGCTTTCCGGCGGGCGGCGCGTTGGAAAAATCCTCTGGCGCGCCCAGTTCCGCCTCGTCCACGCCAAAGAACCGGGCCAGCGTGCGGCGATCGGTTTCCTCCAGCTTGCGCGGGCTGCCCTTGCGGATGAATTGCTGGAGATAGGTGGAATTACGGCCAATCAACTCGGACAGGCCCGAGAGGGAGGCGTTCTGCTCGCTGGCCAGTTTGAGCAGCCGCGCGCGGGGATCGTGAGGTACCATGAATTTGTCCTACACGATGTATTTTTCCTAGACAAGTAGGATTTCACAGGAAACAACAGGATTATTCCTACAGCGATTCGCCTCATGCAACCGGGCCACAACAAAGGAGACAAGAGCCCATGCTGATTTCCCGGATCGAGCGTTTCCTGCGCGAAACCGGAATGCCCTGGACCAAGTTCGGACGGCTTGCCGCCCATGACCCGCGCTTTGTCCAGGACCTGCGCAACGGCCGCACACCTCGCAGTGCAACCGCGAAACGTGTGGAACATTTCATGAACAATTATCGCGAGGAATGCCGTGCAAATTGACCTCACCGCCGATCAGGCCATGCTTTCTGCCGCCCGCCGCAAGGCCCGCCGCACCCCCTGGATGCCGCTGCTCTCCGCCCTGCTTGAGCTGGGCGGCGGCAAGGCCGAACTGATCCGCCACAGCGAACGCGCCTGGGCCAGTGTGACCTTTTCGGGTTCGAAACAAGTGGTGGTGCTGGCCTTTTCCGGGTGCGAAGCGGTGGCGGCGGGGGAGGTGCTGATCGACGCGCTGCCCGAACACGAGTTCACCCTGCCCCGCCTGCTGGTGGCCGATGCTGCGGTGGTCCGGGTGGAGCACGTGGTCCTGCCCCAGCCGCGGCTCGAGGTGGAGCTGGAACTGCTGGTGCTCGACGAGGCTTAGGGTCTAACCCGCTTGGATTGAGGCCGAGAAGCCCTTCCCCGTTGGGGAGGGGCTATTCAGCCTAAACAGGCAGAGCCCTAATACCCCGCCGCGTAATCCACTTGTGGCTCCACCCGCTCGCCCCGGTGGTAACGCTCAAGGTTGGCCAGAAACCGCTCGGCCGAGCGTTCGAATACCCGGCTCTGCGCCCGGCCCGAGAGGTGCATGGTGATCTGTGCGTTGCCGAGCGCCCACAAGGGATGCTCGGCGGGCAGCGGTTCGGGCGTGGTGACGTCGAGCAAGGCGCCGCCGATCTGCCCGGAAGCGAGCGCATTCACCAGCGCCGGCTGGTCGATCACGCTGCCGCGCGCGACGTTGACCAGCACTGCGTCCGGTTTCATCGCGGTGAGCTCATCCGCGCCGATCAGGCCTTCGGTTGCGGCCGTGGCGGGCACCGCGATCACGATCCAGTCAAACTGCCCGAGCTGCCCGCGCCACTGATCCGGCCCCAGCTCACCCGGCCCGGCCGAGCGGCGAACCTTGGTGACTTCCACCCCGAACGGCACCAGCCGCCGCTCCACTTCCTGCCCGATCGCGCCATAGCCCAGGATCAGCGCCTTGCTGCCCATCAGCTCGCGCTTGCCGGGCGAGTCTTTCAGCCACTCATGCCGGTCCTGCGCGCGCACCACGGTGCGATACTGCTTGGCCTCGGCCAGCATCAGCATCACGACATATTCAGCAATCGGCACCGCATTGATCCCGGCGCCGTTGGTCAGCAGCACTCCGCGCTCAGCCAGCACATCGAGCGGGAAAGCCTCGACCCCGGCATAGACCGAGTTGAGCCATTTGAGCTGCGTGGCAAGCTGGAACACTTCGGCCATATCGGCCTTGGAATGCATGTCGAACCAGCCGATCTCGGCCTCGGGTGCCAGCGCGAAGGCCTCTTCCTTGCTGGCGTACCAGCGCGCATCGACCCAGTCGGGCAGGCGCGCTTCGAGCAGCGGTTTCAACAGGGTATTGAGAACAGCGATTGCTTGCTTCATCCCGCCAGGTTCAGGCACTTGGCGCCTTGCTGTCAAGCAAAGCTCTGCTAGCTTGCGGCATGCCCGCCGTCCCGCATTGCCTCTTCGACGATTTCCTGCCCGGCAAACTGCATCGCGATTTGCGCTCGCACTGCATGGCGCTCGATGATTTCGGTCGCGGGGAGGTTCTGGTTGACGGCGCGCTCAGCTATCACCCCGAGCTTCGCCAGGGCTTCATCTCGGGCAATCAGCTTGGCGGTCTCCTCGGACCCTTCCGGGCACGGCTTGATGCGGTTTTTCCGGAAATGGCAGCGCGCCTCGGGATCAAGCCGTTCCCGTATGCGAACATCGAACTCAAACTTGCGGCGCATGGCGACGGCGACTTCTTCAAGCCGCACCGCGACACCTTTATCGGCAAGGATCGCCCGGAGACGGGGGGGGACCGGCTGATCACCACTGTCTATTACATGCACGCCCAGCCACGCGGCTTTGACGGGGGCGACCTGCGGATCCATCCGCTTGGGCCGGGCGAGACCGTTGCGGTGGAGCCGCGGGACAACCGGCTGGTCGCTTTCCCATCCTTCGCGATTCACGAAGTATCCCAGCTACAGGTGCCCAGCCGGGCTTTCGCCGATTCGCGCTTTTCGATCACCAGCTGGTTCCGGCGCCAGGCCTGACTGCACTGTCAGCGATCAGGCGAACCGGCATAGCTGCCCAGCATCGGCGGGCGGTGGAGGCATTCAGCGAAGTTGAACGGGCGGGTGACCAGCGGCGGCACCCCCACGGCATCGGGGTGACGCGGGTTCAGATAGATCACGTCGGCCTCAGGCAGAACCCGTGAGCGGATCGCGGCGAGCAGCGAGCGGCGCTGCTCAAGCCAATCGCCGATGTAAGCGCGGATCGTCTCCTCATCGGGATCGGGGACGCGTTCAGGAACGACCTCAACCTCAGTCCAGCCCAGCACGAAATCGTCGGGAATGCCCTGCAAATCGCGCGGCTGGTAACGCAGCGCCACCAGCACCGCGAGCCCGGCCTCGCTGGCCAGGCTGACCACCGCAGCCCCGCGCGGGGCATAGCGCGCGCCGTTCAGCTCAGCCCCTTTGCCGTCCAGTGCCACAAACGGCGCGCGGGTGAGCCGCCACAGCTTCATCAGCTGCCGGGAACCTCGGTCAGCTCTTCGCGCAAGGCGGCCTTGACGCCCTTGGGCACCGAATCGCTGAACAGATCGTCGATCAGCCAGCGCCCGCCTTCGCTGACCATCACCAGCTTCTGGGTCATGAAATCGTCCCAGCCAGCGGTGAACTGGACCGTCACCTCGATCTTGCCCGGTGCCAGCTGGCGTGCCTGGGTGCGCTTGGATTTGAACTTCCTGGCCTGCCAGTCCTGGCATTCGCAGAACCAGCCGTAGGAGGACAGCCCGGTCAGTTCCTCACCGTTATGCTTGTCCCAGGCGCGGATCAGCGCGCGGGTTTTTGCCGAGAAGACCGGTTGAGCCCAATCTCCCCCCGTGGGCCCGCTTTCGCGCAAGTAGCCGCCATAGGCCTGCTTCAGCGTGGCATCGACTTTGACCAGCACCGGCCCGGCCGGCGCAGCGGCGATCAGAGCAGCCGGTGCTGCGGCAAGAACGAGGAATTTGAGCATGCGGTTCATCGACGGCCCCCTGTGGCGTGACTGGTGGAGCACAGCCTAGCCTGCCTTGCCAAGCCGCACTTGCACGAAGGCGTCAGACCCCAAACCCGTTCGTCCCGAGCCTACCCCAGCTTCCAGTCCCAACCCAGCGGATCGCCGTCCATCACCTCGACGCCTTTGCTGGCGAGTTCGTCGCGCAGGGCGTCGGAGGTGGCAAAGTCCTTGGCGGCGCGGGCTTCCTTGCGGCGGGCGAGCACGGCTTCGATTTCGGGTTCGGTGATGGTGGCAGCCTTGGGGCGGATGCGGAGCGAGGTTGGAGAGATAAGTCCCCCTGTTGTTTCTTGAATGTCGAGCCCAAGAACCTCAAGCATTATAATGGCAACGGACGCCTTCTGGGCTGGATCAACTCGTTTGAAAGCAAGAACTCTGTCTAACGCTACAAGCGCCTCGGCGGTGTTGAGGTCTTGGCTTATTGCTTCTTCGAACTGCCCCAAAAGCTTAACGAGTTCGGGATGACCAATTTCACTCCTCAGCGGCGCGCCAACTTGAAGCCTCTCATAATCGTCGATCTCTTGAGCCTCCATATGTTTAAGTAGGCTGCTTGCCTGCGCGCGGAGATCATCGAACTGCCTGACCATCCGCTTCAACCGCACCAGCGCCGCCCCCAGCCCTTCCCAGCTGAACTCCAATTCACTCCGATAATGCGCCTGCAGGCACATCAGCCGGTAGGCCAGCGGGTGATATCCCTTGTCGACCAGCAACTGCAGCCGCAAAAACTCCCCCGCGCTCTTCGACATTTTCCCGCCGCGGTCGATCAGGAAGTTGTTGTGCATCCAGATGCTCGCGCCGGTGTGGGCCGAGCATTCGTGCGCCTGGTTCTGGGCGATTTCGTTGGGATGGTGAATCTCGCGGTGATCGATCCCGCCGGTGTGGATATCGAACGGCATGCCCAGTTCGGCGCCGCTCATTACCGAACATTCCAGGTGCCAGCCCGGCGCGCCCCGGCCCCAGGGCGAATCCCATTCCATCTGGCGGGTCTCGCCCGGCGGGGTCTTGCGCCAGATCGCGAAGTCGGCCTGGTGGCGTTTGCCGTCGATCTGTTCGATCCGCCCCTCGCCCCCCAAAGTCTCAATGGCGTCGGTCGCGGCGCGGGCCAGACAGCCATATTCGGGGACGGTGGAGACGTCGAAATAGAGCCCGCTGGGCAGTTCGTAGCAATGCTTGTCGGCGATCGACCTGGCATAGGCGATCATCGCCGGGACATAGTCGGTCGCCACGGTCCACTTGGCGGGATCGCAGACGTTCAGCCACTTCAGGTCGCGCTTGAATTCTGCAGTGTAGAAGGCCGCGATATCCCACGCGCTCTTGCCCGTCTGGGCGGCGGCCTGCTCCATCTTGTCATCGCCGGCATCGGCGTCGCTGGTCAGGTGGCCGACATCGGTGATGTTGATCACATGGGTCAGCCGGTTGCCCTTGAACTTCAGCGTCCGGCCCAGCGTATCGGCAAAGACATAGGCCCGCATGTTGCCGATATGCTGATAGCTGTAGACCGTCGGCCCGCACGAATAGACGCGCGCCTCCGGCGGCTGAGCCGGATCGCCAGGAACGCCCGGGTGGACGGGCTGGAACGGTTCCAGCTGGCGGGTCAGGCTGTTGAACAGCTTGAGGGGAATTGCGTCTGACATGAAGTGGCCTTTGCCTCGCTCGTCGTCCCCGCGCAAGCGGGGACCGCTGGCAATTGTCAGGCAACGTTGCGGCAAGACGCCAGCGGTCCCGGGTCAAGCCCGGGACGACGGGAAGCTAAAACCCCTCCCAGCGTACCGCCTCATCCAGCCCCACCCGCGGCACCGGGAAGCTGTTGACCGCCGCTTCGCGATCCCCCCAGCCGATCGAACAGCCGCAGAAAAAGATGTGGTCCTCGGGGATATCGACCACTGCACGGATCTGTTTCTGATAGACCGCCCAGGCCTCCTGCGCGCAGCTGTCGAGCCCTTCCTCGCGCAGCAGCAGCAGCACGGACTGCAGCCACATCCCGATATCGCTCCACTGCGGCAGCCCCATATAGCGCGGGGTGTGGACCAGCATCAGCACCGGCGCGCCGAACGCGCGGAAATTGTTGCGGAAGACGTCCATCCGCTGGGCCTTGTCCTCGCGTGGGATCTCGAGCGCCTTGTACATCGCCTCGCCCACGCCAAAGCGGCTGTCGGAATAGCGCCCTTCCAGTTCGGCCGGATAGATCGGATATTCCGCCGAATAGGCGGCCAGCCCTTGCGGGATCGTCTCGGCCACCAGATCGATCAGCTTCTGCAGCGGCTCGCCGGTCAGCATCACCGCGTTCCACGGCTGGGTATTGCCGCCCGATGGAGCGTTCTGGGCCTTTTCAAGCACGCTGTTGAGCACAGCCTGGTCGACCGGCTTGTCGAGATACTGACGGATCGAGCGGCGGGTGGCGACGGCGTCGGTTACGGTAAAGGCTTGGGTCATGGGCATTTAATCAAGCGATTAAACGGCGAGGTCAAGCCATTTCGTTTGGCAGATCGGGTGCATGGCGAGGTTCCGCCGACCCGGACCAGGGGTCGACGGAACCGAAACTGCCAAGCCGATCAGGTGGCCGGCGCGGGCATGGGAGCCGGGGCGGGCTCAGCCGCAGGAGTGGGTGCCGGAGCCGGAGCGGCCGCAGGAGCCGGCGCGGCGGTTAGATCGGCCCGCCGCAGTGCGCCCGGTCCGGGGCCCATGTCGTCGTCATCGACCATTTTCCACTTGTTCTTTTCCTTGAACTCAGCCTCGGTGCCCGGCGCCAGATCAGGACGGCCGACCATGATGCCCATCTTGATCCGGCACTTGGCGTACTGGGTCTCGTCCGGCTCAACCTCAAGCGCCAGGACGTCCTTGGCTTCGCTCTTCACGGTATATTCGTGCTTGCCCGGATCGGTGACCAGGATGAAATAGCGCCCCGCACCCAGCGAGGAGATCTTCTGGCCCTTTTCGTTGACCGAGCAGCCCAGCGCAAAGCCCATGCCGCTGGGGCGGTAGAACACGATCTGGCCCTTGCCCGGCGGCGGCGCAGGGATCGTGGCGGGACCCGCACCGGCCTCGTCTTCCTTTTCCTTCTTGTCCTTCGCCAGCGCGGGCGTAGCCGAAAGGCTCAATGCCGCGACGGCGGCCACGGCGGTAAGCAGTTTGAACTTCATTGTGCGCTCCCAGGTTGCACGGGTGGTGGGGCTGCGGCGGGGACTGCCCCCGGCGCAGGTTCCGCTGCCGCGGGCACTGCCGGGGCATCGAGAATGAGGTCTTCGGCCAGCTTGGCACCAGCCAGGGTACCTTGCGGAATATCGATATGCTTGCCGCGAATGAACAGCGCGGGCAGCCCGACGGTTACCGCCATGGCAAAGGCCAGAGTCTGCTGGTCCTTGCCAACCACGCCGAATTTCATCGAGCGCAGCCGCAGCGGCTTGCCGTTTACGTCAAGTGTGCGTGCGGCCAAGACCAGCTCGCCGCCCACGCCCAGTCCGGTGCCCTTGGCGTGGACCACTTCGCCCACGCCCTTGGTTCCGGTCGGAACGACAACTTCGCCACCCAGCAGGATCGGTTCAGCCAGTGAGAAGGTAAAGCTCTCCCCGGTCTTGGCGGTGCGCGAGCTGATCGGCGCATCGAGGCTGATGATCAGCTGGGTCAATGCCGGGATGCAGCGCTGCGCAGCGGCACCGGCCGGGCTGGTGCATGGCGGGGTTGCGGCGGGAGGAACGGCGGGTGGTGGAGCGGCTGCTGCTGGAGGGGCAGCGACCAGTGCCGAAGCCGGGGTCGGCTGGGCTGCTTCCTGCGCTAAAGCCTTACCAGAAGCCGCGAACATAAGTGCGGCCAATACAACAGACCGAGACATGAGGCGCTGCTCCCCCGGAAGCGCAATTCCAATACACCGATGAATGCCCTAACTGGTCCGAATTTCAAGCCGATAAAGATGAAAATTGGCGCCAATCCCGAATAAATTGGCAGCCCACACGAAATCGCACAGATGTCATGCGTGCCATCTCGTAAATCCTAAGGTCCGCATTATGCGCCTTGCGATCAAATCCAGCGCCTGACCTTTTCGGCGAATGCGCGATAGGAATCGCCATGCAGGCCTGCCAGGTGTGCTTCCTCAAGTCGGATCTGGACTGAGATCAGGACAAAGCCGCAGATCAGCGTGAGCAGGGTAATGGCATCAGGCTGCAACAGGAAAAGGCCGAGCAGTTGAGCAATCATGCCAAGGAAGATCGGATTCCGGCTCCACCGAAACAGCCCGCTGGCGACCAGTTCCGTGCGATGCGCGGCATCGATCCCGATCCGCCACGAATTGCCCATCTGCCATTGCGCCAGTACCACCCAGGCCAGCGAAGCCAGCAACAGCCCCCAACCCAAGGCAATGCGCACTTGCTCCAGCCCCAAGGAAATCGGACCGATCGGCGCCAACCAGCCAAGCGTGAGCGCCAACAGATATGTCCCAAGTGCTGCAATCAGCAACTTGAACCACAGCCCAACGAAACCTTCGACACTGTCATCGCTGGGCAGGACCAAGGGATTGATCCCTGTCCTGCGATAGACTCTCAGTGTGGGCAGAACCATCGCCAGGGTAAAGAAACCCAAGTAGAAGAGCAGGATATAAGACACTGTAACACCTTCGAATTAGTGGTCCAAAGTGTAACAGCAGCGCTGCGGAAATCAAACTGTTCGGAAACCGGCTGGGCCTACTCCTCCTCGAACAGTCCCGCCAATTGCTCGATCATCGTGCCGCCCAGTTGCTCGACATCCATGATCGTCACCGCGCGGCGATAGTACCGCGTCACATCGTGGCCGATCCCGATCGCCACCAGCTGCACCGGGCTTTGCTTCTCAATCCAGTCGATCACCTTGCGCAAGTGCAGTTCGAGATAACCGGCGTTGTTGACGCTGAGGGTGCTGTCATCGACCGGCGCGCCGTCCGAGATGACCATCAGCACCCGGCGGTCCTCGGGCCGGGCGAGCAGGCGGGCGTGGGCCCAGAGCAGCGCCTCGCCGTCGATGTTTTCCTTCAGCAGCCCTTCGCGCATCATCAGCCCCAGGTTCTTGCGGGCGTGGCGATAGGGCATATCGGCTTTCTTGTAGACGATGTGGCGCAAGTCGTTGAGGCGGCCGGGCTGCGCGGGCTTGCCCCCGGCCAGCCAGGCCTCGCGGCTTTGTCCGCCCTTCCAGGCGCGGGTGGTGAAGCCGAGGATCTCGGTCTTGACCCCGCAGCGTTCCAGCGTGCGCGCCATCACATCGGCGCTGATCGCGGCGATCGAGATCGGCCGCCCGCGCATCGATCCCGAATTGTCGATCAGCAGGGTGACGATGGTGTCCTTGAACTCGATGTCGCGCTCAACCTTGTAGCTCAGCGAATGGCCGGGCGAGATCACCACCCGGGCGAGCCGTGCGGCATCGATCAGGCCTTCTTCCTGGTCGAAATCCCAGCTGCGGTTCTGCTGCGCCATCAGCCGCCGCTGGAGCCGGTTGGCGAGCTTGGTGACGATCCCCTGCAGGCCCTTCAATTGCGCATCGAGATAGGCGCGCAGGCGGATCAGCTCTTCCTCATCGCACAGATCATGCGCGGCGATCACTTCGTCGAAGCTCTCGGTGAAGGCCTTGTAATCGAACTTCAGCGGCAGTTCGGTCCAGGGCCGGTTGGGCCGGGTCGGCAGCATGCCCTCCTCGCCCTCGTCGCCTTCCTCGGCGTCGGACTGATCGTCGTCCATCTGCCGTTCGCTCTCGTCCTCGCCGTCTTCCTCGCCCTCGCTGGGTTCGCTGGCGACTTCGCTGGGCGACTGGTCTTCGCTCGATTCGCCGTCGTCGGGCTGGTCCTGGTCCTCGTTGTCGTTATCCTGGTCGTCGCCTTCCTCGCTGTCGGGCTCGAGCGGCTGGGCCTGGGTCAACTCGAGGTGCTGGAGCATCGAGAGCGACAGCGCCTGGAACGCGGCCTGATCATCGAGCATCAGCGCCAGGGCGTCGAAATCGGTACCGGCCCTCTCCCCAATCCAGCCGCGCAGCATATCCACGCCCTCGCGCGCGGGTTCGGGCACCGGCTGGCCGGTCAGATGCTCGCGCAGCAACAGCGCGAGGGCAGCCTGCATCGGTACTTCGTCGGGACGCGTGGCCCGGGTGATCGGATCGCCCAGCGTGCGGACCTGCTGCGCGGCATCGAGGTTGCCGCGCATTCCGGCATAGCCCTTGGCCCCCAGCGCTTCATAGCGGACCTGCTCAACCGCATCGAAACAGGCCCGCGCGGTCGGCTCGGCCGGGGCGTGGCGGGCGTGGAGTGCTTCGTTGTGATGGCGCAGACGCAGCGCGAAACTATCGGCAAAGCCGCGCGCCTCCATCGCCTGGTCACGCGGCAAGGAGCGGCCGGGCATCGGCACCCGCAGGTTGGTGCCGTTGGCAACCGGCGCGTCGGCGGTCCAGGCAATCTCCAGCTCGGGCTCACGCGCGATCGCCCGGCTGGCGCCGGTCAGCACGCTCTTGAAGCGATCGAGAGGGGATTCGTCGGACATGGTCTTCTCGTCGTCCCGGGCTTGACCCGGGACCGGTGGCCGCCAGGTCTGGCCTAGCGGCCAGCGATCCCCGCTTTCGCGGGGATGACGGGTGAAATCAATCTCAAATCGACTGCCCGGTCTTGGCCCAGTCGGCCAGGAAGCCTTCGATCCCCTTGTCGGTCAGCACGTGCTTGACCAGGCCGCGGATCACCGATGGCGGGGCGGTCATCACATCGGCGCCGATCCTGGCGGCTTCGAGCACGTGGATTGCATGGCGGACCGAGGCGACCAGGATTTCGGTGCGAAAGTCGTAGTTGTCATAGATCAGGCGGATGTCGCTGATCAGCTGCATCCCGTCAAAACCGTTGTCGTCATGGCGGCCGACGAACGGTGAAACGAAGCTCGCCCCGGCCTTGGCCGCGAGCAGCGCCTGGTTGGCCGAAAAGCACAGCGTGACGTTGACCATGGTGCCGTCGCTGGTCAGCGCCTTGCAGGTCTTGAGCCCGTCGAAAGTCAGCGGCACCTTGATGCAGACGTTGTCGGCGATCTTGCGCAGCTTTTCCGCCTCGACCATCATCCCGGCATGATCGAGCGCCACCACTTCGGCGCTGACCGGGCCATCGACCAGCGCGCAGATTTCGCGGGTCACCTCGATAAAGTCGCGGCCCGATTTCATGATCAGGCTGGGATTGGTGGTGACCCCGTCGAGCAGGCCGGTGGCGGCCAGATCCTTGATGTCCTCGATTTCGGCGGTGTCGGCGAAGAATTTCACAAGTGTACTCCTGGGTGCATTTGCCCCCCGCTATAGTGCCCCCGGTGTGCGCCGCAAGTGCTGGCTAAAGGACCTTGAACACCCCGATCAGTAGCGGGTCCTTGGTCACTTCGGGATGGGCCCGGATCGCGCCTTCCTCAAGCCCGATCTGCGACCAGATCGAATTGTCGGCCCGGCTGGCGACCGACTGCGCCATTTGTCCCAGATCGACACCGGCCAGCGCCTTGATCGCCTTGCCCAGCACCGGATCGCTGCTGACCCGCAAGGCGTCGGACAGCCCCGGGACCATCGCATTGATCAGCCCCGACCCCATCTGACTGCGCAAATAGCCGGTCGCCGCGGTCGATCCGCCGCGCACGATCGCAATCGCATCGGGGATCGAGATCTTGCTGACCGCATCATAAACCACCGGCGCGGCGCGCTCCGCCCCCTTTTCGGCCACCACGTTGAGCTGCTTTTGCAGTGCCTGCCTGAACGCGCCCGAGGTAAGCAGCAGCTTGAGCGGGCCGCTGGCCCCGAACATGTCGGGCAGGTCGAACCGCGCCACTTCGCTGTCCCAGAACCCGCCCGGTGCGGTCAGCTTGGCAAAGGCGTTCCTGGCTGAAATGTCGAGCAGCTTGCGGATCGCCTCGACCATGCTGAACCCGCCCATCGACTGGCAGCCCGGCAGCGCCATGATCCCCACTGCGGCGCTCCCGGCCAGAAACGCGCGCCGTGCAACCAGATTGGATGCAATGCTGTCCATGAAGCCCACTCCTTGCAAATTTGCGGCTGTCACCGCATGCCGATTGACGCCATAGAGACGGGCAAATGAACCGCATCCGACTCCTTGTCTTCAATCCCGTGCTGTCGGTCTTGGATTACCGCCTTCCCGCTGGAATGGCGACAGAATTCGGACAACTGGTAATCGCCCCACTGGGTCCGCGCCAGGTGCTGGGGATCGTCTGGGAGCCGGAGCGGCTGGGCGGCGAGGAAGTGCCCGAAAGCAAGCTGCGCCCGATTCTGGAGGTCCTGCCGGTCCCGCCGTTTTCGCTGGCTTTGCGCAACCTGATTGAGTGGACCGCCGATTATTACGTCGCCCCGATGAATTCGGTCGCCCGGATGGCGCTGGGCAGCATGGCGGCGCTGCGCGGCGGGGGGACCACCACCGAATACCGCCTTTCCGGGCATGAGCCCAAGCGGCTCACCCCGCAGCGCGCCGCGGCGATGGACGCGTTGGGCGGCGAACAGGCCAGCATCCGCGAACTGGCGGCGCTGGCCTCGGTCTCCGAAGGGGTGCTGCGCGGGATGGTGGGCGCAGGGTTGCTCGAGCCGGTCACGGTCGACCTTGACCGGCCCTACCCGCGCGCCCGGCCCGACCATGCCGCGCCCGAACTCAGCGAAGCGCAAGCCGAAGCCGCCGACCAGTTCGTGGCGGCGGTGCGCGAGGGCGGTTTCGCGCCCTTCCTGCTCGACGGGGTAACCGGCTCGGGCAAGACCGAATGCTATTTCGAAGCCATCGCCGAGGCGATTCGGCTGAAGCGCCAGGTGCTGGTGCTGCTGCCCGAAATCGCGCTGACCCAGAACTTCCTGCGCCGCTTCGAAGCCCGCTTCGGCGTGCCGCCGGTGCTGTGGCACAGCTCGGTCAAGCAGAGCGAGCGGCGGCGGGCCTGGCGGGCGATTGTCTCGGGTGAGGCGCAAGTCGTGGTCGGCGCGCGCTCTGCGCTGTTCATGCCGTTCAAGAACCTCGGCCTGATCGTGGTCGACGAAGCGCACGAAGTTTCGTTCAAGCAGGACGACGGGGTACGCTACAACGCCCGCGACGTCGCGGTGATCCGCGCCCGGTTTGAGAAGGTTCCGGTGATCCTGGCCAGCGCCACCCCCGCACTTGAATCGCTGCAGCTGGCCGAGGCCGGGGTCTATGCCAAGATCGACCTTCCCGACCGCTTCGGCGGGGCCAGCCTGCCCGATGTCAGCATCGTCGACCTGCGCAAGGAAATGCCCGAGCGCGGCCGCTGGCTGGCCCCGCGGCTGGTCGAGCAGTTGCAGGACCGGCTGGCCAAGGGCGAGCAGAGCCTGCTGTTCCTCAACCGCCGCGGCTATGCCCCGCTGACCTTGTGCCGGCACTGCGGCTATCGGTTCCAGTGCCCCAATTGCAGCGCCTGGCTGGTCGAGCACCGGCTTTCCCGCCGGCTTGCCTGCCACCATTGCGGCCACGAAGTGCCGACGCCAGAGGTCTGCCCCGAATGCCACCAGGGCGATTGCATGGTCGCCTGCGGCCCCGGGGTGGAGCGGATTGCCGACGAGGTGCGCGAACTGTTGCCCGAGGCGCGGATCGCGGTGGTCACGTCCGACACGCTGGGCAGCCCCGAAAAGATCGCCAATTTCGTCGCCGCGGCTGAGCAGAAGCTGATCGACGTGATCGTCGGCACCCAGATCGTGACCAAGGGCTACCACTTCCCCGAACTGACGCTGGTGGGCGTGGTTGATGCCGATCTGGGGCTCGAAGGCGGCGATTTGCGCGCGGCGGAACGGACCTACCAACAGGTCGCCCAGGTCGCCGGCCGCGCAGGCCGGGGCGAGAAGCCGGGCGAAGTGCTGATCCAGACCCGCCACCCCGAGGCCGCGGTGATCGCCGCGCTCGCCGCCGGAGACCGCGACGCATTCTATGCCGCCGAGGCCGAAGCCCGCAAGGACGCCGGCGCCCCGCCGTTCGGCCGCTGGGCCGCGATCATCGTTTCCAGCGAACACGAAACCGAAGCCCGCGAAGCCGCCCGCGCGATCGGTGCGGTGCGGCCCGACTTGCCCGACGTGATGGTGCTTGGCCCGGCCCCCGCGCCCTTGTCACTCCTGCGCGGCCGCCACCGCTACCGCCTGCTAATCAACGCCCGGCGCTCAGCCAAGCTGCAGGACGTGATCCGGGCGTGGCTGGGGGCGTTGCAATTCCCGCAGGGGGTGCGGGTGAGTGTGGATATCGATCCTTACAGCTTCGTATGACCGCCAAGCTACTTATCCCGGTGCTGGGCGACCAGCTTAGCCATGGCCTGGCCAGTCTTGCCCGCTCCGATCAGGCGGATAGCGTCGTGCTGATGATGGAAGTGCGCTGTGAAGCCACCCACATCAAGCATCATAAGGCGAAAATCGCGCTCATCTTCAGCGCCATGCGCCATTTCGCCGCGGAATTGACTGCGGCGGGTTGGACGGTTGACTATGTCCCGCTGGACGATCCGGACAACACCGGCAGCTTCGCCGGCGAGCTCGCCCGGGCCGCAGCGCGCCACAAGCCGCGCGCTTTGCGGATGGTCGAGCCGAGCGAATGGCGGGTGCGCGAAGATGCCGCAGCCTGGACCGCCGCACTCGGCCTTCCGATCGAAGTGCTTGAGGACGAACGGTTCCTTTCCACTCACGCCGAATTCGCGCAGTGGGCTGAAAGCCGCCGCGAGTGGCGCATGGAGTTCTTCTATCGCGACATGCGCCGCAAGACCGGGCTGCTGATGGAAGGCAGTCATCCCGAAGGCGGACGCTGGAATTTCGATGCCGAGAACCGCTCGGGCCCGCCACCCGGGCTGCGTGGACCGGCTCTGCCCTGCTTCGCACCCGATGCGATAACCACGGCAGTCCTGACCCTTGTCGAGGGTGAATTTGCCGATCATTTTGGCGCGCTTGGCGCGTTCAACTGGCCGGTTACCGCCCGTCAGGCTGAGGTGGCCGCACAAGCATTCTTAAGCGAGCGTCTGCCGACATTCGGCCAATGGCAGGATGCCATGGTGACGGGCGAGGATTTTATGTTCCATGCGGTCCTTTCGCCGGCGATCAACCTTGGGCTGCTCGATCCGCTGGACCTGTGCCGCCGCGCTGAGGCGGAATACCGCAGGGGCACGGCCCCGCTAGCCGCCGTAGAAGGCTTCATCCGCCAGATCATCGGCTGGCGCGAATATATCCGCGGCGTTTACTGGCAAACCATGCCAGGGCTAGCGACAGCCAATGCGCTCGAAGCACTGCGGCCCTTGCCCGAATTCTACTGGACCGGCGCAACCGATATGGCCTGTATCGCCGATTGCGTGCGCACCGCGCGCGAGAATGCCTATGCCCACCACATCCAGCGGCTGATGGTGCTGGGCAATTTCGCACTTCTGGCCGGGATCGACCCGGCCCAAGTCGCCGATTGGTTTCTGGTGGTTTACGCCGATGCCTTCGATTGGGTCGAATTGCCCAATGTGGCTGGCATGGCGCTGTACGCCGATGGTGGCAGGCTGGCATCAAAGCCCTATGCCGCCAGCGGTGCCTATATCAACCGGATGAGCAATTACTGCGCTGGATGCCGTTACGACGTGAAAAAGAAGACTGGCTCCGATGCCTGCCCGTTCAATGCGCTTTACTGGCACTTCCTTGACCGCAACGCTCCTGTGCTCTCAGGAAACCGGCGGCTGGCCAATCCCTTTGCCACCTGGCGGCGGATGGATGCCGACAAGCGCGGCGAATATATTGCCAGCGCCGATGCGTTTCTTGATGCGCTGGTTCCCGCCAGTCCTGGGTGGGCGCGCGGTGGTGACTAACGCCGCCATATCGGCGCAATGAAGTGGCTGCGGCGATAGGCCGGGACAAGCAGCAAGAAGCCCGCCGCTGTTGCAACCATGATCGCATTGACGCTCGCCTCAGCCTCTGGCGTAAGGCACGATCTCTCCGGCAAAGACCGCGCGGGCCTGCCCGGCCAGCCAGTCCATCGCTGCTGCCCAGGGGCCGTGGCCATAGCTGATCCGCGCCACGCCGCAGGCCGCCAGTTCGGCGCGGGTGCCGCGCCCCGCTCCCCACAGGATGTTGACCGGCAGCGGCGAGGCCGCGCAGATCGTCTTGATGATGGCGTGATCGCCCAGGAACGGCACGAACAGTCCGCCCGCCCCTGCTGCGTGATAGGCCGTCCCACGCTCCAGCACTGCGTCGATATGCTGCTGGCCATAGTCTTCCGCCTTGACCCCGCGATAGACATCGCAGCGGGCGTTGACGAACAGCCCGCTGGCAGCCGCCGCGCCGATCCGCTCTGCGGCTTGCGCCAAAGGCAATAGCGCAGTTTCGCCCGGCATGTGGTCTTCCATGTTGATCCCGGCCGCCCCGGCATCGAAGGCGCGCTGAACCGATGCTGCGACTTCGGCGGGCGTGTCGCCATACCCACTTTCGAAATCGAGCGTCACCGGCAGGTCCGTGACCGAGACGATCCGCTCCAGATTGCGCAGCGCATCTTCGATCGCAAAGGTCTCGCCATCCTTGAAGCCTTGCGCTTCGGCCACGCCATAGCTGCCGGTGGCGATCGCCTTCGCCCCTGCTGCCGCAACCGCCTTGGCACTGCCGGCATCCCAGATGTTGAACAGCATCAGGGGATCGCCGGGAATATGCAGCGCGCGGAATGTCTCAACTTTGCTCCTCATTTCGCTTCCTTTTCCAGCAGCTTGCGCTTGATTTCCAGCCCATAGGCATAGCCGCCCAGGTGCCCCCCGGTGCGGATCACCCGGTGGCAGGGGATCAGCACCGCGACATTGTTGGCCCCGTTGGCGCTGCCTGCCGCGCGGACTGCCTTGGGTTTGCCGACCGCCGCGGCGAGTTCAGCATAGGTGCGAGTTTCGCCTGCAGGAATCTTCTGCAATTCGCGCCAGACCGCTTCCTGGAACGCGGTGCCTTTGACGTCGAGCGGAATGTGACTGAAATCGCCTGGCGCTTCCACAGCATCGACAACCTGCTTCAGCAGCGCGGCAAACTCCGCCCCGCCCTCAGCCAATTCGGCCTTGGGGAAGCGTTCCTCCAGCGCCTCGCGCCCTTCGTTGAAAGACAGGCGGCAGACGCCCTTGTCCGTGGCTGCTACCAGCATCGACCCAAGGCTGGTGGCAACCACCGCCCAGTGGATCGTCGCGCCCTTGCCTCCATTGGCCCAGGCCGATGGCGTCATGCCCAGTCTCCCCGCATTGGCTTCATAGAACCGCGATGGGCCCGAATAGCCCGCGGCATAGATCGCGTCGGTCACCCGCCCCTCTTCGGTCAAGGCCTCTGCCGCGCGCTCGGCCATCAGCGCCCGGGCATAGGCCGCGGGCGAGAGGCCGGTGTGGCGGGTGAACACGCGCTGGAAGTGGCTCGGCGAATAACCGGTCTCCTCCGCCAGAGCGGCCAGCGCGAGCGGCTGTTCGGCGGCCTTGATCGCCTGGATCGCAGCCAGCACCGCGCGCTCATCACGGCTGACATCGTCGGGCAGGCAGCGTTTGCATGCTCGCAGGCCGGCATTGCGGGCTTCGGCCCCATTGGCGAAGAACCGCACGTTCTGCCGCGCCGGGTGGCGCGCCGCGCAGCTGGGGCGGCAATAGATCCCGGTGGTTAGCACCCCGGTCACGAACCGCCCGTCAAACGCGCGGTCGCGCGCAAGCACGGCGGTCCAGGCATCTTGCTCGGCGATCATCGTATCAGTCATGGCAGCACTCCTCGTGAGTGCAAGTCCTGGCAGGCCTGAACCGGACGAGCGTCCCGCGCCATGCGTTCAAAACAGCTCAGGCAGCCAAAGGATCGCCGCTGAGTGTTATGCGGTGCATCACCCGGCGGTGGCCGTGATAGTCGTTCATTGCCAGATGCCAGGTCGCGCGGTTGTCCCAGATCG
>JANPMA010000184.1:0-15301 GCA_031422595.1 Novosphingobium sp. | reverse complement strand
ACCGCGAGCTCGAAGACATTTTCGCGGTGCAGGACGAGATTTCGCAAGCCATCGCCGATGCGCTCGATGCCGCATTCTTCCCGCCCAAGAAGGTGAAGGTCGATCCGCTGGCCTATGACCTTTACCTGCGCGGCAAGGAGTACGATCCCAACCCGGAGCACATTCGCGACAAAATCGGGCTGCTCGAAGCGGCGGTCAAGATCGCGCCGGAATTTGGCGCTGCCTGGGGATCACTGGCGCTCCAGCGGCAGTATGCGAATGTGCTGGCTCCCTATGCAGAGCGAGCGCCGATTGACGCGGCGATTGCCGAGGAAATCCGACGCAGCCTGACGCTCGAACCGGAGAATGTCGATGCCAGAATGGCGGAGTTTTTTCGGTTTGATCCATTCGGCGAGTTTGTCGGCCAGCACGCGGTAATCCAGCACCTGCAAAGGATCGGGCAGAATTCGCCCGAAGCCCTGGCGATTATCGGCTGGCACCTTGGCGCCGTCGGCCGAACCAAAGAATCGGCTGCGTCAGCTGCGATTGGCATGGCGCTCGATCCACTGAGCTCCCTGGCCAACGCCGTGCATGGTGCCTCTCTCTGGCGGTCGGGCCAGATCGAAACGGGCCGTGCCGAGCTGCATCGCGCCGCCGAAATCTGGCCGGATGACCATAGCATTGCCAGCGTATATCTCATGGCATGTGCACACGCGCAGGACTGGGCGGCGGTTGACCGGCTGATCGATCCAGTGCGGCTGGAGCGATACCCCTTGCGCGAAGCCCAACGTACTGTTCGGTGGGTTGAGACGCTGCGCGACCCGACGCCCGAAAAGCGGCAGCAGTATCTCGAAGCCTTCGCTCGTCAAACCCGATCAACCGGACACATCGACGCGAGGGGGCTCACCTTCCTCGCCCCGTTGGACTTCGTGGACGAAGCGTTTGAATTGCTCGACCGTGCCAAGTTGGGTCCGTCAGGTGGGCCGAAAGATGCCCTCGGGCACTTCGCCTACCGCACGCCAATGCTTTTCATGGCGGCCTATCCGCAGCAGCGCGCCGACCAGCGCTTCGTGAAGCTGTGCGCGCGGCTGGGGTTGGTGGAATACTGGCTGGTGACGCAGAACTGGCCGGATTGCGCCGACACCGTCCCGTATGATTTCAAAGCCGAATGCGAGAAATATCGCGATTATCCGAAGGACGTGTTTTTCGGATGATTCCGGTTTCGCCTCACCGGCAATTGGGCACGTTCGTGCGGCGCAGCACGCGGCCGGGCAGGCGATCATTTAGACGGCCATCGGCGATCACTGGCTGACCGTTGATCAGCAGGGTGCCTACACCAACCGCGAGTTCGCTCGGACGCTCGTAATCGGATCGCGGTGCATAAGTGCGCGGATCGAACACCACCACATCGGCATACCAACCGCGGCGCAGATAGCCGCGGCGATCCAGCTTGAGGATATCGGCGCTGCGTCCGGTCGATTGGCGGATAAAGGCTGCCAGCGAGATCGTCTTCCTTTCAACCACATAATGCGCATACTTGCGCGGGAATGTGCCGGAAATGCGCGGGTGCCCGGCCGTGCCGTCGGAGCCGGTCACTACCCAAGGCTGGCGCATGATCGCTTCGATATCGGGCTCGATCTGCGTGAAGGAAACGACAGCGATATAGCCGGGTTCATCCTGGATAAGCCGCAGTGCAGCATCGATTGGATCGACGTTCCATTCGGCTGCAATGGCATCCAAGCGCTTGCCGCTCCAAGGCCGACCGGAATTGGTCAACAGCAAAGCACCGGCACCGCCGCGCCGCCGCATGTTTTCGCGCATGTCGGTGCGCAGCCGGTCGCGTAGGGCCGGGTCCGCGATCCGCGCCTTGATGGCGCCGAGACCGCCATCCTGCGCCCAGGGCGGCAACAGCGCCGACGTGAGGCCCGTCGAGCCAGCGCTGTAGGGGTATTGATCGGCGGTAACCTGCTGACCGGCGGCGCGGGCTGCCTCAATCCGGGCAATTACGGCTGGAGCCTGACCATGCACATCGGGGCCTTGCGCTTTCAGATGCGCAAAATGGACGGGCATCCCGGCCTCTCGCCCGATCTTGAGCGCTTCATCGACCGAAGCGAGCAGCCCGATGTCATAACTGGATTCGTCGCGTTGATGCGTATCGTAAATCCCGCCGCGTTTCGCCGCTTCGCGCGCCACGGCAATCACTTCGTCGGTCTTGGCAAATGTCTGCGGTGCATAGAACAGCCCGGCTGACAGCCCAAGCGCCCCGTCACACATGCCCTTAGCCACCAGCGCCTGCATCGATGCCAGTTGCGCAGTATCTGGCGTCACAGCACCTCGGCCCAGCACGGCAATCCGCACCGGACCAAAGCCGACATACGATGCCAAATTAGGCCCAATTGGTTGCGCTGCGAGCGCCCGTGTCTGCGCAGCGATATCGAAATCGCCAAATCCATCATTGCCGGTGACGATGGTGGTGACGCCCTGCGCCAACCAGGTGTCCAATCGGCGTTTGGCGGGTTCAGCTGCGGTGATTTCGGGATGGGTGTGCAGATCGATGAACCCCGGCGCTACGATCAGCCCGCGAACATCGATGCTGCGCCGTGCACGGATCTTGGCTGACCTGCCGACATAGGTGATGCGATCGCCGGTTATCGCCACGTCGCCGACAAAGGCCGCGCGGCCGCTGCCGTCATAGATAGTGCCGCCTTTCAACACCAGGTCGGCCTGGAACGCAGGCCCGGCAGCGCCGAGCAACACTGTGAGCGCGGCGGCCACCACTGCCTTGGCTTGGAGTGTTTTACGCATGCCGCCAGGCTAGGCTCGATCAGACGTGCGCACAAGGACTGCCCCATCAGACAGCAGCGCACGTCCTGTCGCGGCGTGTTCGCCCCCTAAGCCAGTTCCACCGTATCCACCGAGTAACCCTTCTCACGCAAGCTCTCGACCAGGGCATCGAGCTGCTCGCGGTCGCGCGCTTCGCATTCGATGTCGGTGATCAGGCCCTTGGCCGGCAGGTGGGTGAAGATCCGCTGGTGGTAGATCTCGATAATATTGACGTTGTGGGCATCAAATTCGCGCATCACCTTGAACAGTGCGCCGGGACGGTCCTGCAGAGTCAGCCGCAGCCGCGCGAGCCGGCCCGAGCGGGCGAGATCGCGCAGCAGCACATTGGCGAGCAGGCGGGTGTCGATATTGCCGCCGCAGATCGGGATCCCGATCTTGCGGCCCTTGAACCGCGCCGGATGCGCCAGCACCGCGGCGAGGCCCGCCGCACCGGCACCTTCGGCCACGGTCTTTTCGATCTGCAGCAGCAAGGACACTGCCCGTTCCAGCGCGGCTTCGCTGACCAGCACCACATCGTCGAGCAGGCGGCGCAGCACTTGAGCTGTGAACGCGCCGGGTTCCTTCACCGCGATGCCTTCAGCCAGGGTATCCCCGCCGCACGGCAAATCGTTGTGCTTGAGCTTGTTGTACATCGAGGGGAACAGTTCTGCCTCGACCCCGATCAGCGCGATATCGGGCTTGATTGCGCGCGCCGCGACGCTCATCCCGCTGGCCAGACCGCCCCCGCCGATCGGGATTACCAGCATATCCAGATCAGGCACTTGCTCGAGCATTTCGAGCGCCACGGTGCCCTGCCCGGCTGCGACGTGCGGATCATCGAACGGGTGGACAAAGGTCAACCCCAGCTCGCTCTCCAGCTCGCGCGAATGAGCATAGGCATCGTCGAAGGTCTCACCATGCAGCACCACCGTGCCGCCGACCGCTTCGGTCTGCTGGATCTTCACCGTCGGGGTGTTGCGCGGCATCACGATGGTGACCGGAATCCCCAGCCGCTTGCCGTGGTATGATAGCCCCTGCGCATGATTGCCGGCCGAAGCGGCAATCACGCCGCGGCTGGCCTTTTCCGGATCCATCAGCAGCATCGCGTTGAGCGCGCCGCGCTCCTTGTAAGCCGCAGTGAACTGCAGGTTTTCGAACTTCAGCCAGACTTCCGCGCCGGTAATCGCCGACAGCGTAACGCTGTGATCCATCGCGGTGCGGATCACGGCGCCTTCGATCCGCGCGGCGGCCGCGCGCACATCGTCGATCGTCAAAAGCGAGCTGGGGTCGGTCTGCAAGTTCATGGTGGCGCCGCCCTAGGGCAAAGCGCCAAGTGCCGCAAACCCTAAGTTGTTTCGTCCAGCGGCAGGATTCGGATCAAAAGTTGCGCAATCAGCATCGCCAGCGCAATGGCCACGCAGTCTGCCACCCAGTCGCGCAAGTCGGCAGTGCGGTGCAGCTTGGGCACGGCCTGCACCACTTCGATCGCCGCCCCGAACAGCGCCAGGCGGAGCATGATCGCCCAGCGCGAAGTCTGGCGCCAGGCCAGCGCGGCAACCCCGGTCAGCGAAGCGAAAGCCAGCATATGCGCGAACTTGTCGCCCAGATCGTAGATCGGGGTCTGCGGCGGCTTGGGCAGCACCGCCATGACCAGCGCAAAAGCGAACAGCAGCCAGAACAGCGGGCGCAGCAGCTGCGGGGCAAGCAGGCGTTGGGTCAGCGCGATCATGGCAAGAGCGATAGTCGCTGCGCCGCGCTACGCAAATGGTTATGCGGTGCAGGCAATATGCATCTGGCGGCGGCGGGCAAAGCAGGTAAAAGGCTCAGCGATGACCAAACCCCTCAACGTATCGTTCCTGGGCCTGGGCGTGATGGGCGGCGCGATTGCGCGGCACATCGGCCAGGCCGGGCACCAGCTGACGATCTTCAACCGCACCCCGGCGCGCGCAACCAGGTGGCAGGAAGCTAACCCCGGCCTCGCCGTCCGTGTCGCCAAGAGCCCGGCCGAAGCTGCCGATGGCGCGGATGTGGTGCTGACCTGCGTTGGCAACGACGATGATCTGGCCGACGTGGTGCTGGGCCCGACCGGCGTGTTCTCAGCGATCGGCAAGGGCGCGACCTTTATCGACCACACCACCGTATCGGCGCGGATCGCCCGGCAGATCCAGGTCGAGGCGCGCGACCTGATGGTCAACTGCGTCGATGCGCCAGTCACCGGTGGGCAGGCCGGGGCGGAGAACGGCACCCTCACCGTGATGTGCGGCGGCCGCGACGAAGCGATCGAAGCGGCGCGCCCGGTGATGGAGGCCTATACCAAGCGGATCGTCCACGTTGGCAAGGCCGGCGCCGGGCAGACCACCAAGATGGTCAACCAGATCGCCTTCAGCGGCATCCTCGCCACCCTGTCCGAAGCGCTGCGCTTTGCCGAAGCGGCGCATCTCGATCTCGACAAGGTCTATCAGGCGATCTCGGGCGGGGCCTCGCAATCATGGCAGATGGACAACCGCTGGAAGACCATGTGCGAAGACAGCTTCGATTTCGGTTTCGCGATCGACTGGATGCGCAAGGACATGGGGCTGGCGATGGAGGAGGGGCGTTCGCTGGGCGTCTCGCTGCCGGTCGCGGCCTTGATCGACCAGTTCTATGCCGAAGTTCAGGCCATGGGGGGCGGGCGGCAGGATACTTCCGCGCTGGTTCGGCGCTTGCCCAGGAAAGGGAAATGATGCTGCGTTCCGTTCTGGCGGCGGGGGCCGCGCTGATTGCTTTCACCGCTCCGGCCATGGCTGATACGCTGCTCGACAATGTCGATGGATTGACGATCGACGAAACCGGCGGGATTGACCGCTTTACCGGACTGGTGATCGACAGTGACGGGCGGGTTAAGCAGGTGCTCCATCGCAGCGATCCGCGTCCAGCAAGACCTGACTATCTGATCGACGGCAAAGGCCAGATAGTGATGCCGGGGTTGATCGATTCGCACACCCATGTTCTGAGCATCGGCTTTGGCGCATTGACGCTCGATTTGTCTGAGACGACTTCGCTTGAAGAAGCGCTCGCCAAAATAGCCGCCTATGCCAAGGCGCACCCCGACCGGCCCTGGATCCTCGGACGCGGATGGAATCAGGAGCAGTGGAAGCTGGGCCGGTTTCCGACCGCGAAAGAGCTCGATTCGGCAGTCGGTGATCGGCCCGTCTGGCTTGGACGGATCGATGGCCATGCCGGTTGGGCGAACAGCAAGGCGCTGGCGCAGGCCAATATTACCGCCGCGACCAAGGCACCCGCCGGCGGTGAAATCATCCGCCTTCCCGTCGCTGTGGCCAAACCCAAACCCGGCGTCCCGCGGGCCAGAGTCGCCGCTGCGCAGTCCGGTCCGCCAGCCGGTGTTCTGGTCGACAACGCCACGGTTTTGGTAGAACGGGTCATCCCCCAGCCACGCCCCGAAGATCGCGACCTCGCGCTCGAAACAGCCCAGCAAGTCCTGCTCGGGAATGGCATTACCGCTACTGCCGATATGGGAACAAGCATTGAAGACTGGCAGGCTTTCCGCCGGGCGGGTGACAACGGCACGCTGCGGATCCGGATCATGAGCTATGCCATGGGAACCGAGGCGATGGAGCTGATCGGCGGGCCCGGGCCCTCGCCCTGGCTCTACAACGACAAGCTTCGGCTCAACGGCGTCAAGCTCTATGCCGATGGGGCACTGGGTTCGCGCGGGGCCAGCCTAAAGGCGCCTTACAAGGACATGGCGAACACCAAGGGGCTGCGCATCACCGCCGATACGCCGCTCAAGAACATGATGAGCCGCGCCGCGCTCGACAATTTTCAGGTCGCGGTTCACGCGATTGGCGATGAGGCCAATGCCTCGGTCCTGGGCGCGTTCGAAGAACTCAACCAGACCTACAAGGGTGACCGGCGCTGGCGGATCGAGCATGCGCAGATCGTCGATCCGGTCGATCTGCCGCGCTTCGCCAAGGCCGGGGTGATCGCATCGATGCAGCCACTGGCCCAGACTAGCGACCGACAGATGGCTGAAGCACGCATGGGGCTAGACCGGCTGGGGGGATCCTATGCATGGAAGACCCTGATCAACAGCGGCGCCAGGCTGGCTTTCGGTTCGGACGCGCCGGTTGACCTGCCCGATCCTTGGGCCGGTATCGCAACGGCGATCTCGCGCCAGGACGCCAAGGGTCAACCGCCCGGCGGATGGTTGATGAAGGATGCACTCAGCCGTCAGGAAGCCTTGGCCGCCTATACCTCAAACGCGGCTTATGCCGGCTTCGCCGACGGTCGGTTCGGGCGGCTGGTCAAGGGTGAGCGAGCCGATTTCCTGCTGGTGGACCGCGACATTCTGATGGCCACTGCGAGCGAAATCCGCGCCACCAAGGTCTTGCAGGTCTATGTGGGCGGGCGCCTGGTCTGGGATGCCAGGACCGCGAAAAAGCCGGGCGAGTGATCCCGCATCCAAACCGTTCGTGCTGAGGAGGGACTGAGCGCTAGCGAAGGCCCGTCTCGAAGCACCGCGTGCGCAGACAGGTCCTTCGAGACGGCCTCTCAGCCTACGGCTTCGACGCCTCCTCAGGACGAACGGGCTCCAGGGTATTGCTCCCCGCCGTCTTGGCCTCCTTGCGCTCGCCCAGCCACATCACCAGCAGGCTGCCTTCGAACAGCAGCCACAGCGGAACCAGCAGCATCAACTGCGAAACCACATCGGGCGGAGTGATAACCGCCGCGACCGCGGTGATCGCAACGATCACATAGCGCCGCATGCCGATCAGCTGCTTGCGGTTGACGATCCCGGCGCGGTTGAGCAGCAGCAGCAGCACCGGCAGCAGAAAGCTGAACCCGAAAGCCAGGATGAACTGCATCACCAGCCCCAGGTAATCCCCGGCCGATGGCAGTGCCTCCACCTCCAGCCCGCCCTTCTGGCCCTGAAAGCCCAGCATCCAGGTGAAGGCGGTGGGCATGACAATGTAATAGGCCAAGGCACCGCCAGCGATGAACAGCACCGGGGTCATCAGCAGAAACGGCAGGAAAGCCTTCTTTTCCTTGGCATAGAGCCCCGGGGCGACGAAGGCCCAGAGCTGATTGGCGATCACCGGGAACGAGACAAAGAAGGCCGCGAACAGCGCGACCTTGAGCTCAACGAAGAACGCCTCGTAAAGCTTGGTGTAGATCAACCTGCCCTCGCCCGGCGGGAAGGCCGCGGTCAGCGGGCGGATCAGGAAACCCAGGATATCGCTGGCGAAATAGAGGCACACCGAAAAGGCCACGGCCAAGGCCAGGATTGCCCGGATCAGCCGGGTCCGCAGCTCGACCAGGTGGTCCATCAGCGGCGCCTGGCTTTCGTCGATATCGTCAAGCTTGAAGGCCATCACTTGGCCTTTCGGGGTTTGCGCCTGGGCTTGGCGGGAGCCGGATCGGCCGCCGCCGGTTCAGCCGCCGCAGCTGGCAGCGGCCCGGCATAGGTTCCCGGATCGGGCCCGACCAGCGCGGCTTCGTCCGAAGCGGCGGGTGGATTCTCGCGCATGATCGCTTCGTTCTGGGCCTTCCACTGCTTTTCCATCTCGTCCAGCTCCGCCTCGCGGATCATGGTTTCGATACCGGTGCGGAAATGTCCCGAAACGCGCCGAATCTTGCCGATCCAACGCCCGGCAGTGCGTAGCGCAAGTGGCAGATCCTTGGGGCCGATCACGACGATCGCAATGATCGCCGTAAGCAGCATTTCATCCCAGCCGATATCGAACATGGCAGTCCGGCCCTGACGGGCAGATTACTGGGAGTTCGACGGGTTCGAAGCGTCGATCTTGGTCTCGCCGTTCAGTGTCGCCTGGTTGGCGGGCGGCGGCGGGATCTGCTGGGCTGGCGGTTGGGGCGTGGCCTCGTCGGTCATGCCCTGCTTGAAGCTTTTGATACCCTTGCCGAAATCGCCCATCATTTCGGAAATCCGGCCACGGCCGAACAGTACCAGCACGACGACTGCCAGGATAAGCAGGTGCGGAAGCGACAGACCCATTGTGAAACTCCTGAACTTGGGGGCAACCGCCCGGATGCCCCCTTCGCTTCATATGTAGGACATCGCCGGGGCTTTTGCGAGTCAGTCTGCGGATTCTTCCTGATCGGCCTCGGCTGGGTCCGCTTCTGCCTCGCCCATGTCCATCGCCGCAGCCAGCGCATCCTCGACCGGATCGAGCAGCCCGGCGGCGCGCAATTCGTCGATGCCCGGCAGGTCGCGGCGGCTTTCGAGGCCGAAGTGGGTCAGGAAATCAGGCGTAGTGGCATAAATCACCGGGCGGCCCGGCACTTCGCGGCGTCCGACAATCCGCACCCAACCAGCTTCCATCAGCACATCAAGCGTGCCCTTGGCAGTCTGCACGCCCCTGATCGCCTCGATCTCGGCGCGGGAAACCGGCTCGTGGTAGGCGACGATCGCCAGCACTTCGGTGGCCGCACGGCTGAGCCGCCGCACTTCCTCGCGCTCACGGCGCAGCAGATGGGCGAGATCGGCCGCGGTCTGGAAATGCCAGCGCTTGCCGCGTTCGACCAGCTGGACGCCGCGCCCGCGATAGGTCTCTTCCAGTTCGGCCAGCGCCGCCTTGACCTCGGCCCCGCCGAGATGGACCGAAATCGCCTCGGCGCTCATCGGTTCGGTGGCGGCAAATAAGGTCGCCTCAACCGCGCGGACCAGGTCGTCAGGGCGTGTCATGCCTTGATCCCCCGTAGCATCAGCGGGCCGAAAGTGTGGTCCTGCTGCAATTCGGCCCGCCCGGTCCGCGCCAGTTCGAGCGCGGCGACGAAGCTGGAGGCAAGCGCTGATCGGCGCAGCTTGGGATCGGCATGGGGGGGCAGGAAATCGCGCAGGTCCATCCAGTCCAGATTGACCCCGAGCATCGCCGAGACGCGGGCCAGCGCCGAATCGAGCGTCATCACCATCCGGTCGCGGACCATGTGGACCACCGGCTGGGTGCGCGCCTTGACCTGGCCATAAGCCTGAACCAGCGCGAACCAATCGCATTGCCACAGGTTCTTGCGATCGACGCGCAAGCCCTCGGGCGCACCGCGCAGAAACACATCGCGGCCCAGCCGGTCACGTCCCATCAGCCGCGCCGCAGCATCGCGCATCGCCGCCAGCCGCTGGAGCCTGAGTTGCAGGCGCAGCGCCAGTTCCTCAGGGCTCGGATCGGGCTGTTCCTCGCGCGGCAGCAGCAGCGCCGACTTGAGGTAGGCCAGCCAGGCCGCCATCACCAGGTAATCCGCCGCCAGTTCCAGCCGCAGCGCCTCGGCCTTTTCGATATAGGTCAGGTACTGGTCGACCAGTTCGAGGATCGAGATCCGGCGCAGATCGACCTTCTGCCGCCGGGCCAGATCAAGCAGCAGGTCAAGCGGGCCTTCCCAGCCGTCGAGCTCAAGGTACAGCGAGGCATCGTCGCTGGCGGCACTGGCCACGCCTTGCCAGTCATCCTCGCTGAATGAGACTGCGGGGCTGTCGATCAGGCCGTCTTCGATCATGCCGTCACCAGCCCCAGAAGTTCATCGCGCTTGGCCAGCAGTGCGCCTTGCTGCGCCGCATCGCCGTGCATCGTCATTGCCGCCAAGGCTCGATCGAGCCGCGCGCGGGTGGCCTCGCCCATCGCGGGCAGGCGCTGGCAGATGCCCTGCATGTCGTCCATCTTGGCCCAACAGTTGAGCGCAATATCGCAGCCCGCGGCGACCGAGCGTTCGGCTCGCTCGGGGACCGAGCCGGAGAGCGCCTCCATATCAAGGTCGTCGGTGATCAGCAGGCCATCGAACCCGATCCGCCCGCGGATGATCTCGTTGATGATGGTGGGCGACTGGGTGGCAGGGTTTTCTGTGTCCCAGGCGGTGAACAGCAAGTGCCCGGTCATCCCGGTCAGCGCCTGATTGAGCGCCTTGAACGGCGCCAAATCGGTTTCAAGCTCTGCTTCGCTGGCATCGACCGTCGGCATTGCCTTGTGGGTATCGCAGTGGGTGCGGCCATGCCCGGGCATGTGTTTGATCGTGCCAACCACCCCGGCTCGCGCCAGCCCTTCGAGCACCGCACGGCCCAGCGCCGCGACCCGCAGCGGTTCGTGGCCATAGGCGCGGTCGCCGATCACATCGTTCGCGCCTTCCTGCCGAACATCGAGCACCGGCGCATGGGTGCAGCTGATCCCGACTTCGGCCAGATCGAGCGCGAGCGCCTGGGCATTGGCCCGCGCCGCCTCGATCGCGCTGGCCGGGGCCAGATCATAGAGAAGTTCGAACGCTGCACCTGCCGGATAGGCCGGCCAGACCGGCGGCTTCATCCGCTGGACCCGCCCGCCTTCCTGGTCGATCGTGATCAGCAGACGCTCACGCCCGTGGATCTCGCGCAGCGAATCGGTCAACGCGCGCACTTGCTCGCGGCTTTCGACGTTTCGGCCGAACAGGATATAGCCCGCCGGATCGGCCTCAGCGAAAAAGGCGCGCTCGTCCGCGCTCAGCACCAATCCGGAAAGGCCAAAGATTGCGGGTGTCATAGCGGCGTGAAAGTCGCAGCAACGCGGCGCTCTGGCAAGCGCAACAACGCCGACTCGTGTGGATTATCGCGCTATTTGACCTGGCAGGAGATGCCCGCAGCCTTAAGCTTGCCGCACAGCGCCTGCGCCGCACCGGCATCGGGAGCCACCGCCTGCAGGCGATAGATCGTCCCGGCCTCGGCCGTGCCCTGGACCACGCGGTGCGATACCCCCGAAAGCGCGCCGCCGGCCTTGCCGCCCAGCTGTGTCCAGGCGGCCTCAGCCTTGTCCTTCGAAGAGAACGCGCCAACCTGCACGCCAACCTCGCCCGAAGCGGGAGCAGCCGGCGCGCCGCCGGGCTTCGAAGCCGCCGGAGCTGGAGCAGGCGCACCACCGGCAATCTGCGCGGGCTTGGTCTGGCCTTCGGAAACCGCAAAGCTGGTATCGCCGGTGCCATCGAAGGTCTTGCCGCCCGGATCCTTGGGGGCTTCCTTGTACGGCTTGTCGCCGGCCGGAACCACACTGCCGTCAGCGATCAGCGCCGGATCGGGATTGCGGTGCGTCGCCCAGTAGATCCCGCCGACAATCGCGCCCAGCGCCACCAGTGCCAGCGCGCCAAGCCGCAAGCTCTGGCCCCAATCGCTGCCTTCGTCCTCGTAGTCCTCGTCGTCAGAGCTTTCGAGCCAGGGCAAGCGTTCGTCTTCGTCTGCCAGCGCAAGCTGCTCGGTTTCAAGCGGCTCACCGTCCGGCGCGTCGTCCCAGCTGTCTTCGCGATCCCCGTCGTTGCCTGTCATGACTACATTTCCTCAACCGCCTCCACGCCCAACAGGGCGAGGCCATTGCGGACAAGTTGCCCGATTTGGGACGCAAGATAAAGCCTTGCCGCGCTGAGTTTACCATTCTGTGCCACGATGAAGCGCTTTTCGGGCTTGTCGTTGCCCAGGTTCCAGTAAGCATGCAACGCGGCGGCCAGATCATGGAGGAAGAACGCGACGCGGTGCGCCTCACGGGCCTGGGCAGCACCCTCGACCAGCCGCGGGAACTGGGCGCCCAGTTTGATCAGCTCAAGCTCTTCTGCGCCGAGCAGCCCAAGGTCTTCGGCGGATGGCACAAATCCCTCGGCCTCGCCCTTGCGCAAGGTCGAGCGGATCCGGGCGTGGGCATACTGGACGTAGAACACCGGATTGTCCTTCGAGGCCTCGACCACACGATCGAAATCGAAGTCCATCTGTGCTTCGGGTTTCCGGGTCAGCATGGTGAAGCGGACCACGTCCTTGCCGACCATTTCAACCACATCGGCGAGCGTCACGAAGTTGCCCGACCGCTTCGACATCTTGAACGGCTGGCCGCCCTTGAGCAGCTGGACCATCTGGACCAGCTTGACTTCGAAGGGTTTTGATCCTTGTCCTTTGGGCCCAGCGCCAAGCGTCATCGCGGCCACAGCGGCCTTGATCCGCTTGACCGTTCCGGCATGGTCCGCCCCCCAGATATCGACGAGGGCGTCAGCCGTCGCGGCCTTCTGGAAGTGATAAGCCAGATCGGCGCCGAAATAGGTCCAGCTGCCGTCGCTCTTCTTGATCGGGCGGTCCTGGTCGTCGCCGAACCTGGTCGAGCGGAACAGCGGCGGTTCGACCGGCTCCCAGTCCTCGAGAGTCGTGCCCTTGGGCGCTTCGAGGTGACCGTCGTAGACCAGATCATGTGCGCGCAACCAGGCCTCGGCCTCGGCCGGTTTGCCCGCGGCCTGCAATTCGGCTTCGGAAGAGAACAGGTCGTGGTGGATACCCAGCAGCGCGAGATCGGCCTTGATCGCTTCCATCATCGCCGCAACCGCGCGGGTGCGGAAGGGCGCCAGCCATTCGCCTTCCGGCGCGCTGACATACTGGTCGCCGAATTCCTCGGCCAGCGTCTTGCCTACCGGGACCAGATAGTCGCCCGGGTAGAGCCCTTCGGGGATCTCGCCGATCGCCTCGCCCAGCGCCTCGCGGTAGCGCAAGTGGACCGAGCGGGCGAGCACATCGACTTGCCCGCCAGCATCGTTGACGTAGTATTCGCGGATCACCTTGTGCCCGGCAAATTCGAGCAGCGCGGCCAGCGCATCGCCCACCACCGCGCCGCGGCAGTGGCCCATGTGCATCGGTCCGGTCGGGTTGGCTGAGACATATTCGACATTGACCGTGGTGCCCGCACCCATGACCGAACGTCCATAGTCCGCCCCCAGCGCGGCGATTGTCTGCAGTTCGGCCAACCAGGCCGCGGCATCGAGCCGCAGGTTGATGAACCCCGGCCCGGCAATCTCGGCCGAGGTCACGCCTGGTGCCTTGGCCAGTTCGCTCACCAAGGCCTCAGCCAGAGCGCGCGGGTTCATCCCCGCCGGCTTTGCCAGCACCATTGCCGCGTTGGTCGCCAGGTCCCCGTGGCTGGCATCGCGCGGCGGCTCGACCGTCACGGGTGCGCGGTTCAGCCCGGCCGGCAGCGTGCCCGCCGCTTCGAGCGCATCGAGCGCGGTGTGGAGGTGCCCGGCATAGGCGGCATAGAGGGTCTGGGTCGTGGTCATGGCGGCGCGGTTAGCCTGTTTGTGGGAGAATGAAAATCCCCCCCGGCACGGGGCGGGGGACCATGCGCAGCTTGGTGGTGGGGTACGTGCGGGTGATCCTGAGCTGTCCGGCAAGGTCGGGATCACTTGCGCGTACCCCTCCACCATCCTCTGCGAGGATGGTCCCCCTCCCCGTTTCGGGGAGGATTATCGGGTGGCGTTGTAGACCAGTTGTTCCTGGCTCAATTGAAAGCCCACCAGCACGTCGAATGTCGCACGGGCAACCGCAGCCTTGATCGCGGGATCGGCCAGCGGATCGACCGCGGCATCTTCCTGGCCGGCGCGGCGCTTGCGGGTCAGGCGTTCGCGCACCTCCTTCGGCAAGGTGGCTTCGGCCTTGTCGATATAGGCGCCGCCCTGGCCGCTGGCCTGGGCGCGCTCCTGACCGTCGGTGAAGCTCAGCGAAACCTGGCCGATCCGCTTGGTGACGACCGCGCGGCCGCCGCGCAGAACAGTGACGAAATAGGGCAGCGTCACGGTCCGCGCGCCGCGCGTATCGCTGCGGCGGGCCAACACGTCGAAAGTCACTGCGGTGTAGACCTTCTCACCACTGTCGTTGCACTGGCTGCGCACGTTGGTCATCGCAGCAACCACATCGATATTGCCAGCTGTGGTGGTACCGGGGACGCGGAACGTGGTCACATCGCCGGTGTTGTTGGGAATCCCCACCGCCGGGCAAACCCCGCGCACCGCGCTGATCCCCACGCCTTCATCAACCACGATATCGCCTTTGGTCTTGCACCCGGCAAGCGCGGCAGCCAGCGCGATGGCGGAAATCAGGCGGAAACGAGCGGTCATCGGGGCGTCCTTGGGGTAAGGCTGTGATCTTCGTGTGCACGCCCTAGCGGCGCTCGGTTCAAAACGCTAGGGGGGCCAAGATGAACGCCCCATTTCCAAGCTCAGAAAAGCCGCCGCTACGCCTGCTGCTGGCTGCCCCACGCGGATTTTGCGCCGGTGTCGACCGTGCGATCGACATCGTCGAGCTGGCGCTGCAACGCTATGGCGCGCCGGTCTATGTCCGCCATGAGATCGTCCACAACCGCTATGTGGTGGACAGTCTCAAGGCCAAAGGCGCGGTGTTTGTCGAGGAACTGGATGAAGTGCCCGATGGCGCAGCGGTAATTTTCAGCGCCCACGGCGTGCCCAAGGCAGTCCCTGCGGCAGCGAGCGAGCGCGGTCTCGACTGGCTCGATGCCACTTGCCCGCTGGTTAGCAAGGTCCATCGCCAGGCCGAACGCCAGATCGAGGCCGGGCGGCACATCCTGTTCATTGGCCACCAGGGCCATCCCGAAGTGATCGGGACGATGGGTCAGGTCCCCGATGGCGCGATCACGCTGGTTGAGACGGTGAGCGATGTCGCCGCGCTGGACTTTGCTGACGATGCCTCGCTGGCGTTCCTCACGCAAACCAC
>JANPMA010000183.1:0-2048 GCA_031422595.1 Novosphingobium sp. | reverse complement strand
TCGACCGGATAGCCCTTGCCGTGCTTGCGGTTGCGCCCCAGCGAGGAATGCAGCGTCTTGCGCGCGCCTTCGTAATCGCCCGAAACGAACTGGTTTTCGGCGTGCACGATCGTTGCTGCCATGTCCTCGTTGGGCGGGCAGCCGCGCTTGATGCACTCGGCCAGCGCGGCGGCGGTATCCTTGAGTGGCTTGCCGGTGACGACAATGTCATCCGCCAGCGCGGGCTGGGCTGCAAAAAGCGCAACTGAGGCAAGCAGCAGGCGGCCAAACGAAGGCATTGGAAGTCTCCCGAAGTAATTGCCGTTTGGCTACAGTGAATGTCAGTCCGAGTGAATCATCAATCGACGAACCACCCAGACAATTCCGCCTAACGTCAACGTATTGCCTTGTCACCCGCTTCGCCGACGGATTCAATGTCGCGGCCCAGGCCCTTGACCGTATTGCAGGCGGCGGCGGTCAGCACCAGGCCGGTAGCGGCCAGAACGATGGCAATTTTGCGGATCATCGGTTGTCTCCTTTTCACGCGCCGTCAGTGGCGCATTTGAACAGGGCAAGGTTAGGGCCTCTCGATGAACGGGGGCAGAGCCTGGCGCTGCGCCCGCCGCTCATTCGCCACTGCTGGCCGCAGCGGGCGGGGTGCGGCGGTGATGCAAGTGCTCGCGCCAGGCGATCACTGCCCCGGCGCCGATGATTGCCGGGGCACCCAGCCAGGTCGCGGCGGGGGGCAGTTCGCTCCACACCAGCCAGCCCCACAGCGTCGCCCAGACCAGCGCGGTGTAGTCCATCACGATCACGCTGGCGACCTGGCCATAGCGCAGCGAGGCGGTCAGCAGCAGCTGGCCGATGCAGCCCAGTACCCCGCCCAGGATCAGCAGGAACCACTGCCACGGGCTGTGCGGGGTATAGATAAATGGCATCGCCGCCAACAGGAGCGGAGCCGAAAGCGCGGCAAACCAGAACACGATCGAGATCGATTCATCGGTCTGCCCCAGATCGCGCACCTGGATCGAAATCAGCGCCACCATGAACCCCGCGCCCAGGCCAACGAATGCCCCAAACGCGGGGATTGTGGTCTGTCCGGGCTGGGCGATGATTATCACCCCGGCAAAACCAAGCGCCACCGCCAGCCAGCGCACCGGACCGACCGCTTCCCTGAGCAGCAGCGCCGATAAGATCACAGCGAAAATCGGGGTGGTAAAGCCGAGTGTTGTGGAGACCGCCAAGGGCAGTAGCACCGGCGCGCCGAAGGTGAAGAACATGCCGGTCAGCCCCAGCATGGCGCGGCGACCATGAACCGGCAGACGCTGGGTTCTCAGCCGCGAAAGCTCGCCGCGCGCGGCCAACCAGCCTCCGATCAGGAAGATCGCCGGCACCTGGCGCCAGAACAGGATTTCGGGGAACCGTACTCCGGTGCCGGCGGTATACTTGACCAGCATCACCAGCGTCGAGAGCACCATTGTCGCCAGCAACCGCAATCCCAGCGCGTAAAACGGTCGCTGGATCGGCGGGGCGGGGTGGACAGCGTGCATCCTCCCGCTCTAACGGCCGGCGATGGACTGGCAAGCGACCTTGACCCAATGGCTCGGCGAGGATTGGGTGCGCTATCTGCTGACGGGGCTGGGCGCGGCCGCACTCAGCGTCCTCGGCTGGTACCAGGAGCGCCGCCGCAAGCGCCGCAGCGATCCCGACGCCGTGCCGTGGCTGCCGTGGCGCGACATCTCGTTCTGGTCGAGTTTTGCTGCGCTGATGCTGCTGGGCGGGGCCTTTGCGGCCTGGCTCAGGTCCTAGACCGCATTTCCCCGCGCATTTTCCAGGCGACACCCAATGCGATGATTGCGCCCAGGGCATTGGCCCAAATCGGCACTTCGGTGCCGGCAATGGCAACGGAAAAGCCCGTAGCCAGCCGCGCCAGGTGAATCAGCCCGGCCAGAACCAGGATTGCCATGGCGATCGTCGTGAATGGTTTCATCGAAAAACCCTCCCACAATTCCATCAGGGAAGGCAGATTACGCCGACAATGAATCCTCGGCAAGCGCCTACAAGCACGC
>JANPMA010000182.1:0-5950 GCA_031422595.1 Novosphingobium sp. | reverse complement strand
CTGATCCCAAGCTCCGTCCCGGTCGGCTAGACCAGAGGGGTAACGGGCGACAACGCTGCAACGCCGGGGTGGGTGGCCACCCACCCCGGCGCATAACCGCTACCATCAGGCAAACAGTCACCATGTCCAGATACAAGGGGTAACGACGCTGGCGGAGTATCCCCTCCGTCTCGTCCTGCGGACGATCCACCTCCCCATTTGTGGCCTTCGCCAAAAATGGGAAGGATCTTGCCTCACCGCACATCCTTGGCCACGGCATCGAGCACACCGTTCACGAACTTCGCCTCGCGGGCTTCGAAGAAGGCGTGGGCGACATCGACATATTCGCTGATCGTCGTCGCGGTCGGCACATCGGCGCGGGCCAGCAGTTCCCAGGTTCCGGCGCGCAGGACCTGCAGCATGGTCTTGTCGAGCCGTTCGAGCCGCCAGCCCTCGGCCAGTTTGCCCGCCAGCAATTCGTCGATCTCTTCGCGCCGGGCGGCGGTGCCGCGCACGGTGTCGTCGAAGAACGCCACTTCGGCCTGAACATACTGGTCGCCCTCAATCTCCGCACCCAGCCGGTGGCGGTGAAACTCGTCGAGCAAGCGGGCGAGTTCGGTCTGTTCCATCTCAAGCTGGTAGAGCGCCTGGACGGCGGCGAGCCGCGCGGCGGCGCGGGCTTTGCGCCGGTCGGTTTTGGGGGCTTTCATATGCCAAGTCTCACTTCGATCGAGCGGGCGTGGGCTTGCAGCCCTTCGGCCTGGGCCAGTTCGATTGCCGCCGGGCCAAGCGCCTTGAGCGCGGCCTCGTCAAGCTCGATGAAGCTGGTGCGCTTCATGAAATCGAGCACCGACAGCCCGGAGGAAAACCGCGCGCGGCGCCCGGTGGGCAGCACGTGGTTGGGTCCGGCGATGTAGTCGCCGATCGCCTCGGGGGTCATCCGGCCCAGGAACACCGAGCCGGCGTGGCGGATTGCCCCGAACAGCGCTTCGGGCTTGTCGGTGGCGATCTGGACGTGTTCGGCGGCGAGCGCATTGGCGAGCCCAGGGGCCTCATCAAGGCTGGCGACTTCGATGATTACCCCGTGGGTATTCCAGCTTTCCGCCGCGACCCGCGCGCTGGGCAGCATCGCCAGATCGACCCCGATCCGGTCGGCCACCACATCGGCGAACAGCGGATCGTCGGTGATCAGGATCGATTGCGCTGAAGGATCGTGTTCGGCCTGGCTGAGCAGGTCGGCGGCGGTCCATTCGGGATCGTTCTGACCATCGGCGATCAGCAGGATCTCGCTTGGCCCGGCGACCATATCAATCCCGACCACGCCGAACAGCTGGCGCTTGGCTTCGGCCACCCAGGCGTTGCCGGGGCCGGTGATCACGTCGACCGGCTTGATCCGCCCGGTGCCATAGGCCAGCGCCGCCACTGCCTGCGCCCCGCCGATCCGCCAGACCTCGTCCACTCCGGCGAGATGCGCGGCGGCCATCACCAGCGGCTGGATCACGCCCTTGGGAGTGGGGGTGACCACCACCAGCCGCTCCACCCCGGCAACCTTGGCCGGAATCGCGTTCATCAGCAGCGATGAGGGATAGGCCGCGCGGCCGCCAGGGACATAGAGCCCGGCGGCATCGACCGCGCGCCACTTGGACCCCATGCGGACCCCCAGCTCGTCGGTTTCGTCGCGGTTCCTGGGGAGCTGCTTTTCGTGGAAGGCGCGGATCCGCTGCGCGGCGAGTTCCAGCGCGGCGCGCAGATCGGGCTTGAGCGCATCGAAAGCCTCGCGGCAGGCGTCCTTCGAGACCGTCCAGGCGGCATCGTCAGAGAGCGCGTAACCATCCCAACGCGAAGTCATTTCGGCCAGCGCCGTATCGCCGCGGTTCCTGACGTCGCTGAGGATCACCTGGACATCGCGCGAGACATTCTCACCGCTCTCGCGCCGGTCGTTGACCAGGCGCTCGAACGCTTCCGCGAACTTGGGATCGCGGGTGTTGAGCCGCAGCATCAGGCGGCCTTGGCCTGCTGGGCCAGCGCGCGGAACCGCTCGACCAGCGCGGCAACCCGCTCGTCGGTCTTGAGCGCGGCGCGGTTGACGATCAGCCGGGCGGAGATCTGAAGGATCGTCGCGGTCTCGACCAGCCCGTTGTCTTTGAGCGTCTGGCCAGAGGAAACCAGGTCGACGATCCGGCTGGCGAGGCCGAGCCCGGGGGCCAGTTCCATCGCCCCGTTGAGTTTCACAACCTCGGCCTGCACGCCCTGTGCCTCGAAGTGCTTGCGGGTGAGGTTGGGGTACTTGCTGGCGACCCGCAAGTGACTGCTGTGTGCTGCCCGTGTGCCATTGGTGTGCGGCTCGGCTACCGACAGACGGCAGTGCCCGATATCGAGATCGACCGGCGCGTAGAGATCGGGATAGGCGAACTCTTCGACCACGTCGGAGCCGACGATCCCGGCCTGGGCCGCGCCGTGGGCGACGAAGGTCGCGACATCGAACGCCCGGACGCGGATGATCCGCAGCTCTGAGCCTTCGCAACCGAATGAAAGTGAACGGTTTTTCTTGTCGTGAAAGGCCGCTTCGGGGACCACGCCGGCGCGCGCCATCAAGGGCAGCGCCTCGTCGAGGATCCGGCCCTTGGGCACGGCAAAGGTCAGCGGCTTGGCCATAGGACGCGGCCCTTACGGTGCGGGGGCAAAAAGGGCAAGGATCGGCGGCTTTTTTCCTTGTGCAGCGCAACAAAAAGGCGCAGCTTGTTCGCAACTGCAACAAATAGCAGGAGTGCGTTTGATGGCGGAGAAATACCAGTTCATCGATGTCTACAGCCAAGGGCCCGGAATCGTGGCGGCGGCGTTTGACAATCAGGTGGCCTACTGCACGGCCTCTGGAGCACCGGTTACCGGGAGAATCTGCGCTGCACTGCGCGATCTGATCGAAAGCGGTGAGGGCGGGGCGGTGCTGGAGCGGGTGCGAAACTGGCCCGGCGCGCCCTTGGCCGATGCCTTGCCGCTGCGGCTGGCTGGCGGGCTCCATGCCCTGCACTTGAAGGGCACTGAACCGGCACTCAAGGCTATCTACGATGACACACAAGGGATAGACGACACGCAGATCGTCGCTGCTGCACTGCACAAGCATGAGGCCGAACTGCTCCCCTGGCTGGGTGGCCCGCCGCAAACCAACGAAGCTGGCCGCTCGACCAATTTCATCGCCGCAATGCTGTGGCTGGCCGACAAGGGTCTGCCCGCCCGGTTCGAATGCCTCGAGATCGGATCGAGCGCCGGGATCAACCTGATGCTTGATCGTTACCACTACGATCTGGGCGGAGTGCAGGTCGGGCCGGAACCAGGGGCGATCCGCTTCCAGCCGGAATGGCAGGGCGATGCGCCACCATCGCACCCAATCGAAATCGTTTCGACCAAGGGCTGCGATGTCGCTCCGGTCGACCTGACCGATCCGGTGCAGGCGCTGCGACTAAAGGCCTACATCTGGCCCGAGCACACCGTCCGGTTCGAGCGGCTAGAGGCGGCGATTGCCGAGGCCAAGAAGCAGGCTCCCGATCTGGTTGGCATGAATGCGGCCGATTTCATTGAAGCCGAACTTGCGAAGCCTCAGGCGTCCGGCACCACCCGGATGCTGATGCATTCGATCGTCTGGCAATATGTCCCCGAAGACCAGCAGGCCCGCGTCACCGCGGCAATGGAAACCGCCGGCGCGCGGGCCACGCCCGACAAGCCGCTGGCCTGGGTGGCGCTCGAAGCCAACCGGGTGGCGCATATCCACGAAATGGTGGTGCGGCACTGGCCGGGCGGCGCAGCGGGCGAAGTGGTCACCCGCGCCCATCCGCACGGGGCCTGGATCGGCTGGGGCGGCAGCGACCGCGTGATCTAATTAGGGACAGTCCCTAATTACGTTCGGCATCGACCCGCGCTTTGCGGCGTTCGGCCCGCTCGATCATCACCCGCGGCACCGGCAGGCCCAGCGCCTCGGCGCGTTCGGTCCAGCCGCCGTGGTAGGAGACCCATTCCCACACTGCGGTCAGCAGCAGGATTGCAGCGCCCAGCGCGGCAAAGCGCAAGGCCGGCGTGGCCCCCGCAAGTGCCGCCCCGCCCAGTCCGGCGTAGAGCAGGACCGCGAAGATGTGCGACATCGGAAAATTGCCCATCGGGTTCGAGAACCGCTTGAACAGCCCCAGTCCGGCCAGGAACAGGATCGCCCCGCCGGTCTGCACCGCCACCAGCGGCCGGCCCGCAGCGTCAGCGGGCGCCTCGAGCAGCAAGGCATCGCCCACCGCTGTGATCACAATCCCCAGCACGATCGGCATGTGCAGATAGGTATAGGCATTGCGCGCGATCCGCCCAACTTGCGCATGCCCGGCAATCAGCCGCGATCCGCGTACCGCACCTATATCGAAATAGAGCCACCACATCAGCGCCGCAGTCAGGAAGGCGATCAGCAGTGCGCGGACGTGCGCGGCGTCGCCTGGCCCCCCAGCAAAGCTGGTCCCGGTCACCACGATCCCTTCGCCCAGCGCGATGATGATGAACAGGCTGCAGCGTTCGGCCATGTGGCTGCCCGAAATGTCCCAGTCACTGTTCTGCGCGCGGCCCATGCCGGGGACCCGGTAGAGCGCAAAAGGGCCGGTGTATTCGATGGCCAGGGCCGTCAGCCAGGCCAGCAATTGCCCCGCGCCGCCAGCCAGCGCGCCGCCGATCCACAGTGGGGCCGACAGGCAGAACCACAAAGTGATGCGCAGCATGTTGCGGGCATTGCCCGCGCCTTCGCGGCGGAACGCCAGCGCCACCCAGGCGCTGCGCCCCAATTGCATTGCGACGTAAGATCCGCCGAAGATCAGAGCCTTGTCGGTAAAGGCTTCGGGCAGGGCCACCGCCATGCCCAGGCTCAGCAGCATCAGCACCAGCAGCATCAGCCGCACCGGCAGGCGATCGGGATTGAGCCAGTTGGTGACCCAGGTGGTGTACATCCACCCCCACCATAAGGCGAGGAACAGGATCAGGCCTTCGACGAAGCCCAGCCAGCCGATGTGGTGGCCAAAGAAGTGCGAGAGCTGGGTTATCGCGAAAACGAAGACCAGGTCGAAAAATAGCTCGAGATAGCTGACCGGGGCATGCCCGCCGCCATGGTTGCGCAAGAGCGAACGCCGCGCTTTGCGTTCGGCGGCGGCGACCGCGGCGCCGATCCCGGGGCGGGGTGCTCCGCTTGCCATCAAGCTGGACCGTTCAAAAGCCCCTCCCCTTCAGGGGAGGGGTTGGGGTGGGGGCTGTCACAATTCCCACACGTTGCGTGAAGCGGACAACCCCCACCCCCAACCCCTCCCCTGAAGGGGAGGGGCTTAAGAAGAAGCGCGCAATTCATACGCTCCGCCCCAAAAACGCAGCCATCGCCGCATTCACCTCGTCCGGTGCTTCCCACTGCACGAAATGGCCGCTGCCGGGGACTTTGACCACCGTCAGGTCATCGATCAGTTCGTCCATCCCGTCCAGGTTGGCGGGCGGCAGGGCAATGTCGTCCATTGCCCAGATCACCAGCGTCGGGATGGTCAATTTCGGGATCGCTATGGGCTGGTAGTCCGCCGGCAGCTCATAGGGCGCGTCCATGTCGAGCACTTCCATCGGGCTGGCGCGGTACCAGTTGAGCATGGCGATTGCGGCTTCGCGGTTCTCCCAGTCGGCCAGCAGCGCCGCGCGCTCCTCGGGCTCCATTTTGGGGTTCTCGGGAGTCTCGCCAAAGGCTTTGAGCAAGACCCCGCCCAGCCCGAACTGTTCGACCAGCGCATCGCTGGCCGGATCGCGGAAGATCCGGAAGTATTGGCTGGCCTGCCGCTGCTGGCGATTGGTGTAGAGCAGTTTGGGGAAGATCGTGGGATGCGGCGCATTGGCGATAATCGCGCGTTCCACCCGGCCCGTGCCCTGGCCGATCAAGGCCACCCCCCAGGCAATCGCGCCGCCCCAATCGTGCCCGACCACA
>JANPMA010000181.1:0-1886 GCA_031422595.1 Novosphingobium sp. | reverse complement strand
CGAACCGCCTCGTCGAGCAGCAAGCGCCGGATGACCAGCGCTTCGGCCGCGGCGGCCCACGCGGCCTGCGGCGTTTCGGCCGGGTGGTTCTGCGCTTCGGCCGCGATCTCGACGGGCGGGATTTCCTGCCCGCCAACGCTCACGCGTTCGGCGATCTCAACCATTGTGCAGTGCCTCCTTGCGCGAGCGGACGATCTGGTAGCCTGGCCGCCAGACATAGCGCACCGGCGCCGAAAACATGTGGACCAGCCGGGTGAAGGGGAACAGCAGCAGGATCGTCATGCCCAGCATCAGGTGCAGCTTGAAGATAAAATGTGCCTCGGCGACATAGCTTGATGCACCGGCCTGGAACGTGAAGATACCTTGAGCCCAGGTCATGAATTTGACCATCTCGCCGCCATCGAGATGTTGCATCGAAAGCGGGATGGTCGACATGCCCAGCACCAGTTGCAACCACAGCAACGCAAGGATCAGGATGTCGCTGGCGCTCGACGTCTTGCGGATGCGCGGATCGAACAGGCGGCGGTGGAGCAGCAAGGTGGCACCGGCCAGCGCCAGCGCCCCGGCAATGCCTCCAACCACAATCGCCAGCACTTGCTTGGCGCCGTGCGGGATGCCGAGCGCGTCGAACAGGGCGATCGGCGTCAGAAGTCCGCCGAGATGGCCGAAAAAGATCACCAACACGCCAAGGTGGAACAAGACCGACCCCCACATCAGCTGCTTGCGGCGCAGCAGCTGGCTCGATCCCGAGCGCCAGCCATAGGGCTCGCGGTCAAACCGGATAATCGAACCCAGCGCCAATACAGCGAGCGCGATGTAGGGATATATCCCGAACAGCAGGTGGTTGAGGAATGTAGCCATGGTCAAATGCTCCTGGCGAGAGCGCCGCCGGGGGAAGCGGCCGGCACAGCGAAACGATTGACCAGAGCGGCGGCCTGCGGGAAGGCGAGGGGACTGCCGCTCCCGCCAAGCTGGCCGAGGAGGATGTGCGGTTCTTGCTGGGATGAGCGATGGTCGTTTCTTGAAGTCCGGCGTTCCCCGCATCCAATGCCCATCCCCAACTAATACCAAGCTGCGGTGATCCTGACCCATGAGGACGGTTTCTGGCGGTTCTCGGCCCAATCTCCTTCACAAGGGGGGAGCGCCCGAAGTGGTGATGCGGTTCATCGTTACGAGGGCGCGACGCTGTCCGGGGGCCGCCAGAAACCGCCCCCTTCGGCTGGCTGGCAAGCCAGCCGCTCAGGATAAACTGCGCCATTCGGCGCAGGGTTGCCAGTCCCGTCCGCTGGACAGCGTCGGAGCGTCGCGACGTTGAACCACATCGCCGCTTCCGCTCCTCCTCGCCAGCAAACGGGACTGTCAATCCTCATGGGCCAGCATCACCGACGCGATCCTCAATGGCACTCAGCCAGTGACACTCACCGCCGCACGGTTGCGCAGCGACGACTTTCCGATTGAATGGGACCGCCAGTTGGAAACGCTTGCCGGCTAAAGCCGAACCACAAGAGGATTGAGGCAGCGGCGCTTCGGTGCCGTTGCTCTTTGTTCGTCTCGGTGCCCTAGGCTAGTTGCCACGACCAGCTTTCACGATTCCGTACTGCGCCATGGGCACCGGAGAAAAAGCCCGGAAGAACCCTAGGATTCGCCTCCAACATGTCTCCGCAGACCGGCCGGAAGGCCTCAGTGGCGCAGAACTGTGCGGTTCCGTCAGGACAATAAAATCATTTTATATCAATGACTTATTTGTGGCGGAGCGGGAGGGATTCGAACCCTCGATACGCTTTTGGCGTATACTCACTTTCCAGGCGAGCGCCTTCGACCACTCGGCCACCGCTCCGCATGCCTTTCAGCGGGGTGCGCCCTAGACTTCGCACCCGCCGATAGCA
>JANPMA010000180.1:0-6264 GCA_031422595.1 Novosphingobium sp. | reverse complement strand
CTTCGCGATCCACGCATCCACCCGCCGCTCCAGGATGGAGAGCGGCTGCGATCCGGATGCGATCAGCAGGTCGTGGAAGCCCTTGATGTCGAACTTGGCGCCCAGTGCTGCCTCGGCCTTGCGGCGCTGCTCCATGATCTTGAGCATCCCGATCTTGTAACCGGTGGCCTGCCCCGGGTTGGTGAGGTAGCGCCGCACTTCTGATCGTGACCGCTGGATTGGCTGGCGGCCTGTCGTGTTCATATAGCTGACCGCCTCATCCTCGGTCCAACCCTTGGCATGCAGGCCAGTATCGACCACCAGCCGCGCGGCCCGGAACAGTTCGGCATCCAGTCGCATGAAATCAGCCGCGACATCCGGGAAGGCGCCCATTTCCTTGCACAGCGCCTCGGCATAGAGCCCCCAGCCTTCACCAAAGGCGACATAGCCGGTCACCGAGCGGAACTTCGGTCCGCCCTGCTGGCGCACCTGGATATCGCCCTGCGTGTTATGGCCGGGCACGGCCTCGTGGCACATCAGGGTGTACATGGCCGCCGGGTCGGGCCGGTTGCCAACCAGATGGACATAGGTGCGGGCCGGACGCTTGCCATCGGGGCTGGGGGCAGAAGCATGGGCAGCGCCGCCGGCAATTTCGGAAAAGGCCGGTTCGCGCACCACTTCGATGCCATAGGCGGGCAAGGTGGCGAAATAGGGCCCCAGCAGGCCGCGGGTCTTGGTCACAAAGGCATTCGCAGTGCTGAGGTATTCCGCGCGCGTCGCATCGTTGAACGGCACAGGCGGATAGAGCCGGGCGCGCTCTGCGTAGAACGCGTGGCGATCCTTGAACCCGGCCTGACGCGCCAGGGCATCCTCCTCGACCTCGATCCGGGTGACCTCGGACAGGCCAATTGCGTGGATCTGATCGGCGGTCATATTGGTCGTGGTGTTGAGCTGCAATTCATTGGCATAATAGGCCAGACCACCCGGCAGCGAGACCGCGCCAACGCGCCCGCTCGGCGCGGTTGCAAGATTGCCCTTGGCCCAGTCGATGACCCGGCCATAGGCGGGCTTGAGAGCCAGTATCGCGTCCTTTGCCCTGGCCAGCAGAATATCGGCCTGGGCTTGTTTCAGCTTGCCGCTGGCCACCAGCGCGGCCGTTTTGGCCTTAAAATCGGCCCACAAGGCTGCGTCCGGTCCGGGGCCGAAAGGCGCGCCGCTGGTCAGCTTTTCACTGATCGAAATGATCGACTCGATCTGGAATTTGGGCGCGCGAATGGCGGCTGCGTCGCTGACTTTGCTGCGCACGATCGCTTCGTCGAGCACAGCGGGAATTCCGCGCAGCCGCGCGATGTAGGTCTTCAGGTCGGTGACATCGGCGACGCTGTGGGTGTTGATCAGAAAGTCGGGCAACTGGCTGTGCAATGAACTTAGCCGCGAGTAGAAGGGTGGGCGGTAAATCCGGTTTGAATGGGCCAGCGCGGCGCGCTCTGCCTCCAGCACCCAGATATCGAAATTGACCTGCGCTTCGGGGGAGAGTTTCGCACGGTCGAACTGCGCCTGCATCCGCGCGGCGCTGGCCTTGCGCCAGGCGACCAAGGCACTGGCAGCCGAATCGCTGATGTCGTTCCAGCGATCGGCCCCGTCCTTCATGCCCAGCCGGGTCGCCAGTTGCGGTTGCAGCTTGATCAGTTCGGCGAATTCGCTGTCCAGAAAGGCGGTCAGCCGGGCATCCTCGCTGATTGCCGCAGGTGCGGGCAAGGCCGGAGCATGAGCGACGGGGCTGGCCCCGGACAGCATCAAGGCAAACCCGAGGGCAGCAAAACTGGTGGTGATCTTGCGCATGGTGATGATGGATCCCTTTGTTCCTGCCAGACCATAGGCAGCCGATTGATCGACGTGAAGCCCTGCAAGCGGCCCGGGGAAACGCTTCGTCACACCCCCGCAACAATCCCGTGCGACTCAGTCGCCATGGACAAGCAGCAAACCAAGTTCGACTGGAACGCCTGGTACGCCAGCATTCCCGGGATCCCTGCCGGTTGGGGCGAAAGCCCTGCGGCAACAGCTCTGCCCTCGGTGGCTGAGGAGCTGGCAGAGGTGGAAATGCCGCTGCTCGAAGCCGCCTAACTCGCCTTGAAGCGCAGCGGCAGGGTCTTCAGCCCGCCGACGACAGAGGCCAATCCGGTCGCCAGCGGCGTGGAGACCGACGGCCGCTCACCGTCGGCAAGGCGAACCAGCGCAAGATGCTGGTTGCCCTGCTCGACGCGGAGACGGACCTTGTGGCCAGCGATTTCCTCGCCTTCTAGAAGAAGAAATCGCTGCTGGTCAGCGTCTGGGCGGCGGCATTGTCCAGCACGATTTCCATGTCTGCCGTGCCATTACCATCCAGATCGACCTGAATCAGCAAGTTCGCGCCCGATACGCCGTAACGGACTTCGGCCGCACCCGTTGCGCTGAACACGCCGGTATCGATGAAGGTCAGCGCCTGGCGTCCCGGGGCAACCAGATCGGCGTCAAACTGGCTGAAGTTGATCCGGTCAGTTCCCGCCAGGAAATCGGTGATATGATCGGCCGCCGCGCCCACCCCGCTGTCGGTTGCAAACAGATAGCGGAACTGGTCGTTCCCGTCCCCGCCGGTGAGGATATCAGCGCCGGTGAAGCCCATGATCTTGTCATTGCCTTGGCCGCCGTTGATCGTATCCGCCAGCGCGCCGCCGCGAATCTGGTCGTTTGAATTGCCGCCGTCGATGACGTTCACCGCGTTGATGACGCCCTTGATGATATCCACCCCGGCGCTGCCAACGATATTGAACGAGACAGTTGTAGTGGCCATAACCAAACTCTGGCCGAGGAATGCAGTTCCCGCGTCCATGTTGACGATGATCGTGCCTGTGCCAGAAATGGTGGAGTTGGAGGCAAAGCCACTGGCAAAGGTGTTGCCGGTCATCGTCAGGTTGGCGCTTTGCAGGCCGATACTCTCTATCCCGCTGATGGTTCCGGTCAGGACGGTATTGGCGGCAGCATAGAGTTGGTCGGTGCCGGCCCCGCCAGCGATGTTGCTGGCCTGCGCGCCGCTGTACAAAATGAAGGTGTCGTTATCGGCCCCGCCATTTGCTGCGCCGGCTGGATTGTACAGGTAGAATGTATCGTTACCAGCCCCGCCATTCATCACATCGACCCCCCCGCTGGATGAGAATCCATCGTTCCGGGCGGTTCCGGTCAACGTATCATTGCCCGCATCGCCGCGCAGATCGAACGATACTGCCGCGCCCGGATCGAACACCAGGCCGGACAGGTCTACTGTCGCGCCCGCTGGAACAGCGCGGATCAGAACCGTGCCTGACCCGGCCACGATCAGGTTGCTGGGCAGGCTGGCCCAAATGCTACTGCTGAGCTGGACAAAAGTGTTGTATTGCGATCCGCCCGCGATCGTCGCACCGACATTGGTGTTGGTATAGCCCGGGACCAGAAGCAAGCCTTCGATATCCTGAAGCGTGCCCTGGAAATTGACATTGCCGCCCAGCATCAGGAAATCGGTGCCGCTGCCGCCGTTGAAGGTGGAACCGGCCCCGGTCCGGGTCGTTTCCGGACCTATCGCCCCGGTCGTAGGATTGATGAAATAGGTGTTGATCAGGAACAGCGTGTCATCGCCGCCATTGCCAAACAGCTGATCGTTGCCGCCCGAACCGCCGCTGATCAGGTCCATGTCATTGGACCCATTGATGATATCGTTGCCTTGCCCGCCATTAAGCCCCTGCACCCCGGTATGGGCGCTGCCGTTCAGGGTGGTGTCGCCGGTGCCGGAAACGCTGATGATTACCCGGTCACCCAGATATGCGCGGGTTGGCGTGTCCCAATTGCTGAAGGTAAAGCTGGGCGCGGTCACCGTACCTGGCAGGTTGGCGCTGTTGTAGCTCAGGCTGAGTATGTCCTGGCCCGCCCCGCCGACAATTTCTGCGGTTGCAGACAAGCCGCTGCCGATCTGATTGGCCGCGCCATTATTGCCGCCATAGGCCAGCACCGGGTTCAGCAGATCACCGGCCTGCGAATTGAAAACCAGTCGTTCAAGCGAGGTCAATGTGGTTTGCGCGGTGCTGGAGAAAATGGCCAGACTGAGCGCATAGGGCCCGGCACCGCCCTGGAGCGTGGTCGGAGACAGTGCCCGATCGATCTGCAAGGTGTCGGTGCCGTTGCCGCCGTTGAGTATACCATAGCCCGTGAGCTGCGAGATAACGACGATCGTGTCATCACCATCTTCGGCATTGATCGTGTCACTGCCGCCGTTGGAGATCAGCGTATCGGCATCGACGGTGCCCGTCAGCGTATCTGGTCCTGGGGTCCCGGTAAAAATCGGCATCGTCTGCTCCCTGTCGGTCGGCCTGCACTTGCAACCGATATGGAGCTTCTATCGCTGAAAATCAGCGCATTTCAAGCAAATGTTGGCGTCAGGCCTCTGTCGTAGCCGCAGTCCAGCCGATGACAATCAAATCACCACTGCGTTGCGAACAACCAGGTGCGGCTTGGCGTCAGGCGTCGGAACTGGCCGCGAACCGCAGCGGCAGGGTCTTGAGCCCGCCGACGAAAGTGCTCTTGGCGCGCCTCGGCTCACCGGCCAGTTCGATGCTGTCGATCCGGTCGAGCAAGGCTTCGAACAGCAGCCGCATTTCCAGCCGCGCCAGGTGCAGCCCCAGGCACTGGTGCGCGCCGGCGCCGAAGGCCAGGTGGCGATTGGCGGGGCGGCTGGCGTCGAAGCGGCGCGGGTCGGGGAACTGCGCGGGGTCGTGGTTGGCGGCGACGTAGTTGATCATCAGCCAATCACCCTTCTTCACTTGCACCCCGCCCAGTTCGGTGTCCTCCGCCGCGGTGCGCATGAAATGCTGGACCGGGGTGGTCCAGCGGATCGCTTCCTCGACGATGCCTGGCACCAGACTGCGGTCGGCCTTGACCCGGGCGAACTGTTCGGGGTCCTGCGCCAGCGCGAGCATGGCGCCGGCGGTGCTGGCCGAGGTGGTGTCATGCCCGGCGGCGGCGACGATGATGTAGTATCCGGCCCGGTCGCGGGCGCTGATCGGTTCGCCGTCGATCATGGCTGTGGCGAGGATCGTGGCGACATCCTGGGTCGGATTGGCGCGGCGCGCTGCGGCCAGCCCTTCGAAATAACGCTCGAATTCGGCCACCGCGCCCAGCACGATCTGGCTGACCATTTCGGGGGGCATGTCGGCCATGCCGCTTTTCGAGAGGTCCTCGTCCTGCCCGCCGAACATCTGCTGGGTCAGGAACAGCATCTTGGCCTCGTCCTCCTCAGGCACGCCCAGGATCTGCATCACCACGTGGAGCGGATAGGGCGCGGCGACCAAGGTCACGAAATCGCATTCCGGCCCGGCGGCGACCAGCCGGTCGGCGGTCTTCGCGGCGAGCTGGCGGATCCGCTCCTCGATCGACTTGAGGTTCTTGGGCATGAACCAGTCCTGCGTCAGGCGCCGCAGCTTGGGGTGCTTGGGCGCATCGAGCACCACCAGCGAGGAGACCAGGTTGGGGCTTTCATCGCCCTGCTGGCGGGTCACCTGGCGGGCCAGCGCCTCGCCCTCATGGTTGGTGAACACGGTGGAGCGCGGAGCGTTGAGGAAGGTCTGGTTGTCTTTCGACACTTTCATCGCTTCGTCATAGCCGGTGATCAGCCAGAACGGGTCGTGATCGCCCCTGGGGCTTTCGATCCGGGTCACCGGGCTTTGCTCGCGCAGTTCGTCGAACAGATCGAGCAGCGGGGTCCAGGCGGCATAGCTCTTGGGATCGGTAACGGCCGCAGCCGCTGCGGGCGAGGCGGTGGGGGCAGTCATTGGTCTGTTCTCCCGGTCTTTCTAGCTATTTAGCCCCTCCCCACAGGGGAGGGGAGTGAGGTTGGCCTTAACCCGAGGGCTGCGTCTTCTCGTAAGCTTCCTTGTACTCATCGCGCAGCAGGCGCTTGTAGAGCTTGCCGGTCAGCTCGCGCGGCAATTGTTCGCGGAAATCGATCTGGCGCGGCATTTTCACGCGGCTGAGCTGCGGGGCGAGGTAGGCCATCAGCTCGTCGGCGAGGTCAGGCCCCTCTTCGCCCATATCCATCGGCTGGACCACCGCGACCACGCGCTCACCCATGTCCGCGTCGGGCGCGCCGATTACTGCGGCATCGGCAACCTTGGGGTGGGTGATCAGCAGGTTCTCGATCTCCTGCGGGTAGATGTTCACGCCCCCGCTGATGATCATGAAGCTCTTGCGGTCGGTCAGGAACAGATAGCCGTCCGCGTCCAT
>JANPMA010000179.1:0-6121 GCA_031422595.1 Novosphingobium sp. | reverse complement strand
CAGGCCGCTCGGCACATCGGGGCTTCGCTGGAGGCGCTGTACAGGCTGCGCAACATGCCCGGCGCGGAGCACTTTTCCGCCGCGTGGGAGCTGGCGATCGATCGCGGGATAGCGCGGCTGGAGGATTGCGCGCTGGAGCTGGCGATCCGCGGCGAGGAGCTGCCGATCGTTTCCGCCGGCAAGCTGCTGGGCACCTATCGCAAGCACAATTTCGGGCATATCCGCTTCATGCTGAGCCAGCGCCGGGCCTCGCGCTGGAATGCGGCGGGGGGCGACTTTGCCGCGCTTCGCCCGGGCCACCCGATCTACGACCGGCTGCGCGCCGAGTGGGAAGCCGACGAGTGCAGCGAGAACGAAGCGCTTGAGGCGCTCGATGCGATGCTCGAGCAGATGCGCCAGCGCGGACTCGCCAACCGGGCGCTGCTGGCGATCGAGGGCGATGCCGGTGACAGCGATGGCGCGGACGAGGGCGGCGGTTGGTCAGAGCCCGAATGAGGGCCTTTGCGCCAGCCGCTCGCGCCACTCCGCAATCGCCGGCCGGCCTTCATTGACGTCAACCTTGACCCATCCGGCAAAGTCCAGCGCCACCCCGGCGCTGATGTCGGCCAGGCTGAAGCTGTCCGTGGTGACCCAGTCGCGCCCCGCCATGTGCTGCTCGAAGCGGTCCAGGAAATGCAGCAGGCGTGCCCGGCCGCGGGTCGCCAGCTCGGGGATCTGGGCATAGTCATTGGGCCCGGGCAGCGCGCGGCCGACCATTCCCTTGGACGTGTTGCGCAGCACTTCGGCGATCGCCATGAAGCACTCGCCCTCGATCTTCGAATTCCAGCTGGCGACTTGCGCTTTTTCGAGCGGAGTGCGGCCCAGCAAGGGCGGATCGGGCTGGACCGCTTCGGCCCAGGCGGCGATTCCGGCGTTGTCGGTCAGCACCGTGCCGTCGTCCAGCGCCAGCGCGGGGACGGTGCAGGCCGGGTTGATAGCGCGGTATTCGTCCGACAGCTGCTCGGCGCTGGCCAGGTCGACCTGGCGCACGTCGTGGGCGATGCCCTTTTCGGCCAGCACGATCCGCGCGCGGCGTGGGCTGGGCGCGCGGGTAAAGTCGTAGAAAGTCGGCATTGTCGCTCTCCTGTCGAATTGCCGGCAGCCTAGCACGCCCAGCGCAGGGTGCGAGAGGCGGCAGGCTGACGCTACGGCAGCGGGGCTTGACTCGCTTGTTGTATGTTATACTATCACATTCATGACAGGCCGTCGCACCGCGACTCGCGTGGGGCAAGCCGGGGCGAGGCCAGGACGAGGAGAGCTGCCGTGGCCTATATCGATGCCAACAATACCAACCGCAAGCTGGGAACCGGCGCGGTCGTCGTGCTGCTCGAGGCCGGACTGGCCTGGGCGGTGATCGCCGGGCTGGCGACCAACTTCACGCGCGACAGGCCGAAGGACTTCAAGGCGATCGATTTCCCGCTGCCCAAGGACCCGCCCAAGCAGGACCCGGTCAAGCCGCAGGACCCGATCAAGACCCAGCCGCAAACCCAGACCAAGCCGCTGATCGATCCGGTGATCGATACCGGCCCGTCGGTGCTGCCGACCTTTTCGGCCGGCGATGGCGGCGGCGCGATTCGCGAGGTGATCTTCACCCCGCCCACGCCGCCCAGCCCGCCCCCGCCGCGTTTCACCCCCAAGGCCGCACGGCCCAAAGGCGCGATGGCCGGCTGGGTGACCGACAACGACTATCCCACTTCGGAACTGCGGCAGGGGCACGCGGGCCGCACCGCCTATCGCCTGTCGGTCGACAGCACCGGCAAGGTCAGCAATTGCACCGTCACCGCCTCGAGCGGCTGGCCCGGGCTCGACAAGGCGACCTGCGACAAGCTCAGCAACCGGGCGAAGTTCGAGGCCGCAACCAACAGCGACGGCGAACGCGTTGCCGGCACTTTCAGCAGCGCGGTCACCTGGCGGATCCCGCCCGAGGAATGAGGAAGGCCCCACCCTTTTCGCAGAGGGAAAGGCCTGAATCGGGCGAGACCCGTCAATCCCTGCCCCGCCCGGCCCGACCGGGCGGGGCAACCAGCTGGCCTCCTCACCCGATCTTAACCCGGCTTTGCTATCGCGCAGGGCATGGAACTCGCGATCTTCCCCGCAGAAACCCGCACTGCCTTTGCCGCGGCCTATCCCGCTGCTCCGGCCAAATTTGGCCATATGCTGCTGGAGCACCCGCTGCTGACGCTGGACGCCCTGGCTGACCTCGCCCAGGCGCTGCCCACCAGCGAAATCGAGTACAACCCCGGGAAGCTGCCGATCGGGATCCGTCCCGAGGACGTCCCCGCCGCCGAACTGAGCGTGACCGAGACGATCCGCCAGATCGAGCGGGCCGGATCGTGGGTTGCGCTCAAACGGATCGAGCAGGTGCCGGTCTATCATCAGCTGCTCCATGGCGTTCTGGGCGAACTCAAGGACCTGGTGCAGGAACGCACGGGGGAAATGATGCAGCTTGAAGGCTTCATCTTCATCACCTCGCCCGGCTCGGTCACCCCGTTCCATTTCGATCCCGAACACAATATCCTGCTCCAGGTGATGGGTTCGAAGACCATGACGCTGTTCCCGGTCGAGGACGAGGACCTGCTCGGCGCCGAGGCGCACGAATTGTTTCACCTGGGCCAGCATCACCGCAATCTGGACTGGCGCGACGAGTTTTCGGCCAAGGGCCAGCCGCTCCAGATCGGCCCGGGAGAGGCGATTCACGTGCCGGTCAAGGCCCCGCACTGGGTCCAGAACGGCGATGCCCCTTCGGTTTCGCTGTCGGTCACCTGGCGCAGCGAATGGTCTTATGCCGAAGCAGACGCCCGGGCCTTCAACCATGTGCTGCGGCGGATTGGCCTCAGCCCCGCCAGCCCCGGCGCTTACCCCGCGCAAAACCGCGCCAAGGCCCTGGCCTGGCGCGCCGCGCGCAAGCTGGGGGTTGCGGCCTAAGCTCCGTCAGCCCTGCGGGCTGCCACTTCCCCAAATGCGCTGCGCGAATTTGGGGAGGATCTTTGTCAGGCCTACTTCCCGCCAACTCTATCCTTCCCCTTGGCCTTGGCGGCCTGCGCTTCGGCTTCGTCCTCGCGGCGGGCCAGGTCCTTTTCGGCCTCTGTCGGCTCATAATCCGCCGGCATCCGAATGAAGACCGTGCCGTTCGCCAGCTCGGCCATTGCGGTGCGGGTGCGGCTGGCGCGGGCGGCGGGCAGTTCACCGGCCAGCGCCCGGGTCTGCGCTTCCATCGTCACCGTGGCGCCGTCCTTGGAGACGGTCCGCTTGAACTGGTAGAGATCGCCGATCGTCTGGTCGATACCTTCGCCCTGAATGCGAAAGCCCTTGCCCTCGTGCGGGAGGATGATGGTCTGCTTGTAGACCCACCAGTCGGGGTAATCGAAAGCATAGGGCGCATCGGGGCTGAGCTCGCCCTCGCGCGCGATGTCGAAGCGCCAGCCAAGCCGCGAGCGATCAATTTCGTACCAGCGGGTGCCCAGCTCGCGGGTCCATTCCATCGTCGCGCTGCCGGTCATGGTGATGATGAAATCACCGGTCTCGGGATCATTGCGGGTAACGATCTTGCCCGGCGCGACGAAATCGTAGGTATCGCGCCACAGTTTGCGCAGTGCGCGCTGGCGCTCGGCCTGCGAATAGCCCGAATAGGTCAGCCGCATGTCCGACGCGGCAGTGCCGTGAAAGCGCATCTCGCCGCTCGCCGCAGCGGGCAGATCGAGCCCTTTGCTGGCATCGAGCGTCAGGCCGATCACCTGGCTGGGCCGGTCGAACGGATCGGGCAGAATCCGGACCAGCCCCGATCCCGCGGCGATCACCGGCAGGCCATAGCGGAAATCGGGGGTTTGCAGCCGGTCGAGCCGCTCGTCGCCGAGCCGGGTGCCGTCGAGCCAATAACTCTTGCCCCCAATCTTTGCCTCAACGATCACATGATCGAAAGCCGCCATCGCGGGCAGCCGATTGCCGACCAGATCGCCGCGTTTGGTGTGGACCAGCACCGGGCGTGCCTCGATCCCCAATTCGCCCAGCAAGGCCAGCAACAGCACGGTCTTGCCTTTGCAATCGCCAAACCGCCGCGTCCAGGTCTGGTCGGCCGCGGCGGGGACATAACCGCCGTTGTCCATCCCCAGGAACAGGTAGCGGACCTGTTGCTGGACCAGGGTGAGCGCCAGTTCGGCACGGCGCCTGGGGTCCTGGCTTTGCGCGGCGATCTTCGCGGCCTCGGCGCGGACCGGGCTGTCGGCGGCCAGCGCGGACGCCTTGGTGTAGAGCGGCGCGATGGTGCGGCTGACCCCCTGCCAGTCGGCAAACTGGGTGATCTCCACGGCATTGACCAGGCTATAGCGCCCCGGGGCGCTTTCCGGGCCGAGCGGGGCCACACCGTCAATCACGTCGGCCACCAGCTCGCTGCCCCCGGCGGTCTTTTTCAGCGTGGGCTTGATGATGCCGGGATAGACCCGCCACTGCATTGTCTTGTCCTTGCCCCACATCACCCGCAGCCGATAGCGCCCGAAGGCCGAACCATCGCTGGGGCCGATCAAGTCTTCGCTGTGACCGGCCAGCGCCGGATCGTGGCGATCGATCGTATAGGCCAGTTCGACAACGTCGCCGACGCGCAAGTCTTCGGGCTGGATCGTCGCGGTCAGCCGCCCGTCGAGCATCAGGCTCTCCATCCCGCTTTCGCGCTGGATCACCTTGACCTTCGCGCCATCGCCCAACAGATCGATCGCCTGGCCCTCGCGCAGGATCCGGTACTTGTGCAAGGTCAGCGTTTCGAGCGCCGGATCCCAATCGAGGCTGAGCGCGCTGCTGTCGAGCCCCTGCGCGGTGCCGATCTGCCAGGCGCTGGCGTAATAGGTCAGGTCGTTTTTCCCTGCGAAACGCACCTGAACGTCGCCAAGCAGCTGGATCGTCGCCGCTCCCTCGGAATCGCTGGGCGGTTTTGGCAGCGGCAAGACATCAACCCAGGCCGCGGGCGGCGCGATCAACGGGCGCGGCAGCGCGGGATCGCCGGGGCGACTGGCTTGGAGAGCCTTGGCTTCGACCTCGACCGGTGCGGGCGCAACCGCCGCCGGGGCCTTGGCCAGCAGCAGCGCCGGGCAAGCCAGCAGGCCCATGGCAAGATGTGCAAATTTCATCGAATTCCCCATTTGCCGATCGCCCGCGAGACTTGGGCGACAGAGTTGCGGATTTCGGCAGGTCTGTCGAGGGGGCGAGATCGCCTGTGAAAAGCCCCTCCCCGGCGGGGAGGGGTTGGGGTGGGGCAGCAGAGGCCGCAAGGCCTTGCGTCAACCCAAGCGTCGAACCCCCAACCCTAACCCCTCCCCGCCGGGGAGGGGGACACTTTTGGCGGCATCACCCGGGTGAGGAATTCGATCACTGCGGCGTTGAATTCGTCATTCTTGTTGCCCGCAACCATGTGCCCGGCGCCGCGGATGTCGGCGATCTCGAGCCGCGGGATCCGGCGGCGCAGGTCATCGACCCCGTCATCGTCAACCATATCGCTTTTCATGCCGCGCACCAGCAGGGTCGGCACCCGGTCGGTCCAGTCGGCCTGGTCCATCATGTTGAGCAGGAAGCGCGGATCGCCGCGTGGGCTGTGCATCCAGCGCGGGTCCCAGTGCCAGCGATAGCGGCCATCGTCGCCCAGCCGCAGGTTCTTGTTGAGGCCCGACAGGTCCTTGGGCCGCGGCCGGTCGGGATAATAGGCCGAGATTGCGTCGGCGGCCTCTTCCAGGCTGGCAAAACCGTTGGGGTTCGAGGTCATGAACTTGGTGATCTTGGCGACGCCCTTGGGGCTCATCTTGGGGACAATATCGACCAGCACCAGCGCCGCCGGTTCAAGCCCGCGCGAGGCCGCAACCAGCGCGGTGATCCCGCCGAGCGAAGCCCCGACAAGCGCGAAAGGCTGCGAGCCATGACGGGTGATCGCGGCCAGATCGTCGGCCCGCAGCTCCATGCTGTAGTCGCCGTCGCTCGACCAGTCGCTGTCGCCGTGCCCGCGCAGGTCATAGTTGATCGCGAAATAGCCGGCTGCGGCCAGCTGCTGCTCGGCCTTGTCCCACGAATGCCGGGTCTGCCCGCCGCCGTGCCCCAGCACCAC
>JANPMA010000178.1:0-4473 GCA_031422595.1 Novosphingobium sp. | reverse complement strand
TCGTCAAGGTCGAAATCACCTTGTGAGAGCGGAACCACCTTTGCATCGGCCCAATCGGTGACAAAGACGTGGGCGCGCTCAACCATCCGCTCAACCGTGCCGCGCAGCAGCGTGGCAAAGTGCCCGCTCATCGGCGCGACCACCAGCAGCCGCGGGGCATCTTCGGCGAGGCCGGGATGCGAAAAGTGCAGCAGATTTCCCCACGGCCGGTGCATCACGATCGCTTCGGTGACCGGAAAGGCACTGCCCTCGACGGTCACTTGCTCGATATCGAAAGCCGGTTTGCCGTAAGGCGCGCTGGCATGGGCGAAGACTTCGAGCGCCGAGGCCATGGTCGGACCCAGGCCGGTATAGCCGAACGGCAAAGCCGGATTGCCGAGCATTTGCGAGCCGACCGAGGCCCAGGTGCTGGCCATGTTGAGCCACGAACGCTGCATTTCGTATGCGGTGTAAAGCACGTGTAATTGACCCCCTGCGATCCGGCTGACCCGGACTTTGGGCGTCATGGTGACGCCTATCGCTTGATTGTGCAATGCACAATTTGCCTTGCAGTGCACAACGGGTCCGGGAAAGCTACTTAACCGCTACCGCGCGCTGGGGGGCTGTGCTAGGGCGCCCGCCATGAGTTCCGCCCCCGACGGCGCCGCGCCCGAAGCCCAGATTGAAACAACCTCCTCGCAGGAGCCCAAGCCCGCGCGCACGCTGGGTCCGCTGCGGATGATCTGGCGCGAAACCGCCAAATATCCACGCCAGGTGATCTTCGCGCTGCTGGCCTTGCTGGTCACCGCCTCTGCTACCCTGGCGATTCCGGCCGGCTTCCGGCTGGTGGTTGACCGCGGGTTCGGCCCAGGCGGCGATATCGAAACGATCGGCCGCTGGTTTCGTTACTTGCTGCTAATCGTGCTGGTGCTGGGGCTGGGTACGGCGGTGCGGTTCTATTTTGTGTCCTGGCTGGGTGAGCGGGTGATCGCCGATATCCGCCTGAAAGTTCAGGAGAACCTGCTTCGTCTTTCGCCCGCCTTTTTCGAGCAGAACAGCCCGAACGAGATCTCTTCGCGGATGACCTCGGATACGGCGCTGATCGAGCAAGTGGTCGGCACCACGGTTTCGGTTGCTCTGCGCAATTTCATCATGGGCGTGGGCGGGGTGATCATCCTGTTCTCGCTGGCCCCCAAGCTGACCGCCGGGCTGTTGGTGGGCATTGTCGGCGTGGTCTTTCCGCTGATGGCCTTCGGACGCAAGATTCGCACGATTTCGCGGACCAGCCAGGACCGGGTCGCCGATATCGGCGCGATGGTGGCCGAAGTGCTGGGGGCGATGAAAGTTGTCCAGGCCTTCAACCAGGAAGCGCGCGAGCAGGAGCGGTTTGCCAAGTCGGTCGAGCTCAGCTTCAGCGTGGCCAAGCGCCGGGTGGTGCTGCGCTCGCTGATCTCCATGCTGGGGATCATCGCAATCTTCGGGGCGATCGTCCTGCTGGTTTGGCAAGGCGCGATCGGGGTTGCCGAAGGGACCATCTCCAGTGGTACGATCGTCCAGATCGTCTTCGTCGCGGTACTTGTCGCCGGATCGTTCGGCGCGCTGACCGAGGTCTATGGCGACCTGCTGCGCGGCGCCGGGGCCGCCGACCGCCTGAACGAGCTGCTTGCCGAACAGCCGCAGATTGCCATGCCGGAACGGCCGCTGGCGCTGCCCAGCCCGGCGCGCGGCAAGCTCAGCTTCGAGAATGTCTCGTTCCGGTACCCGACCCGGCTCGAAATGGCCGCGCTCGCCGATTTCTCGCTGACCATCGAACCGGGCGAGACCGTCGCGATTGTCGGCCCCTCGGGTGCGGGCAAGAGCACGCTGTTCCAGCTGGCCGAGCGGTTCTACGATCCGCAGGCCGGGACCATCAAGCTTGACGGGGTGCCGCTGACCTCGGTCGATCCGGCCGAAGTGCGCCGCCGCATGGCGCTGGTCCCGCAGGAAGGCGTGCTGTTCGCCGCCAATGCCCGCGACAACCTGCGCTATGGCAACTGGCTGGCCAGCGACGAGCAGATCTGGGAAGCCGCGCGCGCGGCCAATGCCGAGGAATTCCTCAAGGAACTGCCCGATGGGCTCGACACCTTCCTGGGCGAAGCCGGCGCGCGCCTTTCGGGCGGCCAGCGTCAGCGGATCGCGATTGCTCGCGCGGTGCTGCGCGATGCGCCAATCCTGCTGCTCGACGAAGCGACGTCCGCGCTCGATGCCGAAAGCGAACGGCTGGTCCAGGACGCGCTTGACCGGCTGATGAAAGACCGCACCACGCTGGTCATCGCCCACCGCCTCGCCACAGTCCGCGCAGCCGACCGGATCGTGGTGATGAACAAGGGCCGGATCGTCGAGACCGGCACCCACGACCAGTTGACCAGGGCCAAGGGGCTCTATGCCCGACTGGCTGCGCTGCAGTTTGACGACCAGGCCTTTGCCGCGCAGGAGCACGGCTGATGGACACCATCCTGACCGCGATCCTGCTGGGTATTGTCGAAGGGGTGACCGAATTCATCCCGGTCTCCTCGACCGGGCATCTGGTCTTGGCCGCCGAAGTGTTCGGTTATGATGCCAAGACCTGGGCTGTGTTCAATGTGGTAATCCAGCTTGGCGCGATCCTGGCGGTGGTGGTGCTCTATTGGCGCACCTTCTGGGCGGTCGGCATGGGGCTGCTCAAGTGGCGCGCCGAAAGCCTGATTTTTGTGCGCAACATCCTGCTGGGCTTCCTGCCCTCTGCCGTGCTTGGATTGTTGCTGATTGACTATATCCACGTGATGCTGGGTAGCCCGATGGTCGTCGCCTGGGCGCTGATCCTGGGCGGAATTGCGATTCTGGCGATCGAAAAGGTCGCCAAGCCCGGGCCGGCAAGTGGGGTTGCCCAGCTGCCCGCGCGTCAGGCGCTGGGGGTCGGGCTGATTCAGTGCCTGTCGATGGTCCCGGGGGTCAGCCGCAGCGGCGCGACGATCATGGGGGCGCTGGCGATGGGGATCGAACGCCGCACCGCCGCCGAATTCAGCTTCTTCCTGGCGATCCCGACGATGATGGGGGCCACCACACTGGAACTGTTGGACAACCGCGAGGCCTTGATGGCCGGAACCGGCCCGGTCGGCTGGAGCGAGATCGCGGTCGGCTTTGCGGTCAGCTTCGTGGTCGCGCTGGCGGTGATCAAGCTGTTCGTCGCCTACGTCAGCCGCGCCGGCTTCGCCCCCTTCGCCTGGTACCGGATCGCGGCAGGAGCCCTGGCGCTCTATTTCCTCGCCGGCTGATCGCTATTTAGGGACAGTCCCTAATTAGATCGGGCTCGCGCCGCTGCCGCGTCCGCCGCGCAGGTAGTATTCCTGGGTTCCCCGGTGCAGCACATCATCGACATCGATCACCGCGGTATTGGCATAAGTAAACGCGGCGCCCAGCGAGCGGTAGAGCCGGTCAAAATCGCGATCGACGGTATCGTGGTAGAGCTCCTCGAAGCTTTCGATCACGAAGTAGCTGGGTTGCAGATCATCGATCACATAGTCGGTGCGCATCACCCGGTCGACGTTGAGCATGATCCGGTTGGGGCTTTCCGCCTCAAGGCAATAGACCGCCTCGGCTGGGCCCGAGAGGATCCCGGCACCATAGGCGCGCAGGCCTTCTGGTTCCTGGATCAGCCCGAATTCGACGGTGTACCAATAGAGCGCCCCCAACGCCTTCAGCCGGTTATAGCGCATCGCCTTCCACCCGGCGCGGCCATATTCCTGCATGTAATCGGCAAAGGTCGGGTCGGCCAGCATCGGTACGTGGCCGAACACGTCGTGGAACACGTCGGGTTCCTGGATGTAATCGAAGCATGCACGGCTGCGGATGAAATTGCCGGCCGGAAAGCGGCGATTGGCGAGGTGCCAGAAGAACACATGATCGGGGATCAGCATCGGCACCGGCACCACGCTCCAACCGGTCAGCGCGCCCAGCACTTCCGACAGCCGAGCGAAGTCAGGCACGCCGCCGCGGCCCAGGTCAAGCCGCTCGAGCCCTTTGAGGAAGGCGCTGGCGGCGCGACCGGGCAGGATCTGGATCTGGCGGGCGAACAGCTCGTCCCAGACCGCATGCTCGTCGGCACCATAAGTGTGCTGGGCCGGCTCCAGCCAGTCCTCGCCGACATGCTCGGGACGCTTCAAGGGCGCGGTGAACAGATCGGCACCCAGATCGGGCAGGCGGGTAAAGTCGGTTTCGGACATGGTTGCATTTGTAACTTTATCGAAACGGGACGGCAACGCCCAATTCGATGGCTTGCCAGCCTGGCCCGACAGGCGCATTTTCGGGCCCATGAAGAAGCTCAAACGCAAGAAGTTCGAAAAGCTCTATGACCCGCTCGAGCAAGAGCTGGTCGCCATGGCCCGCTGGGCCGCGGCCACGGGCGCGCGGATCCTGGTGCTGTTCGAAGGCCGTGATACGGCCGGCAAGGGCGGGACGATCCAGGCCGTGGCCCGC
>JANPMA010000177.1:0-2705 GCA_031422595.1 Novosphingobium sp. | reverse complement strand
TGCAGACTTTCATCCGCTGGTTCGATGCCGGCGAGGGTGAACTCAAGCGCGAGGCGGGCAAAGGCGGCGGCCAGGTGCGGGTGATGACCGTCCACGGCGCCAAGGGGCTCCAGGCGCCGATCGTGATCCTGGCCGATGCCGCGGACAATCCCCGCAGCACCAAGGGTAGCCCGCTGGCCTTGCCAGATCCGTACGATGCCGCCCGTCAGATCCCGCTGCCGTCTTTGCGCGATGCCGAGAAGAAGGGCCCGATCGCTGCGGTGGAAGAACAGCAACAGTTTGAGGAGATGCAAGAGCACTGGCGGCTGCTTTACGTCGCCATGACCCGCGCGGAAGAGGCGTTGTTCATCGCCGGAGCGCTGGGTCCCAGGGAGACGAACGGCCCGGCGCCGGACAGTTGGTACGCCCGGATTTCCGCCCAGTTCCAGCCCGAAGAATGGCTTGAGGATCCGATCTGGGGGGCGCGGGTGGAACACGGCGAAGCGCCGGTACTGGTCCCCGCCGAGCAGGTTGTGATCGCCACGCAGGAATTGCCATTGCCGCCGCCGTGGCTGCACCGCGCCGTCGCCGCCGAACCGCGCCCGCCGCGGCCGCTGGCGCCTTCCTCGCTTGGCGAGGATGCCGAAGCCGATCCACCCTGGCCGCCTGGGTCAGGCGCGTCTGCGGCGAAGCGCGGGGTGCTGATGCACAAATTGCTCGAACGGCTGCCCGAAGTGCCGCCCGCCGAGCGCAAGGCCGCTGCCCTGGCCTGGCTGTCGCGATCGGGCGCCGAATTCGCTGCCCCGGCGCGTGCTGAAATGATCGCAGCAGCGCTCGCGGTCCTCGAAACCAAGGCCTGGGCCGAACTGTTCTCGCCCGCCGCATTGGCCGAAGTGCCGATCGCCGCAGCGGTGGGTGGGCAGGTAGTGGCGGGAACAATTGATCGGCTGCTGATCCTTTCGGATCGCATCCGCCTGGTCGATTTCAAGACCGCCCGCCGCCCGCCCGCCAGCCTGGATGAAGTGCCGACCTCGATCCTGCGCCAGATGGCTGCCTATGCCGCTGCGCTCGAAACGGCCTATCCCGGGCGCATGGTAGAGGCGGCGCTGCTTTACACCCAGGTGCCGGTGCTGCTGGCGATCCCGGCGGAGCTACTTGCCGTCCACAAGCAGGCGTTGATCGCAGCGGAGGAAACCTTTTGAGCCGCAGCGATTGCCATCCGGGCTTTGCCGCCTAGATTGGGCTCAACCCTTCAAGGAGAATCCCGATGGCCACCAAAGCCGTAACCGATGCCAGCTTCGCCGCCGAAGTTCTCGGCTCCGACACTCCCGTGCTGGTCGATTTCTGGGCCGATTGGTGCGGCCCGTGCAAGATGATCGCCCCCGCGCTCGAGGAAATCAGCGAGGAACTGGCTGGCAAGGTCAGCATCGTCAAGATGGACATCATGGAAAGCACCGACACGCCCAGCAAGTACGGGGTCCAGTCGATCCCGCTGATGGTGCTGTTCAAGAACGGCGAACCGGTCGCCCAGAAGCTCGGCGCCGCGCCCAAGAGCCAGCTCAAGGGCTGGCTTGAGAGCGTGCTCTGATCAGCGGCCTGATTATCGCCATGTAATCCTCCCACAGCGCCGGGGTGGACGCGGCGAGCAGACCGGGGCGGGCGTGTTCGTCGACGAAGTACTCTCCCCCGTCAAAGCGTGCCGCCATGCCGCCCGCTTCGTTGAGCCACAGTACGCCGGCAGCATGATCCCAGGGCAAGGCGCGATTGAAGTTCGAAATGTCGTTCTGCCCCAGCGCCAGCCGCGGATATTGTTCGGCCGCGCAGCGCGGGATTTCGACGAGCTGAAAGTGCGGCTCGATGTTGGCTTCGACCCAGGCAGCCTGCTCGGGGGTGATGAACAGCTTGGAAAGTCCGGCGACCGGCGGGTTTTCGCCAGTGGTCCGGGCGGCAATCCGCGTTCCATTCACAAACGCGCCGCTTCCGCGATGCGCGGCGCAGAAGCGATCGGTCAGGCAATCGTAGATCCAGCCTGACATCGCCCGCCTTGCGTCGCTGCGGGCGATCAAAATCCCGAACGGCGGTTTGCCAGCGGCGAAGTTGGCGGTGCCGTCGATCGGATCGATGATCCAGCACTGGCCGGTCAGCCTATCGAGCACGGCGGGATCGGCGGCGACTGCTTCCTCGCCGACGATCGCAAGCGATGCGTCGATCCTCGCCAGGCCGTCCGAAAGCATCACCTCGGCCTCACGGTCGGCTACGGTCACCAGATCATCGGCGGCCTTCTCGAACACTTCGTGTGCGGCCAGGTTCTGATAGCGCGGCAGGATCACTCGCCGGGTGGTCTCGCGCACCAGATCGAGGATCGCGGCGTCGAGCGTGCTCACGAGCGATAATCCGCGTTGATCGAAATGTAGCCGTGGGTCAGATCGCAGGTCCAGACCGTGGCGCGGCCATCGCCCAAGCCCAGGTCGATTTCGATGGAGATCTCCTGCCCCTTGAGGTGCGCGGTGACCGGCGCCTCGTCATAATCGGCCAGCGGCAGGCCCTCGCGCGCGCTCCAGGTGCCGCCGAAGCCGATCGAGAGTTTGTCGCGGTCGGCCGGTTCACCTGCCTTGCCCACCGCCATCACCACGCGGCCCCAGTTGGCGTCCTCCCCTGCAATCGCGGTTTTGACCAGCGGCGAGTTTGCGACGGCGAGGCCGACCCGCCGCGCGCTCTCACCGCTG
>JANPMA010000176.1:0-25241 GCA_031422595.1 Novosphingobium sp. | reverse complement strand
GAGCCGCGGCCACGGGTTCTGCCCGGTCATCGCCTGCCCCATCATCATCATCCGCGCGTCCCAGAAGAACAGGATGTCGAACCCGGAGACGAGCAGGTCGTTGGGGTAGTGGCGGGCGAGCAAATTCTCCCCGGCACGGGGAGGGGGACCGCCCGCAGGGTGGTGGAGGGGGCTATCGTCACCATGCGAGGTCGCGTGTGGAGGCGAGCCCCCACCACCATGCTTCGCATGGTCCCCCTCCCCGTGCCGGGGAGGCTCATCCGGCCAGCCCAGCGTGGCGAAGGGCCACAGCGCTGAGGAGAACCAGGTGTCGAGGACATCGGGGTCTTGAGAAACCGCTGTCGCGAAACCATTCTTCTCGTTCGCCAGTTGAGTTGCTACTTCAACCGTTTCGGCAACAAAAACGTTTCCGAACGAGTCATACCAAGCCGGAATCCTATGCCCCCACCACAACTGGCGGCTGACACACCACGGCTGGATGTTCTCCATCCAGTTGAAGAAAGTCTTCTCCCAGCTCTTGGGCACGATCTCCACCGCGCCGCTGCGCACCGCCTCAAGCGGGGCCTTGGCCAGTTCCTCGGCGTTGACGTACCATTGGTCGGTCAGCCAGGGCTCGATTTCCACCCCGCCGCGGTCGCCGAAGGGGGTCTGGATGGTGCGGGGTTCGGCATCGGATTGAACCTCTTCGCCGTCCTTGTCCTTGGTGACATGCGGGATCAGGAAACCGAGTTCCTTCATCCGCTGGACTACCAACTTGCGCGCCGCAAACCGTTCCAGGCCAACGAATTCGTCCGGCACCAGCCCGTCGGCGGTCTGCACCACCTTCGCTTCGGCATCGAACATGTTGAGCATGTCGGCGGGCTTGATCCCGGCGCGCTTGCCCACTTCGAAGTCGTTGAAATCGTGCCCCGGGGTGATCTTGACCACGCCAGAGCCTAGTTCTGGATCGGCGTGTTCATCGGCCACCACCTTGAACCGGCGGCCGGTGATCGGCTGAAGGATCTCCTTGCCGATGACCGCCTTGTAACGTGCATCCTCGGGATTCACCGCGACGCACATGTCGGCCAGCATGGTTTCGGGACGGGTGGTCGCCACTTCGAGATATTCCATGCCATTTGGGCCTGAGCCATCGGCAAAGGGATAGCGGAAGCGCCAGAAGCTGCCCTTGATCTCGCGGGTTTCCACCTCAAGGTCGGAAATCGCGGTCTTGAGCTTGGGGTCCCAGTTGACCAGGCGTTTATCCCGGTAAATCAGGCCTTGATTGTAGAGGTCGACGAAGACCTTCACCACCGCCTTGGTAAAGTGCGGGTCCATGGTGAACTGCTCTCTGGACCAGTCCATCGAACAGCCCAGCCGCCGCAGCTGCTGGGTGATCGTGCCGCCGCTTTCGTGCTTCCACTCCCACACTTTGTCGATGAATTGCTCGCGGCTGTAGTTGGTGCGCTTGTCCTGGTTCTGCTCAAGCTGGCGCTCGACCACCATCTGCGTCGCGATGCCCGCATGGTCGGTGCCGACCACCCACAGCGCATCCTTGCCGCGCAGCCGTTCATAGCGGATCACCACGTCTTGCAGCGTGTTATCCAGCGCGTGGCCGATGTGGAGGCTGCCGGTGACGTTGGGCGGCGGGTTGACGATGGTGAACGGCTGCGCGTCGGGGCGTTCCGGGCGGAACAGGCCGTTCGTTTCCCAGTGCGCATACCACTTCGCCTCGATCGCGGCGGGGTCGAAAGTCTTGTCGAGTTGATTGTCGGTCATCGTGAGGCGGCCTTTGCCAGCGGGGCGGGCTGGGTGCAATGATTTGGTTCACGCGGAGACGCGGAGACGCGGAGAAGAAGGATTGGTTCACGCGAAGGCGCGAAGGTGTAGCTCCTCGGACGAAGTCCGCTTCAATCTCAAACGTTGCGCAAGGCGATACGTTGCGAATGAAGGATATTGCCTGCGGCGCGGCGCGACCGCTTCGCGCCTTCGTGCTTTTGCGTGACCACCTTCTCCCTTCTTCTCCGCGCCTCCGCGCCTCCGCGTGAGACCAAAACCACCCGCCTTGCCCCAGCCGCATTTTTCCCGCACACATCGCGGTGATGCGCGAATGGGCTGACTTTACTGCCGAGACCGAGGCCGACGGCGCGCTGCGGGTGGCGCTGGCCGGGCCGATGGTCGTCAGCTCGGTGGGTGAACTTGATGTGCGCCTGCGCGAGCTGGACGGGCCTGTGGCGCTGATTGACCTGTCCGGCGTGGGCGCGATCGATACGGTCGGTGCCTGGATCGTCTCGCGGCTGGCCGGTGAGCATGGCGCCAAGGTTACCGGCGCCAGCAAGGAAGCCGAGCGCCTGATCGCCGCAGTGGGCGAAAGCGAAATTGCCGCGCCCGAAGACGGAGCTGGCGCGCCGGCCTCGGCGCTGACCCAGGTGCTCGAAAAGACCGGGGGGATGGCAATCGCCTACAAGGACGGCGTGGTCGATCTGTTGGACTTCCTCGGCTCGCTGCTGATCGCCTGGCTGCGGGTGCTGCGGCATCCTTCGCGGATGCGGTGGATTTCGCTGGTCCGCCAGTTGGAGCTGGTCGGCGTCGGGGCCCTGCCGATCGTCGGGCTGATGAGCTTCCTGATCGGGATCGTGATCGCCCAGCAGGGCGCGGTCCAGCTGCGCCAGTTCGGGGCAGAGATCTATACCGTCAACCTGACCGGGCGGCTCTCGTTCCGCGAACTGGGCATCCTGATGACCGCGATCATGTTCGCCGGCCGCTCGGGATCGAGCTTCGCCGCGCAGATCGGGACGATGAAGCTGACCGAGGAAGTCGATGCGATGCGCACCATCGGGGTTTCCCCGGTCGAGGCGCTGGTGCTGCCCCGGGTGATGGCATCGGTGATCATCATGCCCTTGCTGGGCTTCTATGCGGCAATTCTGGCGATCATCGGCGGGGCATTCATTTCGATGTTCAGCCTGGAGATCCCATTCTTCACTTTCCTGACCCGGATCCAGGAAGTAGTGCCGATCCATGATCTGTGGGTCGGGCTGATCAAGGGCCCGGTGTTTGGCCTGATCGTGGCCTTGGCGGGCTGCTATCAGGGGATGCGGGTCCGCGGCAATTCCGAGGAAGTCGGGCTCAAGACCACGGAAGCAGTGGTCCAGGCGATTTTCGCGGTGATCGTGCTCGACGCCTTTTTCGCGGTGTTCTTCACCGAAGTGGGGTGGGGATGACTTCGCTCCAGTTCGATGCCGAATTTCCGATCGTGGTCGAAGGGCTCAAGAACGAATTCGGCAGCCACGTGATCCACGAAGAGCTCGACCTCAAGGTCAGGCGCGGCGAGATCCTGGGCGTGGTCGGCGGTTCGGGCACCGGCAAGTCGGTGCTGATGCGCTCGATCATCGGGTTGCAGCAGCCCAGCCAGGGGCGGATCGAAGTGCTGGGCCAGGTGCTGGGCGAGCCGCGCGAGGAGGATGAGGTCGATATCCGCAGCCGCTGGGGCGTGCTGTTCCAGGGCGGGGCGCTGTTCTCGACGCTGACCGTGGCTGAGAATATCGAGGTTCCGCTCAAGGAATTTCACCCCGAGATCGGCCCTGAGCTGCGCCGCGAAATCGCCGAATACAAGGTCCGTCTCTCGGGCCTGCCGCCCGAAGCGGCGGACAAGTATCCCAGCGAGCTGTCGGGCGGGATGAAGAAACGCGCCGGGCTGGCGCGGGCCTTGGCGCTCGATCCGGAACTGCTGTTCCTCGACGAGCCGACCGCCGGGCTCGATCCGATCGGCGCGGCGGCCTTTGACGAGCTGACCAAGGAATTGCAGGACACGCTCGGGCACACCGTGTTCCTGATCACCCACGACCTCGATACGCTCTATGAGATCTGCGACCGGGTGGCGGTGATCGCCGACGGGCGGGTGATTGCGGTCGGGACGATCCCGGAATTGCTCGCGCTCGACCATCCGTGGATCCAGGAATACTTCAACGGTCCGCGCGGGCGGGCGGCCAAGGCATCGCAGCGACGCGCCAAAGCGATGGACAAACACGGCAAGGCAGGGGATTAGAGCGGCAATGGAGACCAGAGCCAACAATGTCTGGGTAGGGGCGGTGACGCTGGCCTTGCTGGGCCTGCTCGCCGCTGCGATCATCTGGATCGCGCGGCTGAACGAGGGCAGCAAGAACGAGTACGACATCTTCTTCAAACAGGCGGTCGACGGCCTGTCGAAAGGCTCGGCGGTCAATTTCTCGGGCGTGCCGGTCGGCCAGGTCAAGGTGATCGAGCTGTGGCACAAGGACCCCGGCTTTGTCAGGGTGCGGATCTCGGTCGACAAGGAAGTGGCGGTGCGGCTGGGCATCACCGCGACGATCCAGAGCAATTTCACCGGGATATCGAACATCCAGCTTGAAGGCGCGAGCAAGGAAGCGCCGCTGCTGACCTGCGACAAAGTGAACAAGCGCGCCACCTGCCCCGAAGGCGTGCCGGTGATCCCGACCAAGCGCGGGGGGCTGGGCGAACTGCTCAATTCGGCGCCGGTGCTGCTCGAGCGGCTGGCGACGCTGACCGAACGGCTGACAGCGATGTTTTCCGACAAGAACCAGCAGTCGATCGAGAATATCCTGGCCAATGCCGACCGGATGAGCGGCAGCCTGGCCGATGCCTCGCCGCAGCTCCAGCGCACCTTGCTCGAACTGCAGAAGACGATGATCGAGGCGCAGACCGCGCTGGCTCAGTTCCAGCAGATCGCCGGATCGACCAATGCGATGATGAACGAGGACTTCCGGCCGATGGTCGGCCAGTTCAACAAGTCATTGAAATCGATCAACAAGGCCTCTGACCAGCTCGAGGGCCTCCTGACCGACATGCGGCCCAGCGCGCGGCGGCTCAATGAGAACACCCTGCCTGAAGCCGAAGCGACGATCCGCGATTTACGCTCGACCACCAAGTCGCTCAGGGCGATGACCGAAAAGCTCAACGAACAGGGCGCCAAGGGCCTGCTGGGCGGTGACCAGTTGCCGGATTACAAGCCATGAGGGGGACTATGCGCATGCGCCGTGCCGCGATCCAGATGCTGGCCGTGCCCGCGCTGATGCTGGCCACAGCCGGCTGCGTCAGCCTGGGCGGAGCCAAGCCGCCGCCGTTCCTGCTGACGCTTTCGGCCGACAAGCAGGTCCCGGCCGGGACCGTAGCCAGCGGCACCGGCACCACCGCGATCATGGTGATGGAGCCCGAGACCGACCAGCGGCTCGCGGTGCTGCGGATCCCGGTCCAGGTCGATGATACCCAGGTTGCCTACCTGGTCGGCACGGCCTGGGTCGAACGGCCCTCGCGGCTGTTCCGCGGGCTGCTCGCCGAAACGCTGCGGACCCGCACTGCGGCGCTGGTGCTCGAGGATACCCAGGCCGCCCCGGTTGGCGGCACGCGGCTTTCGGGCCGGTTGATCGATCTGGGCTATGACGTGCGCAGCCAGTCGGCCGTCGTGCGCTTTGACGCGATGCGCACCGGCCCCAAGGGCGAGCTGCAGACCAAGCGGTTCGAAAGCATAGTGGCAGGGGTGCAGGCCAAGCCCGAATTTGTCGGCCCGGCGCTCAACAAGGCGGCCAACGATGTGGCCGGGCAAGTAGCCGACTGGATGGTGGCGGGCTAACTCCTTGCCAGGCTTGCGAATTCCTGCGCTGCGCTGAACGCGGCGAAGCGCCGCGCGCGCCGCACTTCGGCTTCCGCTTCGCGGCCCCACAATTCGGCCTGCCATTCTTCCTCAAGCTCGGCGGCGGCCCACAGCTGGCGGACATCGGCGTTCTCTTCCAGCGCGGTGAGGCCAATCGCCAGCGAGGCGCTGAGCGCGGTCAGCGTGGCCAGCGCAGAGAGCGTGAAGTTGTCCTGGGTTTCGAGAACAGCCTTGAGCCGCGCCAGCATGGCGGGCGATTGCGGGCGGTGGATCACGCCCGCGATGCGTTCGAAATGGACGTCCCAGCGCGCTTCGGCGGCGCTCAGCAGCGGTTCCCACAGCTCAAGCTGGCGCGCGTGCAGCGGCTCGTTCGGGTCGGCGCGGTAGCACAGCGTATCGGTTTCAGCGTAGCGCAGCAGGTCGGCGATCGCCGCTGCGGGGTGCTGTGCAATCACGTCGATCGCCATGTCGGCGAGATCGCGCAGCACGAACCCGGCGGGATCGATCTTCTCGCCCTGCGCGGCCCATTCGGCCGCCAGCGCCTCGGCCAGCGCGCGGCTCGGCACCACTTGCGCGCGTTTGCCCTGGGTCTTCAAGGCGCGGCCGTCGAGCGCGACCGAAAAGCCGGCCGCCGCTTCGGTGACCCCTACTTCCTTCCAGAACCGCTTCATCCTTTCGGCGACTTCCATTTGCGGGCCAGGAACGGCGGCAGCAGCAACAGTTCAAGCAGCCCGAACACCGCAAAGGCGATCCCGGCGGGCTTGGGAATGTCGATCTTGCCGGCGATAATCGCCATGCCCACCGCGATCAGCGCCAGGCTGGCCAGGCGGACGGCGGAGAGGATGAAGAAGCGAGTCTTGGCATCGGCTTCGTTGGCATTCATTTCAGAAGCTCCTTCAATTGCGCCGGGCTGGCGGCAACCGCCTCAGCTCCCGCTTGGAACAGTTCTTCCACGGTGTGATAGCCCCAGTCGACCCCCAAGGCACGCACCCCGGCATTGACTGCCATTGCCATGTCGAACTGGGTATCGCCGATCATCGCGCAATGCTCGCGCATGACGCCGGTTTCGGCCAGCGCGGCATCGACCATCGACGGGTGCGGCTTGGAAGGGTGGTTGTCGGCGGTTTGCAGCGTGGCAAAGCGCGCAGTGAGCCCGTGGGTGGCCAGGCAATGCTCCAACCCGCGCTGGCTCTTGCCGGTGGCGACACCCAGCAGCCAGCCTGCGGCATCGAGCTGGCGCACCAGTTCGGCGATCCCGTCGTACAGCGGTTCGACCAGCTGGCCGCTTTCGCGCGCCGCACGGAAGATCCGGCGATAGGCGGCATCGAGCTCGGCGCGGACCGCTTCGCCCGCATCGGGGACGAGCAGACGGATCGCTTGCGGCAGGCTCAGCCCGACGATCCGGCGCACCTGGTGCCGATCGGGCGCGGGCAGGGCCAGTTCGGCGAAAGCTGCCTCCATCGCATGGACCACCCCGGCCTGGCCATCGACCAGCGTGCCGTCGCAATCGAACAGGGCGAGCCGCTGGGTCATGGGGCAAGTGTGCGCATCAGCTGAACCAGTGCAAGGGATCCTGCGGCTTCAAGCCCGCTCGTCACTCGCTCGCGTTCGTCGGCCGGCTTGTTCTGGCTCAGCTTCATGGTCTCGCGCCAGACCTGCACTTCCATTTCGAATCCGACGATTGCGTTGAGGAAGCCGCGCTTCTTGGCCTCGGGCAATTTGTCCATGGTCCACGGCTTGCCTTCGGCGATCCGTGCTTCGTGCTTGTCAGACAGGGCGGTAACCTGCCCAAGCAGACCTTCACTGTCGATGCGCCGTACGCGGCCTTCCAGCTCGACTGTAACGTAGTTCCAGGTCGGAACCTGAGTCTCATCGGCGTACCATCGCGGACTGACATAGCCGTCCGGCCCGTTGACCACTGCCAGGGCAGTAGCTCCGTTAAGGTGTTTGGTCAGCGCATTCCCGCGCGCCAGGTGGAACTGCACGACGCCGTCGCCGGTCCACAGCAAAGGCACATGCGCCACGCGCGGGCCGTCAGGTGTGGCCGCGAACACCATCCCGAAGCCGACTTCCTCGACCAGCGTTTCCAGCAACGCGCGGTCTTCGTGACGGAAAGCGGAATTGGGGTGCATCAGCGCTTCCTCGGCTTGGCGGGACCTTTCGCCGGGCCTTTAGCCGGACCCCTTGCGGCGGGCTTGGCGGTGGTCTTGGCCGGACCTCTTGCGGCGGGCCTGGTGGCGTCCTTGGCCGGGCCTTTGCGCGCTGGCGCACGCTTTGGTCCGGGATCGGCCTCACCGCGCTTGCGGCGCTCACCGCGGCGTTCCTTGCGGTATTGCTTGGCGTGGGCCTTGGCTTCGGCCTTCTTGACCTCGCGCGGGGGCGGAGGCGGGGGCAGCGGGATCTGAGCGCCGTCCATTGGGTCAAAGCCCAGGCCGGCCATGCTCGCGGCGAAGTGTTCGGGCAGTTCAGCGGTCACGTCGATCTCGTCGCCGCCGGGGGCCGGGATGATCAGACGCCGCGCGTGGAGGTGCATCTTGCGGCTGATCGTGCCCGAAAGGAACGCGTCCTTGCCGCCGTATTTGCCGTCGCCGACGATCGGGTGGCCGATCGCTGCCATGTGGACGCGCAGCTGGTGGGTGCGCCCGGTCAAGGGTTGCAGCTCGACCCAGGCGGCACGGTTGCCGGCCCGGTCAAGCACGCGGTAGCGGGTGCGGGCTGACTGGCCCCCCCCAGGACCGATGACGCCGCTCTCGTCCACCATCATCTTTTCGCCGCCGGTGCCGGGCTGTTTGGCCAAGGGCAGTTCGATCAGCCCGTCCTCGATCTGGGGCACGCCCAAGACCAGAGCCCAATAGATCTTGCGCGCGCTGCGGCCCGAAAGCTGCTTGGAAAAGAACGCCGCGCTGCCCGGGGTGCGGGCGATCAGCAGCACGCCCGAAGTATCCTTGTCGAGCCGGTGGACCAGCCGCGGGCGCGGGCCGTTGTTGTCGGCATAGGCATCGAGCAGCCCATCGACATGCTCATGCGTGCCGCTGCCGCCCTGAGTGGCGAGGCCCGGCGGCTTGTTGAGCACCAGCGCGGCGGCAGTGCGCAGGATCACCATGTCCTTGGCCAGCAGCCGCTGTTCCTCGCTCAGTGGCTTGCGGATGCGCGGGCCGCGCTCGGCCTGCTCGCCGCCCGGGGGCACGCGTAGGACCTGCCCGGCGCTGAGCCGGTCAGCCGGATCGGCGCGCTTGCCATCGACCCGGATCTGCCCGGTCCGCGCCCAGCGGCTGACCGTGGCAAAGCCGACTTGCGGCAAGTGGCGCTTGAACCAGCGGTCAAGCCGCACGCCTTCGTCATCGGCGCCGACGGTGAACTGGCGAACTTCGGTACTCATGCTGACATCCGCATCAAGGCCAGCCCGGCGAACAGCCCGGCGAGCCCCGCCAGAACCGACAGCACCGCATAGAGCGCGGCGGTACCCAGCGCCCCGCGCTCGATCAGCAGCGCCAGTTCCAGACTGAAGGCGGAAAAGGTGGTGAAGCCGCCGAGCAGGCCGATCCCCAGCAGCAAGCGCCATTGCTCACCCCCAGTGCCGTAGCGTGCCAGCCAGCCGGCCAGCAGGCCCACGGCCAGGCTGCCCAGCACGTTGACGGTCAGGGTAGCCCAGGGAAAGGCGCTGGCCGCCACCGGACCAATCGCGCGGGTAAAGGCCACTCCGGTCAGATAGCGCAGCCACGCACCGATCCCGCCGCCCAGGGCGACATAGAGCGATGCGGCGAGGAAGGATGGCGGTGCAGTCACGCCAGCGGCCTTAGGTCAGAGACCCCAGTCCAGCAAGTGTCCAGCAAGCAAGAAGGGCGGCGGCGGCATTGGGGGTGGTGACGCGGGCCTCTGCGTCCGATGCCGCCGCTGCGGCGCGCCGGGTCAGGTTTGGGGAAGCAGTGTGCCTGCCGACGCGGATCTGGACGGGCTATCCTGCAAGGCCAGCAGCGCTTCGAGCTGGGCCTGGAGCCGGGCGTTCTCCTGTCGCAGGTGCTTCAGTTCGAGAGCGGAGTCGGGCTTGACCCCGCCGAGGCGCTGCCAGGTCAGCTCGAGCTGGCGGCCGAGCCAGTGCGTCACCTGGTCGATCAGCCCGGCTGGGCGATAGGGTGCAAGCGCGCGCGTCGTGAGCAACGGGGCGGTAACGACCAGCGGTTCGGGCATGGCGGGTAGCGCGAGTGCTGGCCTGGTGGCAGTGCGCGGTTTGGTCTTGCTCTTCGCTTTGGCTTTGCGTTTCGGACGGGTGCGCGGCCGCTCTGTCGCCGCCGGCGGGGGCATGGCGAAGAGCGGCCGCGCTGCGACCCTGGCCGCAGCGGGGGGTGTCGCCGCGGCCAAGGGGATCGGAAGCGGGATCGCGGCGATGCGGGCAGAGGCTCCGCGATGCGGCGGGATAGCGACGTCGGCGGGAAATGCGGCAGCGGCCTTGGTTTTCGCTTTGGGCTTGGCCTTGGGCCGGGGTACCGGAGCGCGCCGCGTGGCGGCTTGCTGGTTACGCCGATTGTGCATCACCAATCTCCCCCTAGTGATTGCGATTGCGCAGTCTCTAGCACACATGATATGGTGCCATCAGCGCCAGACTGGTCCGTTCCGGGGCTAGTTTGGATGCAGCATTTGTGGATTATCGGCACGCGCCAAGCAGTCCCCGGGCTTGCCAAGGGGGTGAGTTCCTGCTAGCCGCCCGCCGGTTCGAGCCGATCCTGTAAGGGATTCGGCCACTTTCGTGTTTTTCGACTCAATCGGATGCACCCCCGCGAGGGACAAAGCGGGGCTCTGGTCTGTTGTATGTGAGGTGGCTTAGTTTATGCAAATTCTCGTCCGCGACAACAATGTCGAGCAGGCCCTGCGCGCGCTCAAGAAGAAGCTGCAGCGTGAAGGCGTCTACCGCGAGATGAAGCTGCGTCGTCACTACGAAAAGCCCAGCGAAAAGCGCGCCCGTGAAAAGGCCGCCGCTGTCCGCCGCGCCCGCAAGATGGAGCGCAAGCGGATGGAACGCGACGGGGTGAAGTAAACTCGCCAAGCAAGCTTGATGAACAGCTTGCAATCGGCCATGAGGGCGCGGAACAATTCCGCGCCCTTTTGCATATCTTTCAGACAGGATTCCGCATGACCGAAGTGACCCGCGTACCGCTCCAGCCCATCGCCAAGGGCGCGCTGACCAAGCTCTGGCTGGGGGTTCTCGCCGTGGCGCTTGCCGCCGCGGGCCTGGCCTGGGCCTCGCTGCCCAAGAGCGTCGATCTTGAAACGGTCAAGGCCGGGACCGGCAAGGCGGTTACCGCCGAAGACGTGGTGGTGATCAACTATGTCGGCAAACTGACCAGCGGCAAGACCTTCGACGAAGGCCAGCAGGCTCCGCTGCCGGTCGCCGGCATGATCCCCGGCTTTACCGAGGGCCTGCTCAAGATGAAGCAGGGCGGCAAGTACAAGCTGACCATCCCGGCGGTGAAGGCCTATGGGCCCGAGGAAAAGCGCAATCCGCAGAGCGGCGAAGTGGTGATCCCGGCCAACAGCGACCTGGTCTTCGATATCGAGATCCTTCAAGTGGTTCCGCGCCAGCAGTTCGAAGCCATGATGCAGATGCAGCAACAGCAGCAGATGCAGCAGATGCAGGGCGGCGAAGGTGCCGAAGCGCCGGGCAAGGATGCGCCGAAATCCACTCCCAAGACCAAGTAACCACAGGATAGCGCACAATGTCGGTCGATACCGCCACCGTGGCCAAGATCGCCGCGCTGGCCCGCATCAAGCTGAGCGAGGCTGAGCTTGCGGCGATGGTCCCCGAACTGGGCGCGATCCTCGCCTGGGTTGAGCAGCTCGGCGAAGTCGATGTCAGCGGGGTTGAACCGATGACCGCGGTGATCGAAAACCACCTGCGCTTGCGCGCCGATGTGATCGACGCCGATCCGCTGACTGGCGGCGGCCGCCGCGATGCGGTGCTGGCCAATGCGCCCGCGCCGCAGGACGGGTTCTTCGGCGTGCCCAAGGTGATCGAGTGATGACCCAGCTTACCGATCTGGGCGTTGCGGCGATCCGCGATGGTGTTGCCAAGGGTGACTTCAGCGCGGTTGAAGTGGCCGCGGCGTTCAACGCCAATGTCGCCGCCGCATCGGCGCTCAACGCCTTCATCGTCGCCACGCCGTTCAAGGCGATCGACGCCGCTCAGGCCACCGATGCGCGCCGCGCCGCGGGCCAGCCGCTGGGCAAGATGGGCGGCGTGCCGATCGGGATGAAGGACCTGTTCGCCACCAGGGGCGTCCAGACCACTGCGGCCAGCCACATCCTTGAAGGCTTCAAGCCCGAATACGAAAGCACCGTATCGCAGAACCTGTGGGACGCCGGCGCGGGCATGCTGGGCAAGCTCAACATGGACCAGTTCGCGATGGGCTCGTCGAACGAGACTTCGTACTTCGGCAATGTCATTTCGCCCTGGCGGCGCAGCGACGGCGGCAACGCCGCGCTGGCGCCCGGTGGCAGCTCGGGCGGCAGCTCGACCGCGGTTTCCGCGCGGCTGGCCCCTGCCGCGACCGGCACCGATACCGGCGGTTCGATCCGCCAACCTGCGGCCTTCACCGGCATCTCGGGGATCAAGCCCACTTATGGCCGGTGCAGCCGCTGGGGCATCGTTGCTTTCGCCAGCTCGCTCGATCAGGCCGGGCCGATGGCCCGCGATGTGCGCGACTGCGCGATCATGCTCGAGGCGATGGCCGGGTTCGATCCCAAGGATGCGACCAGCCTGGAGCTGCCGGTGCCCGAATGGGAAGCCGCACTTTCCGCTGACATGAAGGGCAAAAGAGTCGGCGTTCCGGTCGAATACCGGATGGACGGGATGGACGCCGATGTCGCGGCCTCGTGGGACCAGGGGATCGCCTGGCTGAAGGATGCCGGCGCAGAGATCGTCGAGATCAGCCTGCCGCACACCAAATATGCGCTGCCGGCCTATTACATCATCGCGCCTGCCGAAGCCTCGTCGAACCTCGCCCGCTATGACGGGGTGCGCTACGGCCTGCGCAAGCTGCCGGATGGTGCGGGCCTGCAGGACATGTACGCCGCCACCCGCGCCGCCGGGTTCGGGGCAGAGGTCAAGCGCCGGATCCTGATCGGCACCTACGTGCTCTCGGCCGGGTTCTACGACGCCTACTACACCCAGGCCCAGAAGGTCCGCACGCTGATCGCGCAGGACTTCAAGAACGCCTTCACCCGCTGCGACGTGATCCTCGCCCCCACTGCGCCGACTGCCGCATTCGGCCTTGGCGAAAAGAGCGACGATCCGCTGGCGATGTACCTCAACGACGTTTTCGCGGTTCCTGCCAGCCTTGCAGGCCTTCCCGCGATGTCGGTCCCCGCCGGGCTCAACCGCGAGGGCCTGCCGCTGGGCTTGCAGATCATCGGCAAGGCGTTTGACGAGCAAGGCGTCCTCAATGCCGGCCTTGCGATCGAGCAGCGCGCCCAGTTCAGCGCCCGGCCGGAGCGGTGGTGGTAACCTGGGGCCGTGATCAGTCTCAAACCATCAGTCTCAAACCAATTGACGGCTGGGGGTTTCTGGAAACTGTCGATGGCCAGCTAGCGCCTAGTTTTGGTATCGCTTTAACAAGCGAGGGTTCGTCCTTTGGCGATCGTATAAGAGGCTGGAAAGCCAAGGCCATCAATGGGAAATACGCTGGTGCCTATCTTGAGTTGACCCCTCGGCATTTGGAGTGGACCGGCGTTGTCGTGGTCGAGATCTTCGACAATGAACATGAACGGAATATTCTGTTCTCGGGCATGGCTGAATCTCGAAATCTCCGCCCAGGCTGGAAGTGAACTTCATCACTGCGTGCACCTACACAGTCAGCTTGCCAGTCTTGCAGGTAATACCAATCTGTGGTAATACCTACTCATGAACGACCTCTCGCCCAAACGCCGGTCGAGCCTGACCACCAAGTGCCAGGTCACCATTCCCAAGGACATCCGTGATGCTTTGGGCCTCAAGGCCGGGGACGCGGTGGAGTTTGAGCTCGACGCCAATGGCGACGCGCACATCCGCAAAGCAGACAATCCGGCATTGCGGGAAGAGCGGACGGCGAAATTCGCGGCCAGTTTGCGCGAAGCGCGGGCACAGTTCAAACCGCTCGCTGACTTCGGTGGGATGGATGGTTTGGAATACCAACGCTGGATCAGGGGCGAAGGACCGGAAGTTTGATCCTCGACAGCAACATTGTCATCGAGTTGCTTGAGAGTGATGAAGACTCCCAACTGTTCTCAACCCTTGCAGCCCTCAAGCTGTCGCATCGCGCCTATGCCAATGAGATCATCTTCGCGGAAGTGGCTTCGGGATTCTCGGATGTTGGTCAGGTTGAAGGTCTGTTTGGTGCAATCGGTGTTTCCATCGCGAAACTGTCGCTTACTGACTGTTTCAAAGCCGGGCGCGCGTTCGCCGAATATCGCCGTCGAGGTGGATCACGGACCAGCATCCTGCCCGATTTTCTGATTGGTGCGCAGGCTGCAAATCGAGGCTGGCCACTGGTCACGCAGGATCGCAAAGGCTTCGCCAGTTACTTCCCCGAAGTCCAACTGATCGATCCGCTCGCGCCGTGACGGTCAGCACCGCCGTGCCGCCCCACCGCTTCGCCGCGCTCGATTCGCTGCGCGGACTCGCGGCGCTCGGTGTGCTGCTGCACCACCTGCCGGCCAGCAATGGTCTGGCGACGCTGCCAATCGCCAATGCCGGCGGATTGTTTGTCGACCTGTTCTTCGTGATCTCGGGCTTTGTCATCGCCGAAAGCTATGGCGCGCGGCTGGCCGGCGGGTTCTCGCCCCTGCGCTTTGCGGTGTTGCGGTTGGGGCGGGTGCTGCCGCTGCACCTGGTGATGGTTGCGGCCTTCCTCGCGCTTGAGCTGGCGGCCTGGGCCTTCGGGTCGGCTGGACTGAGCCTGCGTGCGCCGTTCAGCGGGGTTCATTCGCCCGAGCACCTGCTGCGCGCGGTGCTGTTGCTCGATGGCTACTTCCCGGACAAGCACAATTATTACAACGGGGTAAGCTGGAGCATCGGGATCGAGCTGTTGCTCTATGCGCTGGCCGTGCTGGCCTTTCGCGCGGGCCGGATCGGCTTGGCGGCTTTCCTGGGGCTTGGACTGCTGGGCCTGGCGCTGCAATATGCCGAAGTCGACACCTTGGGCCTGACCAATGCCCTGGAGCGGGGCCTCGCGGGCTTTGCGGCGGGGTTGGCCTGCTGGCTGGCCCACCGCGCCTGGGCCGGAGCGGCGCTGCCGCTGGCCGGATTGCTTGAACCGCTGGCGCTGGCGCTGGTGGTGGGCTTTGTCTGGTTCGCACCCGGATCAGACCATTCTGCGCTGATCGTGCTGCCCTCGGCGCTGGCGGTCCTTGTCTTCGCGCACCAGTCGGGCTGGCTCTCGCGGCTGTTGTTGCTGCGCTGGCCGCTCTGGCTGGGGACCATTTCCTACTCGTTCTACATGGTCCACGTGATGGTCCTGGCCCGGATCGCCGATCTGTTCCTGCTGGCCTCACGCTTCACCGGCTGGCCGCTGGCAAGCTATCAATGGCAAGGCGAAATTCCGGTCAAGACGATCGACCTTCCGCTGGTCCCGGCGCTGCTGGTCCAGCTTGCGATGATCGCGGCCTGCGCCGGGGTGGCCCATTTGACCTGGCGCTGGATCGAGGAACCCGCGCGGCAATGGTCGCGGCGGCTGGCAGGGCGGCAATAAGCCCCTCCCCTTCAGGTGAGGGGCTTAAATGCGGCAATACCCCTTTTCAGGACCGCGCAGGCGCTCTATCGGCTTAGCCCATGAGCAACTATCGCATCCACGGCGCCACGGGTGAATGGGAGGTCGTGATCGGCCTTGAAGTCCACGCCCAGGTCATGTCCAATTCGAAGCTCTTCTCAGGCGCCGCCACCGCTTTCGGGGCAGAGCCCAACAGTCAGGTCAGCCTGGTCGATGCGGCGATGCCGGGGATGCTGCCGGTGCCCAACGGCGAATGTATCCGCCAGGCGGTGCGCACGGGCATGGCGCTCAATGCCCAGATCAACAAGTGGTCGCGGTTTGACCGCAAGAACTACTTCTACGCCGATCTGCCGCAGGGCTACCAGATCAGCCAGCTCTATCACCCGATCGTGGGCGAGGGCGAGATCGAGGTGGTGCTGGATGAAAAGGATCCCGAAGGCAGCACCAAGACCATCGGGATCGAGCGCATCCACGTCGAGCAGGACGCCGGCAAGCTGATGCACGATCAGCACCCGACCATGTCCTATGTCGACTTGAACCGCTCGGGCGTGGCGCTGATGGAAATCGTCAGCCGGCCCGACATGCGCAGCCCGCAAGAGGCCGGGGCCTATGTCGCCAAGCTGCGGCAGATCCTGCGTTATGTCGGCTCGTGCGATGGCAACATGGACCAGGGTTCGATGCGCGCCGATGTCAACGTTTCGGTGCGCAAGCCGGGCGAGCCGTTCGGCACCCGCACCGAAACCAAGAACGTCAACTCGGTCCGCTTCGTCATGGCCGTGGTTGAAAGCGAGGCACGCCGCCAGGTCGACCTGATCGAGGACGGCGGGAGGGTGGTGCAGGAAACCCGGCTCTACGATCCGGATCGGAACGAGACGCGCTCGATGCGCAGCAAGGAAGATGCGCACGATTACCGCTATTTCCCCGATCCCGACCTGCTGCCGCTGGAACTCGACGACGCCTTCTTGGCCGAATGCCAGGCCAGCTTGCCCGAACTACCCGACGCCAAGCGTCACCGCTTTGAAGGTGCGTTGGGGCTTTCTGCCTACAACGCCAACGTCCTGACCGCCGATGTCGAAGTGGCGCGCCAGTTCGAGGAATTGCTGAGCGCGGTCGCGGCCAAGGCGAGCAAGAGCGAAGCGGACCTCGCCAAACGCGTTGCCAACTGGCTGCTTTCCGAGCGGCCCGGCCTGTTGGGCGCCCATGCGCTCTCCGCCGACCACCCCAAGAACTCGCTCGAAGCCAACATCGCGATCGTGGTGGCGACCGAAAGCGGGCAAATCTCGGGCAGCAAGGCCAAGGAGATCTTCGAGGCCCACCTTACCAGCGAGATCGACCTCGCCGCCGAGATCGAGGCCAACAAGCAAACCTCTGACACCGGCGCAATCGAAGCCGCGGTCGACGCCGTGCTCGCCGCCAACGCGGACAAGGTCGCCGAGTACAAGGGCGGCAAGGAAAACCTGTTCGGCTTCTTCGTCGGCCAGACGATGAAAGCCATGCAAGGCAAGGGCAACCCGCAGCTGGTCAACCAGGTGTTGAAGCAGCGGCTGGGGTGATACAGAAACGGGCGCCAGGGTTTCCCCCGGCGCCCGGTCTTTTGCCTTATAGCGAGGCCTAGTCGCGGTCGTCCCGGCCCTTTTCCATCCGGTCGTCGCACTTGCCATTGGCCGTGCCGTTGACGACAATGCCGGTCGGGCCGCCGCCCAGATTGTCAACTTCAACCCGCAGGGTGTAGACGCCCGGCCCGCTCAGTGTGTGGCTGAAGGTCTTGATCCCGGCCGTACCGAAGCCCGCATATGGAGGCGGCGAGGACAGCAGGACCGGCCCGCCGCCGGACCCATCGACATACATTTTGGCCAGATCATCGGCGGCGATGCGGCCACTGATCACGACCTTCTGCTTGATCGTGCAATTGGGCACCCGAATGCGCAGCCTGTAGGTATAATGCCCGTTCGCATAGCTCCCCATCGTCGTGCTGGCATTGGGCTGCAGCCATGCGGCCGGGGCCAGGGCATTGGTCCAGACATTGGGAAGCGGATTGACGCCGATGTTGCCGGGATAGACGAGCGGTGACGGGTTCGAGACCCCGTTAAAGCCGGGGTTGGCTTGCCACTGGGCAACAGTTTGCCACGGCGGTGTCGGCGTGCTGGAAACCATCCAGGGTGCCGCGCCTGTGTTGATGCTGACGGCCCCGCTTTCCTGGCCCAGGCATTTGCAGCAGTTGACCACGACTTCCTTCACGCCAGGCTTGGGCGGTGGGGGAATTGCCGCATCCTGCTGGGCCACGGCGGCGGATCCCATTGTCAGTACTGTCAACGCCGTGCCCAGCATGGCGCGGCGGGTTCTTCCGAAGCTCTTCATCACTTGATCCCTTCATCGAAAATCACCCCGCGTCTCAGAGCCGGGCAATGAGTGGTCGTGATCAGAAGGGAACCGGTTCAATCCGATGCCGAATTATCCGGGCAAACAAAAAGGGCGCCAGGGTTGCCCCCGGCGCCCTTCGTGTTTCAAACCGAAAAAATCAGCCCTTGCGGGTGCCGTTCATCGGGAAAGTGCCGAACGCGCCGGCCTTGACCGAGCCGGTCAGCACGTCACCATCGACGGTGGCTTCGCCTTCGAGCGTCATCGGCATGGGGACGGTCATCTTCATCGACCAGGTCAGCTTGTTGCCATCGACCTTGCCGTTTTCAAGTTCCATCGAGCCCATCGCGCCGACGTTCGAACCGGTGAAAGTGTCACCATCGACCACGATGGTTACGTCGCTCTTCTGGTCACCCATCGGGGTCTTGGTCACGCATTCATAAGTGCCGGCTACAGACATTCGAACTCTCCTCGCTTACAGGGGGGTAAGTAGTGCATTCACTCGCCTTTTGCGGACGCAGAGTCAACGGGGCTCGCGATCTCGATTGGCAGGCCGAGTTTTTTGAGCTGCGGCTCGACCACTTTGCGATCGCCCACCACCACGAAGACCAGGCCATCGGCATGAAGATACTGCGCAGCGGCCGCATCGATCGCCGTGGCGTCGATCGCGCGGTAGCGGGTGGGCAGCGACAGCTGGTAGTCGTCGGGCCGCCCCAGCAGCTGGTTGGCCAGCACCGCGCCCAGCACCTGGTCGTTGGTCTCGAACTGGTTGGGCAAGCCGCGGATATTGCCGTCGGTAACCCGGGCGAGCTCGGCCGCGTTGACCCCCTTGGCCTTGGGGAAAGCGCGCATGTCGGCGAGGATCAGCGCGATCGAATCCCCGGTGCGGTCGGCCTGGACCGGCGCGGTAAGGACCAGACTGCGCGGCCCCTTGGGGCTGCGGACGTCGGTGCGCACGCCATAGGACCAGCCTTTGTCTTCGCGCAGGTTGAGGTTGAGCCGGCTGAGGAAGCCGTCGCCGAGTACTTCGTTGGCAAGGTCAAGCGCTTCCAGGCCTTGCTGGCCTCCGCTGATTGGCAGGACCCGGCCCGCGACGATCACCGATTGCGGTGAATTGGGCCGGTCGATCAGCACGATCCGTGGGCTTGGCGCAGGCACTGCAGCGTCGAGCGCCTTGGTCGGGCGCGGGCTGGCCGGAGCCTTCCAGGCGCCGAAGCTGGCCTCCAGCATCGGTTTCAGCTGCTCCATCGTCACATCGCCGACCACGGTGATCGTGACATTGTCGGGCCGCAGCCACTTGGCGTGGGCAGCGCGCAGCGCAGCGGGAGTGAGCGCAGCAACCGATTTCGCATCGCCCAGGCCGTCGCCGGGCTGGCCATAGGGATGCGCGGCACCGAACAGGATCGGGCCCAAGCTGCGATTGGCCAGCGCGCGCGGGCTGGCCTGCGACTGGGCGATATCGGCCAGCCGTTTGGCGCGGGCGCGCTTGACATCGTCCTCGCGGAACGCGGGGCGCAGCACCAGTTCGGCCAAGAGGTCGAGCGAGGGCTGGAGGTTGGGGGTCAGGGCGTTGAGCGTCACGCCCGAGCTATCGAGCGCGGCGCCGACCCCGATCCCGGCACCCAGCCGTTCCTGTTCCTCGGCGATCTGGGTGGCGTCAAGATTGTCGGTGCCTTCATCCAGCAGCGACATCATCAGCGACTGGGTTCCGGGCCCGTCCTGCAGGTCGGCTGCAAAACCGGCGTCGAACGCCAGGCTGACCAGCACCTTGGGCACGCCGTTACGGCGGGCCAGCACCACCGGGATGCCATTGGACAGCGCCGCGCGCTCGACCTTGGGGAATGTCAGATCGCCGACCGGATCGACCGGGGGCAATTCGCGCTTGGGGCCCTTGGCCAGCTTGGGCGCGGGCTTCTTCGCGTCGGGCTTGGGCGCAGCCGACATGGCCTCGTCGCCCCAGCCGCCCATGACCTCGCCGCGCTCGGTTCGCGTCCCCGGGCTGACCACCAGCGAATAGACCGGGCGCGACAGCCAGCGGCCCAGCGCGGCCTGGACATCCGCCGGGGTCAGCGCGGCGATCGCGGCCAGGTCTTTCTTGTATTGCGCGGGGTCGCCCGAATAGAGCAGCCCTTCGGCTAGCGTCGAGCCCTTGCCGCCAAACCCGCCGACCTGCTCAAGGCCTGCGATCTGCCCCGAAACCGCGCCGGTTGCGGCGCGCTGCAGTTCGTCGGCGGTGGGGCCTTCGGCAACCAGCTTGGCGATGATCTCGTCCAGCGCCTGTTCGGCTACCGCCAGGTCCACCCCCGGTTTCACTTCCATTTCGACCTGAATGAAGCTGACCTGTTCGAACTGCTGGGCATTGGCCGAAACCGATGTGGCGAGCTGCCGCCCGCGGACCAGTTGGTTGTCGAGCCGCGACGAGGCGAGGCCGCCCAGCACCCGCATGCCCATGTCGAGCGCGGGGGCATCGGCATGGTTCTGGCCCGGCCCCGACCAGACCCGGTAGACCTTGGTCAGCGGCACCTGGTCCTTCATCTCGCGGCGCAGCGGCGCGGGCAGAGTGACCGGACCGGCTTCGACCTTGGGTACTTCGGGTCCGCGCGGGATGTGGCCGAACCATTTTTCGACCATCGGCCGCGCGCTCGCCGCGTCGATATCCCCCGACAGCACCAGCACCACGTTGTTGGGGGCATAGTTGTCGGTAAACCACTTGCGCACATCGGGTACAGCGGCGGCATTGAGATCGGCCATCGAGCCAATTGGGGCGTGGCGATAAGGGTGGCCAACCGGGAACAGCCCTTCGGTGATGGCATAGTCGGCCAGACCATAAGGCTCGTTATCGCTCTGGAGCTTTTCGTTCTGCACCACCGCGCGCTGCTTATCGAGCTTGTCCTCCGTGACCGCGCCCAGCAGGTGCCCCATCCGGTCGCTTTCCATCATCAGAGCCAGATCAAGCGCGCCTGTCGGCACGGTCTCAACGTAGTTGGTCCGGTCAAACGAGGTCGATCCGTTGGTGGAGGTGGAGCCGGCCCCTTCCAGCGGCACGTCGAAATTGGGCACGTTCTCGCTGCCGCCGAACATCAGGTGTTCGAACAAATGGGCAAAGCCGGTGCGGCCCTTGGGCTCGCTTTTCGAACCGACCCGGTAATAGCTGGTAACCCCCACGATCGGCGCCTTGCGATCGGTGTGGACGATCACTTGCAGTCCGTTGGGCAGGGTGAACTGCTCATAGGGAATGTCGACCCTGCTGACGAGTTCGCCCAGCGGTGCGGGTTGGGCCTTGGGTTTGGCTGCGGGGGCCTCGGTGGGGGGCGGGGGCGCGGTGCTGGCCAGATCGGGCGCGGGCGCGGTGGCGCAGGCAGACAAGGCAAGGGCCAGCAACGAGGCAGACAGGAAACGGCGCATGACAGAGTAGCTCCCCGTATTTCGCAGCCTTACTTCCCACAACCAGGGCTGTGGCACAGCACAATTCGACGAACCGCATGGTGGGAGCCATCGATGAAGGGAACGCCCCTCTTGCGAATCGCCAGCACGGCTATAGGGTCGCGCACTTCGCCCGCCAGTCGGGCGTGGGGAGATCGTTAGTTGCACAAGTTCCGCAGCCTAATGTTGGCGTTGCTTCTGGCGTTTGGCGCGCTGGTATCTCTCGCCGGATCGAGCCAGCCGGCCATCGCCCAGCAGGCGACCCGCGAAGTCTCGCTGGTTGCGATCCTGCATCTGGCTGAGGATAGCAACCAGGCCGTGTTCAAGCTGGTCTTCTCGCCGCGCGCCGGACCTTATGAAGTGCAAGGCGACGCCGCCAGCCCGGCCTTGCTGCTGAAAGGGGCGGGGAAAAGCAGCGATATGGCTGCGCGGCCCGAATATCGGGGCTTCGTCCGCGCGATCGAGATCGATTCGCGCGATGAAGGCGTGAAGTTGCGGTTCATTGCCAATGGCCCCGCGCAGGCAACCGTCACCACAAGCGGCCGGGATGGCTTGCTGGTCACGCTGAAGCGCGGCGGTAGGGTGATGAACCAGCCGGTCGCAACCGGCGATGCAGAGCTTTCGTCCCGCGCGCCGGTTCCACCCGGCCTCGCTGCACAGCCAGGGGCCGACGGGTATGAATTGGTGATCCTGAAATACGCCGATGTCAGCGAAGTGGTGGGACTGCTCAGCGATGGGGTGACGATCAAGCCGAACAACGTGTTCATCCGCCGCGAGCCTGGTTTTGGTTCGCCAGCCAACGGCAACAACACCAACTATACCAACCAGCCACAGAACCAGCCCGACGAGCGGCCGCTGGGACAATCGATCGATGCCAATATGGCGGTTGATCGCCGACTTAACGCGATCTGGCTGCGGGGCCCGCCAGAAACGATTGCGCGGCTCAAGGCCCAGATCGTCTTGATCGACCAGCCGGTCGACTCGGTCATCCTTGAAACCCAGTTCGTCGAACTGACCGAAACCGGGGCCAAGGCAGTCGGGATCGATTTCACCAACGCGAACGGGCAGATCGCGGCCGGGACCGTCCAGTTTGGGCAGTACGTCCCGTTCGGGCTCGATCCAACGAAGGTCCAGCCGAGCTTTTCCTTGCAAGCGGCGATCTATGCGCAGGTCCAGAAGGGCGAAGGGCGGATCGTCTCGCGACCGCGCATCTCCGCCCAGTCGGGCTCGACCGCCAAGATCATCACCGGCGATGCCTTGCCGATCCTCACCTCGATCACCTTGTCGGGCGTCAACGGGGTTTCGCAGCAGGTCCAGTACGTCAATGTCGGGGTCACCCTGCAGGTCGCGCCGCGGGTCAGCCCCGATGGCTATGTCACTTCGCACATCTATGGGGTGGTGTCTTCGGTGACCGGTTATAGCCAGGGCTATCCGACGATCAGTCAGCGCGAAGCGGAAACCTCAGTCACGGCGCGCGATGGAGAGACTTTCGTGATTGGCGGTCTGACCCAGGAGAACTCGCTGAGCACCAAGAGCAAGGTGCCGATCCTGGGCGATATCCCGCTGATCGGCCAGGCCTTCCGCAATCGCCGCTCGAACACCTCGAAGACCGAGCTCTATATCGTGATCACGCCGCACATTGTGCGCCACCGCCGTTACGGCGATGAATCACCCCCGATCACCGGGCAGACCGGACCTGGTACAACTGGCGCCGGACCCGGGCAGGATGGGTTGTCCACCCCTGAAACAGGGAAAACACAAGATTAAACTTGTAGTTCGCGTTCAAGTGATTCAGATTTTCCCCAGCGCAAGCAACAGCGTTTGAAGTTCTGGCGATGCTAAATTTTTATTTTCAGGTCAGGCATAATCAGGAAATATTGTTTCAAAATAATAATAGGAGAGTACTGATGGCGAATAAATCCTTCAAATTGGGCCGCCGAATCGCACTCGCGGCCACCACGGCGGCCCTGTTTGCGGCCCCGGCACTCGCGAACCACTCGTGGAGCAATTATCACTGGACCCGTGCAGCCAATACCCAATTGACTGTGCCGGTGGGTGACAATGTCGATTCGCGCTGGGATGCTGCGCTGGTTACGGCAGTCAACGATTGGAACGTCTCGACCGTGATCCAGTCGCCGCTGGTTGCCGGATCGGCCAATCCCAAGAACTGCCGCGCGGTTGCCGGCACCATCCAGGTCTGCAACAGCAGGTATGGCGGCACCGGCTGGCTGGGCATCGCCAGCATCTCGATTTCGGGCGGGCATATCTCGCAAGGCACGACCAAGCTCAACGACACCTATTTCGACACCGCGCAGTACAACACCCCGGCCTGGCGCGCGATGGTGACCTGCCAGGAAATTGGCCACGATTATGGCCTTGGCCACCAGGATGAAGCGTTCGACAATCCGAATCTCAACACCTGCATGGACTACACCAACAATCCGCTGAGCAACCAGCACCCCAATGCGCACGATTACGAGCAGCTGCTGACGATCTACAATCACGCTGAAAGCGGCGCGATGTTGCCGGGCGCTTCGGCCGCCGCGCTGGCGGATTCGGGCGATACCCCGGCCGAATGGGGCCGTGCGGTCCACTTCGACCGTCAGGGCCGGCCGACCTATTTCGAACGGATTGACGGGCCGGGCCGCAAGACCCTGACCCACGTGTTCTGGGCAATCGGCGAAGGCCCGCGCGGCAATCGTCCTAACTGAGCGCAGTCCACTTGATCAAGCGAAGGGGTCCGGGAAACCGGGCCCCTTTTCTTTGCCTAGTTGCTGATCACTTCGCGGCTCTTGGCATGTTTCGCCACTTCCGCGCGGGTGAACCAGACCGGCTTGAATTGCTTGGCGACGAACAGCGGGGCCTGGTCGGCATGGTGCGCGCTGGCCGGCCGGGTGGTCGCCGCACCATAGGGCTGGATCGAGCGCGAGCGCAGAGTGGCGTCCACTTGCGCATGATCAATCGTTCTCCCTGAAAGCATGTGGTAGCCTGCGGCGGTGAAAAATGCCAAGCACCCCTTGTGTTGCCAAGGTGCAACACTACCTTCGGGTGTAACAGGAGGCTGATACACCCATGAACCTCGAGAAATTCACCGACCGCGCCAAGGGATTCCTGCAATCGGCCCAGACCGTTGCCGTGCGGATGAGCCATCAGCGGATCACCCCCGAACATATTCTCAAGGCGCTGCTTGAAGACAACGAAGGCATGGCCGCCGGGCTGATCCAGCGCGCCGGGGGCAACCCGCAGATTGCGGTGGCCAAGGTCGACGAGGCCCTGGCCAAGATCCCCGCGGTATCGGGCAGCGGCGCGCAGGCCGCGCCGGGGCTGGAAAACGATTCGGTCCGCTTGCTCGACCAGGCCGAGCAGCTTTCGACCAAGGCCGGCGACAGCTATGTCTCGGTGCAACGCATGCTTCAGGCGCTGGCGATTGTGCAGACCAATGCGGCGGGGCAGGCGCTCAAGGCCGCCGGGGTCGATGTGAAGGCGCTTGAGGCCGCGATCCAGGAGCTGACCGGCGGGCGCACAGCCGACAATTCCAGCGCCGAAAACGCCTATGAAGCGATGAAGAAATACGCCCGCGACCTCACCCAGGCGGCGCGCGACGGCAAGCTTGATCCGGTGATCGGCCGCGACGAGGAAATCCGCCGGACTATCCAGATCCTTGCCCGCCGGACCAAGAACAATCCGGCGCTGATTGGCGAGCCGGGGGTGGGCAAGACCGCCATCGCCGAGGGTCTCGCGCTGCGCATCGCCAATGGCGACGTGCCCGACAGCCTCAAGGATCGCCGCCTGATGAGCCTCGACATGGGCAGCCTGATCGCGGGCGCCAAGTATCGCGGCGAGTTCGAGGAACGGCTCAAGGCGGTGCTCGACGAGGTCAAGGGCGCCGAGGGCGAGATCATCCTGTTCATCGACGAGATGCACACCCTGATCGGCGCGGGCGCGTCGGAAGGCTCGATGGATGCGAGCAACCTGCTCAAGCCGGCGCTGGCGCGCGGCGAGCTGCACTGCATCGGCGCGACGACGCTGGACGAATACCAGAAGCACGTCGAGAAAGACCCCGCGCTCCAGCGGCGGTTCCAGCCGGTATTCGTGGGCGA